>JBJXFJ010000516.1:0-3219 GCA_046154735.1 Chloroflexota bacterium | reverse complement strand
GATTGGACGAACCGCGCGGCGCCACTGATCAGCTTCTTGCCGTTCTGCACGGTGGTCTGACCAATCCAGAGCGTGGTGACGCCCACGGTTCGGAGATCAGCATCCAGCATCTCGCGAGTCACACCCGCCGCGGCGAGATGCCCGTCAGCCACGTCCGCCGGGCAATGACGCAGGGTGAAGCGCAGCCCCAGGAGCAATGCGCCCAGGTCATCAAGCTGCCCCAGAACTGGGATGATGCCCGGCAGCAGATCAAAGGGCAGCACCGCGTAGCCAATACCGGCAGCGAGGGCCAGCTTGTGCTGGCGGGCAATCGCCGGCTCGGAGTAAAGCGCCTTCCCCAGGCGCAGATAGCGCGGGAGACGACCCACCGTAACCGCCAGGCGCATCATTGGATGGTGACGGGCGAGCCGGCGAGGTTGAACGCGGACGCTAACGGGAATCGCGATCAGACCCTGCGTCAGGTTTACGAAGCTTGCCAAACGTATCGAAGGCGTACCAGGCCAGGGCATACCAGGGAACGGCTGGGGTGCGGCCCGCGAGAATCTCACGAACAGCCAGCGCCGCCAGGCTGACTGGAACCAGGGTGCGCAGATCGGCCGAACCGCGCGAGGCAGTGAAGAGGCGCTCATCCACATTGGACGCTTTCCGACTCAACCACATCGTAAGTGGTGTGCGACTGGGCATTAGCTCGCGTGGCACATCGGCCGAGGTGACTTTGATGTCCACGCCGCCCTGCCGCACAAGCCCGAGGAGTGAATCAAGGGTGGCGGCTCGCTCGTCGTAGTGCACAACAATGCAGCGCGCCGCCTCATTCACCCGCGCGTTGACCACGCCAGCCTGCTCATCGAACGCCCGGGCCGCGTCAACAGCAGTGCCTGATTCAATAGCCGGGCGAGACACCCGCAAACGCAGGCGCCCTGGGCTGGAGTGAGCAATGATCACCTCAAGAGTCGCGCGCTTCACCGGAGACATATCGCGTTCACGCACGGCCATGGGCGTCAGGCGGGTTGCTCGTTGAGCGAAGCCGAGCGGCGGGTGCGACGGGGTGTCACGAGGACTTCAGCATCATTCTCGCCTGAGGACGTGGCTTCAAACTCGTACTTGGCTTCCGCGTAGAGATCCTGAACGGTCTCATTGGCCTCTGCCATCCATTCACGCATTCGGTGCGTTGCTGCCAGGTAGCCCACAATGGCACCCTTGGCCAGCGGCTTCAAACGGGGCCCACCAATCAGCGCCGCCGCTGCCACCGCGACAACTCCGACGGTGCCGAATGAGCTGCCAACTACACCCTCAACAATGTCATCTATCAGCCACATGTTTGACCTCCCATTGTTGCCGGTCTCGCTGCGCTCCTCCGAGCATCAACGGACTGCATCCACACCCTCGCTTCCGCCATGATTTGATGTCGCGCGGACCGCCTGGGTGAGTACTCAGTGTACCATCCCGCCCGGAACTGCGTCGAAGCTTGTTCAGTTCCCGGTGGCTGACCCGCTGGCAGAGAATTGGCGGGCGCACACCTGGGCACGCCATTCAAGCTCCGCTCCACCCACGCGTTCGGTCACCTCAAGCTCAAGCCAGCGGCGGGCGGGCAAGCTGCCGATGAGTCGGATCACCAGCGCTCCATCCGGACCGCTCAACCGGCCCGGCTCATCAACGGTGAGATGAAGCCGATCAAACGGGCGCATGGTCTGCTCCACCGCGCAGGCCTGGAGCACATCCTGCCGAATCGTCGTCATGGAGAGCGGGCACCCAATATGCTGCAGCACTTGCTGCACATTTCGATAGGTCAGGCCCATGCAGTAGAGCATGGCGCAGATCTGCTTGATGGCTTCACTCTGCCGCTCCGGACCAATCCCAGTGGGATACAACCGGCACGTGGCGCCACAACGCTTGCAGACAAAGCGGGCCACATTGACTCGCTTCAGGTGAGGGTCACGCACCGTGCGCCAGGTTCGCTGATGCACGTTGAAGCCCTTACTGCCACAGTGCGCACACGCGCCCGGGCGCTCGTTCAGGGGACGCTCCCCCACGGGCACCAGCGGCACACGGATCACCGCCGGCGCTGACACCGTGCTGGACCGACGACGTCGATCCAGCATCTCCAGGCGAGTTGAATCGATCTCTCGCTGAGGCTCAAATACTCGAACGGTCATCGGGATCCTCCGGCGCGCACGCCTGCTCCATACCAGTGATCATGAAGGTCCGGCTGCGCCTCGATACCGCGGGGTGCGCCAGCCTGGCACTTGCGGCAAGCCGCAGACTGGGCGTGTCCATTCCCTGCGCTCCGTGAGACTGGCGTGTTCCCGTTTGACCTTCCAGGCTTCTCGTCGCGGCACCGCTGTTCGCGGTTACCTGCTAGAGACAGAGTAGGCGCGGCAGTTCAGCCGGCACTCAGACTGACATCAACATGAGTTGAAAATCCGTTAAGAAAGATCTGAACGAGAGGGTCCGCGGGCATCGTCGGCCGCCGTCGGGGCTGTTTCTACCTCACGATGTCCGTATAGTAATGAAGCAATTCTCTAAGTCGACTGGCGAGATCGAGGATCAGGGGGGAGCAATGCCGGCGCTGACCGGGCAAGTGACCGTTGCTATTGCCGCGACACGAGCGTTCGAATATGTCGCTGACTTGAACAATGGTCCACTCTGGATACCGTACCTCTCGTCCGCTCAGCAAACCTCGGAGAGCGATGGCGCCGCGCTTGAGGCCTTGCTCACCGTGTCTATCGGCGGCCAGGAGCTGACCGGAACCGGCCAATGCGTGGAGTGGGACCCACCCACCTATTTCGCACTGGAAGGCACGTTCGATGCAGGTGCACGCTTCGTGCTTGAAGTCGAATTGGAGGAGGGCGAAAACGGATGCACGGTCTATGCAACAGTGGAGTTTGAGCTTGCCACGAGCGGTCTTGGGGCCGCGGCCGCCCGCCTGGTTGGCGAGCGCATGCTGAAGTCGGAGCTTGAGAAGGCGATGACGGCACTCCGATTGCAGCTCAATGCGCTCGAGACGGCGGCGAGATGAATCCTGTCCTCTGCAGCCCTCGCGCGCAATTGCGATTCAGGTGCGAGGGCATGGCCCTGGCGGGACGGCCGTCTCCGTGCGTTCCGCCGCGATCCTCAAAACCGGGTAGCCCGCTAGCCCATGCGAATTAAGAGTACGCTGAGAGTATGTGAAGTTCGAGACGGAAGGCCGTAAGCGTTCGGTCAACGCCTCTCGGAGGAGGA
>JBJXFJ010000450.1:0-7695 GCA_046154735.1 Chloroflexota bacterium | reverse complement strand
GAGTGGACGCTATTCTGACGCCGTCACGACGCGCTTCCTGGTCGTGCAGCGACCGCCTATGGCGCTGGGAGAATGGGTGTCCAGGCTCGTAGGGCGACGACGGTCACACAGTCCGCATGGGTATAGGGGTCGTTGGCCAGGATCGCTCGCGCTTCGGTCTCATCCTGAATGTTCAGGATGATCATGGCACCACTATCGTCTGCCCATGGCCCTGCCATGACCAGCTTCCCCGCATCCAGCAGGCTGCGCAGGTGGTCACGGTGTGCCGGCCGCACCTCCATGCGGCGTGCATTGTCTCGATCGAACGCGAACTCAAGAACGAAGAGGGCCATGGTTCAATGTCTCCTGGAGTGAAGGTGCGGGTGATAGTGATCCCCAAGGGGGGCGTTTCGAGCTTAGCGTACGATTTTTTCCGTTTCGTGAAGCGACCCCAGCCGGGGCAGGAATGGTTGGATCTGCGTGCGATCGAGACACGCGAGGCATTGCGCGCGGAGTTGGCGAAACTGCTGGTAGAGCTGGGCTTGCCCGATCTGGACCTGAGCACCGTGCTGGGCCCGTGGCGTCGCCTCACGCAGGCGGTTGCGCGCTGGGCCTCTGACCATGGGTATGCTGGAGTGGTGTATGCGAGTCGTCTGGATGCCAGGCTGCACTGCTCGGCGGTGTTTGAAGGGGCCCGGTTCATCGCCAAGGATGCCCCTGAACCAGTGCCGCCGGATGATGTCGATCTCGTGCGGGCCTTGCAGGTGTTGGGTGTGGCTCTCAGCGAATAATGAAGGGTGTGATTCAAAGCTTTCCGGCCCCCGGGGGCAAGCCGGCCCAGCCCCACTGGGAAACTCTGAGGCGCACCCAATAAGGAATGCAGGATTGACGCGCGGAGCGTGGTCCCAGTCTGCGAGTCCCTACCAGGCGCTTTGGGCGGGGCGGGTCGATTCAATTGAGTATCAGTTGGATACAGTCGCAGAGCGGGCCCGGAACCTCCCAGATATCGGTGGTGACTTCGTGGGGGCAGCGACACAGAACCAGTTGCATCGGCTCGGCGCTCATGAGGTAGCTTTGTGTTCAGAGATTCTGGGCAAGCACACGGTAGCGCTCATCGCACACGTCGCGTCTACCCTCTTAGTCCAGTCCGACGGCATAGCATCGGTAGTGGCGATCCACGGTGTCACTACAAACCGGAGACCCGTTCGCAGTGACGGCGGCAACCGTCCTCGCGCGGAGGCACCTGGAACGGTTCGCCATCAACGCCCCTCTCGGGGCTACTATCCTGGGATGGATATGAACGACGCGATCCGAGTGCAGCCGATTGAGCCGCACCACCTTGATGCACTCCTGGACCTGTGCCGTGAGCACGCGGCCTACGAGAAGGCCGACTTCTCCGAGAATGGCCAGGTTGAGCGTTGGCGCTTGGCACTGTTCTCGGATCCCGCAGCTCTCTATGGCTGGGTCGCGACAGATGGGGGTGAGCTCATCGGATTCATGACCGTGACGATCGACTTTGCAACCTGGAGTGCTGAGCCGTTCGCCTCTATGGATTGTCTGTATATTCGAGAGCCGCACCGGGGCAGCGGCATTGGTCGGTTGTTTCTCGGACAGCTCCGTACGTTCTGCGCCGCGCATGGATGCAGCTCAGCGGAATGGCAGACCCCTGTGGACAACAAGCTAGGTATCGGCTTTTACGTCCGGATGGGCGCGCGGGCACTGCCCAAGATTCGCTTCCGCTACGAAATCGATGCACAGGAGACAGCGTGTTAGAGGCTTCGGCCACGCGCGGGGCTCCCGCCGGTCAGTGGCCAGTGCTCTTCGAGGCTCAAGCAGCACGAGGCACGACCGGGTGAGCTGCTTCCTCATCACTCATTAACACTGACGCTACGTGTCAGCCTAGCTCTGGCGGGATTTCCCATGGCTTGCCGAGTCAAAGTATCCGCCGTTGCCACCTGCTCGTAACGGACCAGTCCCGACTGGACCTAGTTGAGCTGAAGGTGCGCGAGGGAGCCGTTGCCGTGCGCAAACACCGGTGGTGGCATCGGCTCACTCGTCGCATCGCAATGCCAAAGTTTTCGGGGGGCTTATCGTGATCGACGTCCATCAAGTCGAGGCGCTCTCGGGCGTCTCGGATGTTTATCTCAAACCTATCGGCGATCTGTACGATCGCATCAAGCTGTTCTCCCGCGTCAAGATCCTGGTGGTAGTGGACGGCAGCGTTTCGCTGACCGAAGCTCCCTCCGGATTCGGCGTGGGCCGCGTGGTGCGGCTCCTGCGCGAATCGCACATCGGCTGCACCTATTTCTCGGTGGATCTGGCACGGCGCAACAACGCCGCCCCGGCGACCAACAATCAACCCGGCCCCGGCGACCCGCGCTATGTGGGCTTCCGCTTTGATCAGCAGGAGGCCAACCAGCCCATACTCAACAAATATCATGAGGTCTGGTGCTTCGGTTTCAACCCTGGGAACGACGCTGGGCCGGATGCCAACATCACGAACGCGAACCAGCTCCCGGCCTCAGATGCCGAGCTGAAGGCGCTCACACGGTGGATGAACGAGCGCCGCGGCGGGCTGCTAGCCATGGGCGATCATGACTATCTTGGCGCCTCCATGTGCCACCGTATCCCTCGCATCCGCTCCATGCGCCGCTGGACCAACGCCCAGGGCGTTCCGCCTATCGGTGGCATCAACGACGCCGATACGGCGCTCCGCCACGACACCAACCAGCCCGCCACTCCGGCCCAGATCAATGCCGGCGGGCTCATCCCGTTCAGCAATCAGGAGGACGCCACGGCCCAGAAGATTGACTGGGTGCCGTGGATCTCGCAGCAGATCTCGATCTTCCAGGTACGTGAGCGGCCGCATCCCATCTTGTGCCACCCTGATCTCGGGCCGATCGACGTGATGCCGGATCATCCACATGAGGGCTGGCTCTTTGAGGATGGGCAGATCAACCTGAGCGCCACCTATCAATTCCAGGACCTGACCGGAAGTGAGTATCCCACCGTGAACGGCAAGCAGCCGCGGCCGCGCGTCATTGCTCACGGCACCACGACTCCCAATCCGCCGTATAACCTTGCCAAGGGGCCGTCACCCAAGAAGCGCTTTGCTATGGTGGGCGTGTACGATGGACATTCCGCGAACGTGGGGCGAGTGGTCACCGATTCCACCTGGCATCACTGGTTTGATGAGAATATCCAGGCGCTAGAAGCTGAGAACGGGACCGAATGGAAGAAAATCAGCCGCTACTATCTCAATGTGGCCAAGTGGCTGGCTCCGCCCGGCGTGAATGATTGGTGCCTCGTGTTTGCGCTGACCAAGTCATACTTTACGTACCTGGGTTTTCAGGAATACAGCCCGAAGCACAGTATCTTTGACCTGGGCAAGCCATTCCATACGCAGCTTGTGCGTTACCTTGGCCCATGCTGGGTCACGCAATGGGTGTTTGACAAGCTGGACCTGATTGATGACGATTTCTGGGCCTGGCTCAAAGATCGTCTCTTCTGGAAGGACGGTATTCCTGTCCCCGGTGGGGATCCCTGCCTCTCCTGCCCGCCATTTGAGCTGCTGGAGATCGCGGTCCTCGGCGGCCTCGTGCGCGCCGGCCTCCCCGTGGCTGACCAGATCAAAGCACATGTGGCCAAGACGCCAGATCGGCCGCTGGAGCTTGACCCAGAGCGAATTCTCAAACAGGAGCTGGAAGGCGTGGCGATCGGGCTCAAAGAGTTCCGCCAAGTCCTGGAAGCGAACGTCAGGGATCTGCAAGCGGTCCTGCGCTAAGCTGGGTCCGTTAGAGATCGGAGACCAGTCTGATTGAATCCAACCCAGTCACCAGGAGCTTTCTCTTGGTGACTGGGTTGGATTCTGGCGCGCTTAGGCGGTCGCGGAGACCGTGGATTCGAAGCCACAGGAGCGATGCGTGGCATCGCAGAAGGGCTTCTTGCTGCTCTGGCCGCAGCGGCAGAGCACAATGCGCTCGCCCTCGAGCTTATATTCGTTGCCCTCACCGTCCAGCAGTGAGATGGGCCCCTCAATGATCAATGGCCCGTTCGGCCGAACGTTCACTTTCACATCCGCCATGATGTCAGCCTCCGATAAGATTCCCCGACTCACGATGCCGCGGAACCGGATCGTAAGGCAGTGGGAGCTATTCTAGCCCGCTAGCCCAGGGTCGGCAAAAATTGGCAACGCTTTTCCCGGCGCGCTACTAACGCTGTGTCGAGCGCGTACCCTGCTGGACGAGCGTGTGATTGGCAGCGTACGCTTGGCGGGCCCGTTGGTTCAGCAGGCGACTTAGCTCAAGGATCATTCCACTGGCCGCTCAACCGCCCATTCGCGTGCCCTTCTATTATGGCTGGGTCATTGTGGCAGTGTGCTTTGTCTCAGCGTCGCTGTCTGGAGCTACGTCGCAGCTCTTCATGGCCGTGATGGTAGTGCCTATGGCCGCGGAGATGGGCTGGACCAGGACGGAAGCCTCCTTTGCGCTGACTCTGGGCGTCCTGGTGACCGCGGCGCTCTCGCCCGTGCTCGGCCGGCTCGCAGATCGGTTTGGGCCTCGCGCTATCCTGCCCATTGCCTCGGTATTTGTTGCTGGTGGCTTCTTTGGACTCGCCGCGCTGCAATCCATCTGGCAGTACTACCTGAGCTACAGTATCGGCCGCGGAATTTCGCAAGCATCGCTGAGCGGTGTCGTCTCCAGCACGGCCGTTACCAACTGGTTCCGCCGTTATCGAGGGCGCGCGGTGGGGATCTATGGCATGGCCTTCCCCGTGTCTAACACCTTCCTCGTTCCAATAGCCCAGCTTGTCATGAGCGGGTTTGGCTGGCGCGCGGTCTTCGTGGGCCTGGGAGTGCTGACGCTCCTGCTGGTCATCCCGGGATTCTGGCTATTGCGCAGACGGCCGGAGGACGTTGGGCTGCTGCCGGATGGCGCCACGGCCGCGAGCGATGGCGCTGCCGCCGGAGGGCGAGCAGGGATTGAGCATGACTTCACGGTGAAGGAGGCCATGCGCACGCCTACATTCTGGTTCCTCGTGGTGGGACAGTTTCTAGCCGTGCTCATTAGCGGCTCAGCTTCGTTTCACCTGTTTCAGCATTACGCGGACGTGGGCGTGTCCGCTGCAATGATCGCATTTGCTATTGGCGGCTATGCCCTCACCAACGGACTCTCCATGGGTCTGTGGGGCTACCTTGCCGAGCGCATCTCTGAACGCGTGCTCGGCATGGTCTCGGCGGCAATTGGCGGGCTGATCATCGTGGGCGTCATGTTCAATAGCAATGACGTGCTCGCACTTGTGCTCTCCACGCTTTACGGATTTGCCGTGCGCGGCGAGGGAGCGGTGTTTAACCTGATCATCGCACGCTACTACGGTCGTGCATCGTTTGGCGCTATTAGCGGGACGCTAGTACCCATCGGCTACGTTGGCCTCGGCGTGGGCCCGCCCATGGGCTCGCTCATGCACGACGCGAGCGGATCGTACGCCTCATTTTTGATCACGCTGGTGGTTTGCCACATGCTGGGTACATTGGCGCTGTTTTTTGCCAGGGCACCCAAGCTACCGGCTCGCGGTACCCTTCCGGGTTAGTGGGCCAACCTCACGCGCAGGACCGTGACTTCAAATCATTGTGTGTATATGCGTATCGTAATTGATAGTCAATCCATGCACGAGAATGCTTTAGGACGCCGCTGAGGACGCGCTCCCAAAGCAGCAGTGAGCGAGAACTGGTTCCACTACGTGACGCAGTCCTGGCTCAGCGGCTACGTCTGCGGCTGCCAGACGGGGAGATTTATAAAGTAGTCGCGTAAGTAGCCTCGGTCACGCGCAAGCAGTCGGTCCGCATGCAGAAGTGCGTGGGAGCCGATCAGGAAGTCCGGTAAGACTCGGCTGGCCCGCCCTCCTCGTCGGAGATATCGCGCAAAGTGCTCGCCGGCCAACATTGCGCTTTCTCGAGATGAAGGCACAAACTGGAGCTGCCAGTCGATAAGAAACTCGTCAAAGTTCTCGCCGCTAAACGCTTGACGAATCTCTGCGAGTACACACTCCGAGACGATGAGCGCACCTTCTACTCGAGCCTGTCGAAGGCACTGCTCCGACGAATCACCATGCACTGAGGAATCTGTGATGACGTCAAGAAGGACGGAGCTGTCTAAGGCCGTAATCACCCGCGAGACTCGTTCAAGTAAGCGTCAACATCCATTCCGCCAGGAAGTTTGCCGCGACCTCGCCATTTCTGAATGACGTCGACTTCGGAGTGCTTTCGAGCCACCAGCCGCCCCTGTTCATCTGCGAAGTCGAGCACGGTGCCGGGCCGAATCCCCAGTTTGTCACGCAACGCCTTCGGGATTGTGATCTGCCCTTTTTCCGAAACGATTGCCTTCATACTTGAATTGTATGAATAACTACCGCATTATTCAACTCAAACCGATGACTACACCCGATGACTCAAAGCGGCACAACCATGATCGCTCACAAGTTCGCTCGCATTGAGCCTTCGACATCTGACTCAGGTGACAGGGCCCGGATCAGTGGGCCTGTTTAGGCCGTACGTACTGAAACAGCCGGCTCAGTCTCTGACATAATGCAACCCTTACCAGGCCTGAGGAGCATGCGCCATGGCACAGAAGATTCGTCTGGGATTTATTGGAGCTAACGTGCGCTCCAACTGGGCAGCGCAGTCCCACTTTCCGGCGCTGATGGCCAGTCCGGATGTTGAGCTAACCGCGGTCTGTACCACCCGGCCGGAAAGCGCTGAAGAGGCCAAGGAGACGTTTGGCGCGCAGTTCGCCTTTCATGACTATCGGGCGATGGTGACCTCATCTGAGATCGACGCGGTGGCCGTGGTGGTGCGGGTGCCGGGTCATTACGAGCCGACGAAAGCGGCCCTGGAAGCCGGCAAGCACGTCTACACTGAATGGCCGCTGGGCCGAACAACTGCTGAAGCCGAAGAGCTGGCGGCACTGGCCCGCGCCCGAGGCGTGCAGACCGCCGTTGGGCTGCAATCACGGGTCAGTCCCACGCTGATGTTCATGAAAGAGCAGATTGAGTCTGGATATGTGGGCGAGGTCCTGTCCTGTCACGTCACCTGCATTCGTGACGGTTCGCTCAAACGCCCATCCACCCGCACCTGGCAGCGCGATATCAGCCTGGGGGCAAACACCCTCACCATCGCCAACGGACATGTAATCGATGCGCTGCGTTTCGTCGCGGGCAATTTCGCGCGGGTGGCCAGCATGGTCACCACGCAGTCGCCGCAATGGTATGAGACCGACACGGAACAAATGGTGGATGTCAGCTCGCCAGACAACGTCCTTGTCAGCGGAAAACTTGTGAATGGCGCGGTAGCCTCAGTCCATGTTGCCGCCGCCCCGTGGGCCGGCAGTGGGTTCAGGATGGAGATCTACGGGCGAGAAGGAACCCTGGTGGCCACGGGCAATGTTTCATCTCAGCGCGGTGAGACACTGCGCCTCCAGGGCGCTCATGGCGGCCATGATCTGAGTGACCTGGACGTGCCCGAGCGCTTCGCCTATGTCCCAGCCGACTTCCCCCGCGGCGATCCCTACAACGTCGGCCAGATGTACGCGCTGTTTGCCGATGCGATCCGGACCGGGCAGAACCACCTCCCCACATTTGACACCGCGGTGGACCTGCACCGCTTCATCGATACGATCAAGCAAGCTTCAGACACAGGCCGAGAGCTCAAGGTGTCCTGAG
>JBJXFJ010000449.1:0-7224 GCA_046154735.1 Chloroflexota bacterium | reverse complement strand
AGATCGATGTGGTGGAATGGGACGAGGATGTGAAGCGGTATGTTGCCAATGCCCTCAGTCCCGCCCAGGTCTCAAGCGTTGAGACCAATGATGAGGAAAAAACCGCCACGGTGGTGGTGCCGGACCGACAGTTGTCACTCGCCATCGGCAAAGAAGGCCAGAATGCTCGACTGGCTGCAAAGCTGACAGGCTGGCGGATTGACATTAAGAGCGACATTCAGGCAGCGGATGATCTGGCGGATGCCGCCGTTGCCGCGGCAACGGCGCTTGATCCGGTTGATCAGGATGCGGATGCCGAGATCTTGCAGGCTGATGAAGCTAAGCCCGCCGAGGCTGATGGGCTGGCCTCGAGCGGAGTGACGGCGTCAAGCGAGACGCCGTCGACCTAGGAGGAGGATTGGCGCAGCGCCACATTCCGGAGCGAACCTGCGCTGCCTGCCGAACTCAACGCCCCAAGCGCGAGCTCGTTCGCGTGGTGCGAACGGCGGAGAATGCGGTCGTTGTTGACCCCACCGGCAAACAGTCCGGCCGAGGCACATACCTCTGCCATGACGCACGTTGTTGGGATACCGCGCTGCGACGAAATGCACTTGCGAGTGCACTGAAAACTGAATTGCGGACCGAGGATCGCGAGGCGCTGCGCATATATGCAGAGTCGTTTATCGCCGAAGTCTCGGGGAAGCACACGGGAGGAGAACACCCATGAGTCCACGACAAATCCGAAGACGTCCAAACCGGCCGCAAGGGAACCGACGAGGGGGCCGCACGGGTGGTCCGGCGACCGTTGTCGATGAGTCTCCCTCCCAGGCTGTTGCGCTCGTAGACGGGCAACGCGTTGTTGAGATCTCGCAGGCCATGACCGTAAAGGATCTTGGACTTCTGCTCAACGTGACCCCGGTCACTGTCATTAAAGAGTTGATGAAGAACGGCGTACTCGCAACGGTGAACCAGATCGTTGACGCTGAAACCGCCGGGATTGTTGCCACTGAGCTGGGCTTTGAAGTGCGTGAGCCTGAGCGCGCTGTGGTGGAGCCGGTCGTTGCGGATCCGGACGTGGTGCATGTATCCGAGTTCGAGGATGATGATCCCACACTCCTCGTGCCGCGGCCTCCGGTTGTCACGATCATGGGCCATGTGGATCATGGCAAGACGAGTCTCCTGGATGCGATCCGGAAGACAAAGGTGGCGGCGGGTGAATCTGGCGGAATTACCCAGCATATCGGTGCTTATCAAGTGGAGGTGAACGGCCAGCCAGTATCATTCATTGACACACCCGGGCACCAGGCCTTTACCGCTATGCGAGCACGTGGCGCGCAGGTGACTGATATCGCTGTGATTGTGGTGGCCGCCGATGACGGCGTGATGCCGCAGACCAGGGAAGCGATTGACCACGCGCGCGCCGCCAATGTCTCGATCATCATTGCGCTCAACAAGATGGATCGAGACAACATTAACCCTGATCGAGTCAAGCAGCAGCTCGCCGATCAAAATGTGCTTATTGAAGATTATGGTGGGGATATTCCCTGCGTGCCCGTTTCGGCGCGGACTGGAGACGGGATTCCTGAGCTTCTGGAGTACATCGTCACCGTTGCGGAAGTTGCTGAGCTCAAATCGAACCCGAATCGACTGGCTCGGGGTTACGTGCTTGAAGCCAGGCTCGATCGCGCGCGAGGCCCCGTTGCCACGGTGCTGGTGAAATCCGGCACGCTGCGCCCCGGGGACATCATTGTCTCTGGGGGATCGTTTGGCCGGATCAAAGCCATGCTTGACGATCTCGGGCATCCCGTGAAAGAAGCAGGCCCCTCTACGCCGGTCGAGATTCTCGGCCTCAATAGTGTTGCTCCGGCTGGGGAGCATTTTCAGGTCGTCAAGGAGGAGCGAATTGCTCGGGCTCTGGCCGAAGCGGCACGCACCGACGCTCAGCGCGACACAGGCCGAACCGAGGTCACGCTGGAGGACGTCTTCGCGCAGATCCAGGCGGGTGAAATCAAAGAGCTGAACGTGGTGATCAAGGCGGACGTGCAGGGCTCAGTGGAACCCGTGGTCTCCTCGCTGGATAAGCAGGCACAGGAAGGCGCGCGCATCCGGGTGATCCATGCGGCCGTCGGGAACATTACCGAGTCCGATGTCATGCTGGCCGCGGCTTCTCGTGCCGTGGTTGTCGGGTTCCGCGTGAAACTGGAGCCCGGTGCTAAGCGCACGGCTGATTCCCAGAGGGTTGACATGCGTTTCTACGATGTTATCTACGAGCTCGTGGATGATCTCGAGAAGGCGGTCAAGGGCTTGCTTGGTCCAACCATCTCTGAAGTCGTGGAAGGCCACGCTGAGGTGCGACAGATCTTCCGCATTGGTCGAAACGCCGTGGCCGGGTGCTACGTGCTTGATGGAAATATTCACCGCAATAGCCGGGTCCGCGTCCTGCGCAAGGGCGACCTTCTCTACGAAGGGAAAGTGAACACCCTGCGGCGATTTAAGGACGATGTTCGCGAGGTGGCGACCGGCTACGAATGCGGAATTGGGATCGAAGGGTTCACAGGGTTCTTAGAGGGCGATGTCCTTGAAGTCTTTGGAGAGGTCGAGATCCCGGCCTTCGCGTAGGCCTCGGGGAGGCGACAGTGCCAAATAGACGATTGCTCCGGATCAATGAGCTGATTCGGGCAGAGCTAGCGGATCTTCTCCGTCGTGAGACCGAAGATCCGCAGCTTCATAGCTTGATCAGTTTCACCGAGGTACGAACTGCATCGGATTTCACCTCAGCCCGAGTGTATGTCAGCATTTATGGGACGGACGAGGAGATGGCGATCATCATGGTTCGCCTGAGGAAGGCCGCGCGATTCTTTCGGCGTGAGCTGGCCGCCCGCTTGAATCTCAGGCATACGCCGTTGATCAATTTTGAGCTTGACCCGTCAATTCAGCGTGGCCAGCGGGTGATGGAGCTTCTGGGCGCCATCGAGGCTGAAGCTAATCAAGGGACTCGCGCGGAGGGGCGAAGCTGAGCTCCGCGGTTCCGATCACTCACGGAGTGCTCAATGTCTGTAAGCCGTCCGGGACATCATCACATCATATGGTGTCCCTGGCGCGGCGACTCTTCCATCAGAGGCGAGTAGGCCATGCGGGTACCCTGGACCCATTGGCCGAAGGTGTCCTGCCGGTACTCCTGGGGCGGGCAACGCGTCTGGCGAATCTCGTTACTGACGATGACAAGCTGTACTTCGCCGAGATCTTGCTAGGCCGAGTGACAACGACCGATGACCTGGAGGGTGAGATCCTCACAGAGTCACCAGTGCCGGTACTCACGGATGCCGAGATTCTGGCGGTGCTACGCGAGCTCACGGGTATTGTTCAGCAGCGCCCACCCGTGTACTCCGCAATCAAGCAGAGCGGAGTCACGTCATATACGCGGGCCCGCCGCGGTGAGCAATTTGATCTCCCCCTACGCGCGGTGCGGATTGACGAGATTCAGATGATCCGTAGATCCGTTGATCGCCTCATCGTTACCGTGCGATGCGGAAAGGGGACGTATATCCGCGCGCTGGCGCGAGATATCGGTGAGCGTCTTGGTTGCGGTGGCACCGTGGCCCGGCTGATCCGACTGCGGGTTGGTCGCTTTGATCTGGAGTCGGCCGTGACGCCAGACGAGCTCCGACACGCGGCGGAAGGATTGACTCTCGCTGAGCATGTCTTGCCGCCCGACCACGCCTGTCTATCGTTGCCAGCGATCGTGCTTGATGAGCCAACGGCTGCTTTGGCAGTGAAGGGCCAGGGGTGGCCCGCCTCTGATGATCAGCACGATCTCGTGCGCGTGTACGGCACTGATGGATCATTCATCGGGCTGGCGCGTCGGGAGCCCGATCATGACGACTCGCTCACTCAAACCTGGTGGCGAATACGCGTGATGATTCTGGAATCATGATGGGTTCCGAAACGCGGTCACGCGCCGTTGCAACTATTGGTGCCTTTGATGGGGTTCACCTTGGTCATCGTGCATTGTTACAGCACGTGGTGCAGCGGGCGCGAGCACTGGATGCGGCAAGCTGGTGCGTGACATTTGATCCGCATCCGGATGTGGTGATGCGGCCACAACGGCGCCATACGTATCTGGCCACACTCGATGATAAGGTTCGCCTCATGCGGGAGCAGGGCATCCAGCATGTGAAGGTCTTTGAGTTCACTCGCCAGCTCTCGTCCGTGACGCCGGAAGAGTTCATCGCCCTGTTGCACACCGAGTGTTCTCTTGTGGAGCTCTGGGTGGGGCCAGATTTTGCAATGGGGCGCGGTCGATCTGGAACGCCCGCGAAGATGACTGAGATCGGTCTAACAGAAGGCTTTTCCGTGGCCGTGATGGAGCCCCAGACGCACGAGGGCGAGATTGTAAGCTCAACGCGTATTCGCGCGTTGCTTGCGTCTGGGGAGCTTATTCAGGCTGCAACGCTGCTTGGCCGGCCCTACTCACTGACTGGCAAAGTTGAATCGGGTGCCGGTCGAGGTACCCCGCTTGGGTTTCCCACTGCAAACGTCCGGCCACCGAGTGATATGACATTGCCAGCGGATGGAGTGTACGTCGTTCGGGTTGGTATCGGTGTGGAGCAGTGGCCGGGAGTGGCTAACCTCGGTGGTCGGCCAACATTTCAGGATCATGAACGCCTGATCGAGGCACACATCTTTGACTTCTCAAGGGATATCCGGGGACAAACAGTGAACGTGCAGTTTCTGGAGAGAATTCGACCGGTCCAGGCGTTTGCATCGGTCGATGCGCTCATAGAGCAAATCGGTCATGACGTTCGGTCGGCTCGGAGCTGGTTTACACAGCATCCTGAGTGACTGTGCGCATAGCTTGGAGGCAAGGGAAACATCCCCATGCCTCCGGTAGCCACTCTGGATTAGTGAGCGAGCGCGGCTTTGGCCTCAACCTCTTTCTTGTGCTTCTCGACAATTTGTTGCTGGATGTTCGCCGGTACTTCCTGGTAGTGAGACACGTGCATCGTGTAGGAGCCGCGACCCTGCGTCATCGAGCGTAAATCTGTTGCGTAACGCAGCATCTCAGCGTACGGGACCGAGGCAGAGATGGTGGTAAGTCCTCCGTCTGGCTGCATGCCGTGCAGATGGGCGCGTCGACTGTTGAGATCCCCCATGATATCCCCGGTGAAATCCTCCGGCACCGTGACCTCAACATCCATAATCGGCTCCAGCAGAGTCGGGTGCGCGCTTACCGCGGCCTCTTTGAAACCGATAGATCCGGCGTGCTTAAAGGAAGATTCGGACGAGTCAACTGGATGATACTTGCCATCCACCAGGCTCACGCGCACGTCCACAACGGGGAACCCGGCCACAATCCCAAAGTCAAGGGCCTCACGCACGCCTTTTTCAACGGCGGGGATGAATTGCCTGGGCACCACCCCGCCCACGATCTTATCAACGAACTCGAAGACCCCGCCTCGTTCCAATGGCTCCACCTCGATCACGGCAACGCCGTACTGACCGTGGCCACCGGTTTGACGCACGTAGCGCCCCGTGGCCTTACCAATCCCCGTGATGGTCTCACGGTAAGGCACGGAGGGTGTGTGGATGGCGACATGTGCCGAGAATTTGCGCGCCATGCGTTCCACGGCAATCTCCACGTGCGATTCGCCGAGTCCTGACATGATGGTCTCACCGGTGGACTCTTCGCGGCGCACATGAAGTGTGGGATCTTCTTCCATGATCCGCTGGAGCGCCAGACTGAGCTTATCAACATCAGCCTTCGATTTCGGCTCGATAGCGGCGGAAAATGAGGGTTCGGGGAACTCGATTGGAGCCAACAGAACCGGGTGATCCTTCATTACCAGAGTGTCACCGGTGGATGTCTCAGCCAGCTTGGGAATCACCGCGATGTCACCAACTCTAGCGCAACGAATTGGTTCCTGATGCTTGCCACGCATGTGATAGACCTGACCAACTCGCTCATCGTGAGCTTTGTTCACATTCCAGAGATGGCAGTCTGGGTGAAGCTCGCCGCTAAACACACGCACGTAACTCAGCCGGCCAATAAACGGATCCGAGATGGACTTAATCACTAAGCCAGCGAATGGCAGTTCAGATGGACTCTTAATACTGCCATCTTCCATGCGTACATGCGCCTGACTCGCGTCCGGCAGGTGATCGACAATGGCATCAAGCAGAGATTCAATTCCGCGTGGTGGAATGGCTGTGCCGCAGAGCACGGGTACGAGCTTACCTGCACGGACCGCCTGTGCCAGACCCTCGCTCAGCTCGTCATCTGAAATTTCTTCACCTTCCAGATACTTCGCGAGCAGGTCGTCATCCTGTTCTGACACGGCTTCCACGAGCATCTCGCGATATCGTTCGATCTCCTCAGCGAGAGCCCCAGAAGGGGCACTCGCCTCGCCCCCGTCCAGATAGGCGCGGCGATGGAGGATTTCAGCGATGCCATGTAAGTCGTGCTCTTTACCGATGGGTATTGTCAGGGGGACAATGCCCGTGCCGTACCGATCGCGAAGTGCGGTGATAACCGTCTCATAGTCGGCATTTTCCCGCTCGAGCTTGTTTACAAAGATGAGACGCGGAAGGTCAAGCTTGTTGGCTTGTCGCCATGCGGCCTCGGTACCAACCTGGATACCTGAAACACCATCGATCACGACGATCACGGCATCCGCGGCGCGAGTTGCCTCCACCACTTCACCGAAGAAGTCGGCGTAGCCGGGTGTGTCGATCAGGTTGATCTGACAGTTGCGCCAGGTGAGTGGCGCCAGTGCCAGGCTCACGGACATATGCCGCTTCAGTTCGTCAGGGTCAAAATCAGTCGTGGTTGAACCGTCCTCAACCTTCCCCAGACGAGTGACCGCGCCGCTTCTGAACAGCAGGGCCTCGGTGAGCGAGGTCTTACCGGCGCCGCCATGCGATACCAGTGCCACATTGAACAATCGAGTGAGATCGGCCATGTGTCTCCATCACTCCTTCGTGAAGAGATGTACCCTAGCTCGCAGTGTACCACCGACTTCCGAATATCGCTCACATTTGACGAACCTGGGGCGCGAAGGAAACGCGTGTGTTCAATCGTTTTGAGAGCTTTCTGGTCAGAGGAAGGCGCCGGCCAAGAGTGGCCGGCCGGCTACGAGCAGACTCTAGCCCCTGGCTCGTAACGGTTCACGTCTCGGTGGATGTTCACCACGGAGACTCGGAGACGCAGAGAGAACAACCACGTAACTCTGCGTCTCCGAGTCTCCG
>JBJXFJ010000446.1:0-4269 GCA_046154735.1 Chloroflexota bacterium | reverse complement strand
ACCTTGCATGTCTTCTCGTTCCGTTGACAGGCGGTCAAAGTTGGCCCAATCGTCCGATTCCACAGCCCGCGCCTGCGCACGGGAGAGATCCAGGAGGTGTTGGCTCAGTGTTTGAAGATCTACATTCCCGAGAAATTCGGTCATAGCGCCGCGGCTCCGTTCGTCGACATAGCTACAATGGTGTCGTCAATTCGGCCGTCGGCCAGTGCTTGCCATGCGCTCAGTAGCTCGTTCATCAGTTTCAGTGCCTCAGTCGCAGGTGCAATGGACTTCTTGGTATTCGCCTCGACGAGCAGCCGGAAAAGATAGTCATAGATGGCGCTAAGCTGATCGGCCAGGCCGCCTCCGCGCTCGAGATCCAGTCCATTGATCAGCTCCGCCACGATGTCCTGTGCGCGCACGAAACTTGCGTGGGCTTCGTCAATGTCTTGCCGCTCAACGGCCTGAATGCCGCGCTGAGTGAAGCGCAAGGCGCCCTTATAGAGCATCACAACCAGGTCGATAGGACGGGCTGTTTCGACGCTCGTGGCGCGATATTGGTGATATGGATTGGAAAGCATTCCCTACCTCAAGAATCCGGCATCCGTGCGGGGACAAGCCCCGTGACTACTCGCTAGTGAGTGCTGCTGTGCAGTCTCTACTCATCGGTCACTATCCTGACTGAGTGTTAAGCCTGGCGATGGAGCCACTCAAGCTCGCGCTCTGGCTTTGGAGTCGCGCGAGTGACGTTTCGAGCGCTGCGAACTTCTTGCTGAGTGACGCCTCACGTTGACTCACCCGTAGCTCCATGCGCTCAATTTGCTTGGTGAGATTGTCCGACGCCGTCTGGGTGGACGTTTCGCGAGTTTTGAAGAATCCGGTTGGTTTCAGTAGGCCGTCCACCGTATCCCGAAGCTGCACGCCCACGCCGCGAGTGTTGACGGTCATGGTGAACGAATCTTCGCCTACTGCGAGGACGCCGTTGACGGTCAGCTTGACCCCTGGGATCAGGGTGTTGTTTTCCTGACCGGCTACCAGTGTGCCCGTGCTCGTGAATGCAACGCGACCGTCCGGGGTCACCAGGCGAGCTTCAGCTTTCCCTGTGCCATCCAGAACTTTTACGTAATAAGTGCCGTTAACGTGCTGATTGATCGGCGTGCCGTTCGCGGCGGTAATGGTGCCGGTCCCAGACACCGTGCTTAGCGTGGCGGAGAAGGTGCTGAACAGCGCTTCCACGGATTGTGGATTGGTATTCAACGCGGCCGCGAGCTTGGCCTCATCCAGGATGAGGCGAGTGGCTGATCCGACGGCGCTGCCGATGGAGCCCGTGCTCACGCCTATGGTTGCCAGATTCTTGTACTCGCCCGTGAGTCCAAGCGCGGGAGCATTCACTAGGGAGCGGAGATTCTGCTGAATCTGATTAATGGCTGAATCGCCCGACAGGGGTTGGCTGGTCTTGGTCTTCGCATCGTAGGCGGTCTGAGCGCTAATCACATCTAGGCTTTGATTGACCCGAGCGACAAATTCACGCACGAGCTCAATAGCGGCCTGATTATTCTGGCTTACTGTGACGGTGACCGGCGTGGCACTGGTCGACTTGAGCTCCAGTGTGACCCCGGGAACGATGCCGGAGATTGAGTTGCTCGCACTTGTCAGAGGCTGTCCCCCATTCACGGTGTCAATGCTGTAAACCGCGTTCTGCCCCATCGTCTGGGATGCCCCGATCAGTCCAGTGGCAGCCAGGAAGTTGCCTTGCGTATCAGCGAGCGACACCGTTCGCGCCCCAGTTTGTGCTGCGGACAGTCTGATGCGGTCCTGCACGGAATCATAGAAGGCGGTGACTCCGGATGTTGATGAGTTGATCCGATTGACAATCGCGCCTATGGAATCCGTGTCCTTGTAGTTAATTGTGGTGCCGTTGACCGTAAAACTACCGTTGCCGCCAACAGCGAGTCCCGCGATGGGCGTCACGAGGCGCGAGTTGGCGAGTGACTTGCCCACATCGGTGGAACCCAGGCTCAGAGTGCTGAGGATTCGGTCCGTCCCGTTCTGAGTGCTTGTGGCGGTCAGCCCTGTGCCAGCGCCGGCAACGGAGATGTTAATAGTCTGCTGAGACCCCAGCGTCTTCTGCGTGAGACGCAGGGTTCCATCCCCCAGGGCTGTGGCGCTCACAACGTTACTGGTGTTCCCGTTGATAGCATCTGCCACGGCCTGCGCGTTCTGGATGGCATCGAATCCGCCGTTATTCTGATTGATGTTCGTGGTCACGCCGTTGATTGTGATGCTTGTGTTGAGCGCTCCCGAGGCCACGGCACCGCTGGTCACGTTGGCGGCCGTATAGGCCTGCGCCGTGGCGTCTGCCAGGTTCAGCAGGCGGAGCATATTGCTTGTGTCACTCAGCGCGCCCAGTTGAAGCTGCTGGCCCGCGGCGCCCACGATTTGCATGCGGTTCTGAGCGCGGCCATCGATATCAGCAACCAGACTCGCCGTGACCCCAGCACCAGAAGTGTTGATTTTCTGGATCAGACTGTCGGCCGTGCCGTCGTCAAGCGTGGTGCTGCCATTCACGGTCATGGTGCTGCCATTGATTGTGAAGGTGGCAGCACCGCCGGTGCTGTTAGCCACGACCGGCGTTATTCGGAACCCGGCGCTCGCCAGGGTGGACGTTCGGTTAATGACCTGACCCATCGGACTCGAGCTGAGTACTCGTGTGGCCGTGGCGAGCTGGCTCACCGTGACCTTGAATGAGCCATTGATGGCGTCTGAGCTCGCGGTTGCTGTCACCACCGTCGGCGAGCCAAGCGCCTGATCCGTGGCCGCGGCCTTGGCATTAATGGCGCCCTTTGCAATGAGGCGTTTCATCGTACCGTCTAGTGACGAGATCTGCGTCTTAATCGCGGCGAGAGATTTCTGTCTCACGGCCGCTCTATCAACCTGAATTCGAAGAATGTCGACAGGTCGCCGCTCGAGAGCGACGAGCTGGGCGATCATATCCTGTGTCTTCAGGCCAGAAATGAGGCCGTCGATCTGGAATGTGCCGGCCATGGCTTATCTCGCCTCCACGTTCATATGACGGAGCTCCCAGTAGTGCTGAAGCTGCTCCGCGAAACGGATGACTTCTTCTGATGGAATCTGGCGGATGAGCTGCTGGGTATCCGCGTCGATAATTTTGATACTCACCTGGCCCGTATCCGGGTGTGTCATGAACTGGGCATACGCACGTCGAGCCACGCCGTCCAGGTGAATCTCCATACGGTCATACTGTTCGAGGCCCGAGTCTCGATCTTCAGTTCGGGGAGCTCGATCAACTCCGAGATCAACGCGCTCAGGCGCAACGGGACCTATCCGTGTGTTCGTGTCATTGATAGAGCCGACGGAATTCGTGCTTTGGGTTGGATCGATTGATCCTGTTTGCATCCCCATCTCCCTATCAATGGATCTCGGCGCACGGTGAGGGGGGATGACCTGTGTGCCGGCAACTGTAGTAATGATCGGCCGCATCGTCAGGGATGACAGGCCCCCCATCTGGACTACGCCCCGTCCCCTCGTCAGCGGATGCAGCGTTCTCCCACCAGGACAAGAAGTACTGACGGGCAATGCTGTCCCACCTGCCTCTTGTCGATGAACTAAATGGCGCCAGGTGGCAAGGACCGCTTGCCATTGGTGCAGATCAACCGAGCGGCAGCTCTGCCTCGCCCGGCGGACGGCTGGACCGGAAGAAAAGGGAGGATTCAAATCCGAGCGGTGCTCGAACCGTCGGGAGGGCGATACCCCGCGGGGTGACCAGGCCAGGGATAGGCCAGGTCTTTTCATTGGTGACTACACGGAGGTAGAAGACCATGCGAATCAATACAAACATTCAAGCGATCGATGCCCAACGGAACATGCTGGCGACCCAGAACTCCATGTCCAAGAGCATCGAGAAGTTATCCAGCGGTCTGCGGATCAATCGCGCGGCGGATGACGCGGCGGGACTGAGCATCAGCGAGAAGCTGCGGGCGCAGGTCCGCGGTCTCGCCCAGGCACAGCGGAATGCCCAGGACGGCATTTCCATGATCCAGACGGCGGAAGGCGCGCTGACCGAAGTACACGACATGATGCAACGCATGCGTGAGCTTTCGATTCAGGCGTCGAACGATACGCTGTCCTCGCAGGACTCGGCGGCGATCAACACGGAAGTCCAGCAGCTCCGGGCGGAAGTGGACTCCATTCGAGACCGCACCAAGTTCAACGGGAAGGCGCTCTTGACGGGCTCCTTGCTGACCACACTGGGTGGCGCCACGGCGACCG
>JBJXFJ010000427.1:0-2623 GCA_046154735.1 Chloroflexota bacterium | reverse complement strand
TCGGCAAAACGCCTACTTGCTGTGGTGCTCCACCAGCGTCCGGCCGATCATCTCAATGTTTTTCATAGCTTGAAGCTGCGGCATGCCGGGCCATTGAATGCGGACCAGGATCTCCGTGACGCCCAGGACTTCTCGATAGCGCCCAATCTCGGCGATACATTCTTCCGGTGATCCCAGAATGAATCGATCTTTGAGCAGCTCTTCAAATTCGCCCGAGAAGTCATCACCTTCCGGCAACACCTCGTCCTGCCCCCAGGCCTGGTAGGTCTGATACTTGGGAAACAGCCATGGGCCGGCCTCACGGAGGGCCGTGGCTTTATCCACGCCCACGTACACCTCGCGACGAATCGGCAGCTCAGTTGGAAAGGGCTTCCCGAGCTCCTCCAATGCCGGGCGATAGACCTCCTGCACCTGGCGAGCAAGCGTATCAAGCCGAGAGTGCGGATTGATCACCCAGGTATCGGCCAACCGTGCGGTGCGGCGCACGGCTTTGTCGCTATTGGCGCCAAGCCAGATATCCGGGTGCGGGCGCTGCACTGGGCGCAATGCCAGCGATGCATCACTCAGGTGACAGTATGAGCTTTCAAATGTCACCGATTCGCCATCCAACAGGCGGCGCAGGACATCCAGGTTCTCCTCGAGTCGCTTCACGCGCTCCCCACGCGGCACGCCAAAGGCGTCGAACTCCTCATCCCGATAACCCAGCCCCACCCCAATGGCAAGACGGCCGTGACTGATGATGTCGAGCGTGGCAAGCTGCTCCGCGATATCCACCGGGTTCAGTAATGGCAGCAGCAGGATGCAGGTGGCCAAACGCATCTCACCCGTCTCCGCGGCCAGCCGCGCAAGCAACGGAATTGGCTGCAACATCTGGTGCGGATGAGATAGGTAGTGCTGCGCCGCGACGATCGTATCGAATCCCAGCTCACGAGCGAGTCGGACCTGTTCGATCAGCTCATCGAATCGCGCGATCGGATCATCCGATGTCGGATGCTGATCGCAGACCTGAATTCCGAATTTCAGCCGTTTGTGGCTTCCGTTTGCCATGTGCTCTCCCCAGGGTCATTTCATTGACTATCCCGAACCAATCTCCAGCGTAGCGAAGGGGCTTGTCCCCTTTGCCTCGGACTCTGGAGCCGCGGGTTGCGTTCACAGGTCTGGGACATCCAGGCACAGGGCGCAAGGCCCCGTGCTACGCCATTCCGTCGTCACCTCAATTTTGAAATGACTCTGGCTCCCCCCAACGCCACTCGCGCGGGCCAATTCTACAAGGAAGCCCCAGATGACGCGGATCATCTGAGGCTTCTGTCAGTCTTTTTCGGACGCGGCGAGCGCCGTGGAGACGATGGCTAAACGGCCGGGAGGTTGATGCCCGGACGCGCGGCCCGGTGCTCCGTCGTTGCCTCGTACCAGGACTGACCTTCGGGAATGATCACCGCTGCCGGACGCTGCTTGTACACATCCGGCTCCTGCACACCGGGAGGCGTAATGCCCTTGTGGCTCAACTCGTTGACGGCGCCTAGAAGACGGCGTCGAGTGGCAATAATTCCGAGATCGGATGTGCCCAGATGCTCCACATTGCGGTTGCAGATGCGCCCCATGCCAAACTGCGGTCCGGCATCCTGCGCCCAGAACTCAGAGATGCCGGAGAATGTTTTGGTACGCTGCTCCTCACGATCGATGAAGAAGTCATTCTCCAGCGAGGGCAGCGTCTTCCACGCGCCGAAGGGCTCGCTGGTTGCGGGCCGACGCATATTTTCGCTAATCGTCCACACGCCTGAACGCTTGGTGAATCGTTCAATCTCTGCTTCGTTGAGCGGCCGCGTGGGATGAAAGTGCATGCCAATGACGTAGACGTTGAGATCATCAATCGGCACCCATGCCCGCCAGTTGAGTACAGGATTATCCCCATA
The DNA here is from genome assembly GCA_046154735.1 of Chloroflexota bacterium. Lineage (GTDB taxonomy): Bacteria > Chloroflexota > UBA6077 > UBA6077 > JACCZL01 > CAVXYC01. The sequence continues at coordinate 710 of JBJXFJ010000427.1, read as the reverse complement.
CGGACCGGTCATGGTATGGAACGGCATGAGGTACTGCGTCACTCGCCAGTACTTCTCGGCATCGCCGGCATTTCGCCCAGAACCCACGCAGACACCGTAATCCGTGTCAACCACTTCAAATATGGGGTGACGATCCATGAAGCGGATGCGTGCCACGCGATCGCCACCCATGCGATTGATGGCATCTTCCACGTTTACAAAGTTATGCGTGAACGAGACATGGCTCTGATCAATATCACCTTCCATGCCCTGAAGCCAGTTTGTCTCCTGGACGCGCTTGGAAGCTGCTCTATGTGACGCGGGCAGATCCATCCACTCCAGTCCCGGAAGTGGCGGAGTGGGCCGCTCAGTGCCCATATAGGTCCAGATGATCCCGCCGCGTGTCTCACATGGGTAGGCCGCCACCTTGACCTTGTGTTTGAAATTGCTCTCGGGTGGCTCATTGGGCATGTCCACACAGGCGCCGGAGCTATCGAACTTCCACCCGTGATAGACACAGCGTAGGCCTTGCTCTTCGTTTCGCCCAAAGAAGAGTGACGCGCCACGATGCGGGCAGTTCTCCGCCACGAGGCCCACGGAGCCGTCAGAATCACGGAAAGCCACCAGATCCTCGCCCAGCAGCCGTACCCGCAAGGGTGCGCAATCTGGCTCCGGAAGCTCCCAATCAAACAGCACGGGAATCCAGTACTGACGCATGAGGGTGCCCATGG
>JBJXFJ010000397.1:0-6396 GCA_046154735.1 Chloroflexota bacterium | reverse complement strand
CGATCGGAGCACCCCGCCTACGGATCGGGACGGGCGAGACGCCCGCGCTCCGGACGGCGGCTCCGGCAACCATGGCCACCGGCGTGTCAAGTGACCCACTAGGAGTCCCATCAGGCGGGCGGGTTGCAGGGGAGGTCCACGATGAACGTGCTCCCTTGCCCCGGCGCTGATTCCACGCTGATGGTGCCTCCGTGCGCGCCAACAAGTGCCCGAGTGATCGCGAGGCCAAGCCCCAGCCCCTCAGCCGTGCCACCATGCTGAGCGCGGTAGTACCGGTCAAACAGGTGCGGAAGCACCTCGGGAGCAATGCCCGGGCCATGGTCAATCATGCACAGGCGCGCCACATCGTGCCGCTGCTCGAGTCGAAGGATGATCTCGCGGCTATCCTCGGAATACTTGATGGCATTTGAGAGGAGGTTCTGCAAGATCTGGACGAGGCGGTCCGGATCCCAATGTCCCGTGATGCGCTCGGCCAGGGTCTCCAGATGGAGCGATCGGTCTGGCGCAGTGAGGCCCATCTCCTCCAGTGCGGTTCGCACTAGATCTACCAGATTCACATCCTGAAGCTGGAGGTCAAACTGGCCGATGTCAGCGCGGCTGGCATCTTGCAGGTCATTCACGAGGCGCGTCAAGCGATCCGCCTGGGCAACAATGGTTTCCACGGCACGCTCATCGTAGCTCCCGCGCCGCTGCATGAGCTGAGCATTACCCTTGAGCGCTGCCAACGGGTTCTTGAGCTCATGCCCGGCCATGGCCAGGAACTCACGTTGGGCGTGCTCCAGTCGAGTCCGCTCCGTAACGTCCCAGGCGACGCCACGAATGCGGACGGGCCGACCGGCCGGATCATGAATGACCTGGCCCACCACACTGATCCAGCGCTCGTCTCCATCTGGCCGCGTGAAGCGAAACTGTGACTGAAACGTGGAACCATCCTGACAGCTCCGCTCCAGCTCCGTTTCGAATCCTGCTCGGTCCTCTGGGTGCACACGGCTGAGCAACGCGCCAAGCGGATGATCGGTCAGGTCCAGCGGCAGACCCAGCAACCTGTTGGTACTCGGATCATGTTGTGCCACTCTGGTTTGGAGATCAAGCTCCAGTACGGCCAGATTGGCGGCGTCAATAGCGAGACGGAGCCGCTCTCGACTCCCGCGCAGGGCTTCTTCGGAATGCTTAAAGTCGGTAATGTCAATGTCCACGCCGATCCACTCACGGATGCTTCCATCCGCCTGCTTGAGGGGTAAAGCACGAACCTCATGATGCCGGTAGCTGCCATCGCGCGCCCGCACCCGGAGCTCAGAGCACAGACGCTCTCCGTGGGCTACGGCGTGCTGCCAGGCGGCCACGGCCACCTCCCGGTCATCTGGGTGTACCGCATCCAGCCATCCCAGCCCGCGGACTTCATCCTCAGTCTGACCGGTCAGCGTGGTCCAGCTTCCATCTACAAAGGTGTTTCCCCCGTCTGGATCTGACTGCCAGACAATCTGCCCGCAGGCTTCCGCCAGGGCGCGATAGCGCTGCTCGCTGGCGCGCACCGCCTCCTCGCTCAGTCTGCGCTCAGTGATATCAGTGAGCGAGCCGGCCATACGAACGGGGCGTCCCGTATCGTCGCGTGCCGCCTTGCCAGTGCCCAGGAACCAACCATAGGATCCATCGGCTCGGCGCAAACGCAGCTCCACGCGGTAAGGCAGGCCACCCTCCAGATGCGCGCGCACCGCCTCGCTGAACCGCTCGCGGTCGTCTGGGTGGGTGAGCTCAATGATGCTCGGCATATCCGATGCAATTGCCCCGGGCTCCAGGCCAAGCATGGTGTAGATCTGATTGGACCAGACCGCGCTATCCTGCTCCAGATCCCAGTCCCAGATGCCATCATGGCTGGCCTCCACCACTAACGCCAACCGCTGTTGGATGCGTCCAAGCTCCTGGCCCATCCGGTGCTGCTCCCGCGCGGAGGTGATGGCCACACGGAGCGATTCAGAGGAAAGCTGCTCCTTCAGAATGTACTGCTGGGCACCGCGTCTGATAACCTCGCGGGCCGTCCAGTCGCCATCCGAGGCGGTGAGCACCACCACAGGCACTGCAATCAGCCCCAGCTTCCAGCCCAGCTCGTCCAGCACCTCCAGAGCGCTCATGTCTGGCAGGTGGAAATCCAGCAGCACACACCCCGGAGGGTCCTCGCGGATCGCCCGGATGGCTTCATCACCCATCTCCACCGCGCTGATAGCGTAGTGGTTGAGCTCATCTCGCTCGAGGTATCGCCGGCACAGCGCGGCATCATCGGGATTGTCATCCACAATGAGAACGCGAACAGCCTGCTGGACGGTGGCCGTGTCTAGCATCTGGGAATCATGGCGGGGTGGGGAGCAGTGCGAGATCAAACCAGTAGTGCACGAGCGTCTCCCAGCAATTGCGGAATCGCTGAAAGTCCACCGGCTTGGTCATATAGGCGTTTGCGCCGGCTTCATAGCAGGCGTCCACATCCACGGGGTTCGTGGATGTGGAGAACACGACGATGGGAATGGCCCGCAAGCGCGGATCGGTCTTCAGTGTTCTGAGCACGTCTCGACCATCAATGCCGGGCAGGTTGAGATCCAGGACAATGAGCCCTGGGCGTCCTTTCCAGTCCGGGTCATCTGCCTGGCCCTGGGCAAAGAAATCAAGTGCTTCATCGCCGGTTGTGCACCGCAGAATCGGCGCGTTGAAGTCGGTGCGATAGAGCGACCATTCGGCCACTTTAAAGTCCTCATCGCTGTCCTCAACAATGAGCAGGGGACGGCGTTCGGTGATCATCGTGGTGCTGCTACCTGTCCTAGCGTAAAGAAAAACGTGGTGCCTTCTCCTGGTGTCGAGTCGAGCCAGATCTGCCCGTTGTGCCGTTCAACGATCTTCTTGACAATGGTCAAACCGGCTCCGGTCCCTCCGCCAAATGCTTCCCGAGCATGCAGTCGCCGGAAGATCCGAAACACGTTTTCATAGTGCTGTGGGGGAATGCCTATTCCGTTGTCGCGCACGAACAGTGCCGTCCCGTGCTCTGGATGCTCGTGCGTGCCAATCTCGATCCGCCGCTCAGGCTTGTCGTTGTATTTCAATGCGTTGGAGATCAGGTTCAGCAGCACATCGCGGAAAAGCACCGGGTCACAGGACACGGTTTGCTCTCCGCAAAGCACTTCAATGGATGTGGGTGCCTCGTCAATGCGCGTGCGCAGCATGTCACGGACTTCAGACACCGCCGCGGTGATGCTGGATTCGGTGATATGCAGCTCCCGGCGGCCCAGTCGCGAGTAATTGAGCAGGGCATCCAGGAGGTCTTCCATCCGGCGGGTCAGCCGAACGAGGGCCAGAAGCCGCTGTTCGGCCTCGGCGTCGAGCCGATCGCCATAGTCTTCCAGGAGCATGCTGGAGTAGTTGTGAATCCCGCGCAGAGGCTCCTTGAGGTCATGTGATGCCACGTAGGCAAAGGCGTCCAGCTCAATGTTGCTCAGAGCCAGCTCGCGGTTGAGCTCATCCAGTGCCTCGGCGCGCCGCAGCACCACATTGAGCAGCCCATTGCGGAGATTGCGTGCGGCTTCTACTTCACATGCCAACCAGGGCTGCGAGCGGCCGCGCACGGTCTCTTTCCAGAGATCAAATGACTTCCGCGGGCTCAACCTCAAGCCCTGCTCCGTGCGCTCGATGTGCTCCTTGTTTGGATCAGCGCCCCATTGCACGGTGCGCGTAAATTCGGGCCTGAACCAGAGGATCCAGGTGGGCTGAAAATTCGATATCTGGATAGCCAGCAGCCCCGCGGCCCGGTCAAGCCGATCTGATGCTGGTGCCCAGAGCTCCGCGAGTGCGTCCGTGGCGACCACCGGCTCGTTGCTCTGGTCGCTAAGGTGGCTCACCAGGTCACGCACGGCGAATTCATCTGGGCTACTGCCGCGAAGTGTGACGTGCTCTGGTGTGACCACCGCCAGTCCCTCGGCGCGGATGAGCTGGAACAGCGCATCCGCCTGGGCTGGGAGGGCCTCACGGAGCTCAGTAGTATCGGCCAGTGCACTGATCAATTGTGCAGAGTCGCTCTGCAGGGTGAGCTTGTAATCAACGTCCTGTTGTGCCTCAGCGGCTCCAAGCTGGAGGGACATCATCTGGCCGAGGAGCTCGCAAGTAGTGCGCACATCCAATGGCAGATTCCGTGGTTCAGCGCTGTTGCACGAGATCAGGCCCCAGAGCTTCCCCTGGTGGATCAAGGAGATCGACATCGTGGCGCTGCAGCCCATGTTCTTTACATATTCAATATGGAATGGGGACACGGCCCGCAAGGTGCAGAATGTCATGTCCAGCGCCCGCCCGGTCTTTGAATTTGTGGCGGGTACTAACGCCGCGGGCTCCTCATACGCATTGGGAATGAGGCGGATCCAGTTGCTGAGGTAGAGCTGCCGCGCCGGGAGCGGGATGTCAGTAGCCGGGTAATGGAGCCCGAAATACGCTGGGAGATCGGTCACACGGTCTTCAGCGATAATCTCCCCGTGATGGTCCGGGTGAAACCGGTAGACCCAGGCCCGGTCGTGCCCCGTGAGGGCTCGGATGCGCCGGGCGGCAACCTGACTGAGCGTTGCGAGATCCGTGGCCCGGAGCAGCTCAGCCATGATCTCGCGGACGGCTTCAGAAGACGTGGCGGTGCTGGTCAGGCCGCTGGGCAGTGCCGGCTCCAGCTCCAGGTATAACAGGCCGTCTAGCCGGTGTGCGCTGGCGTGAAACTCTTGCCGCGCCGGGCCGACTTTCACCGTGGCCAGGTAGAGCGGATTCGATTCCAGATGCAGCCGCTCCAGGGATTCCTGCATGTGTGCGTGCTCGTCTGCCGGGAGGAGGTGACTGAGCGGCAGGCCCAGCAGAGACTCTGGCTGGAGGTTGATCAGTGACGACGTGTTCGAGCTAATCTGCAGAATGGTGAGCGCGGGCTCATCAAGCACAAGCAAAAGGCCGTGCGCCTGGACTTGACCGGGCAGATGAATCAATTCCTGATCGCAGTTGGTCAGGTCTGCTTGCCCAAACGGACTGCGTTGTGTTGTGGTCATACGGCCTCTTAGGGTGCTTCGATTGATGGAACGCAGAGCCACTGATGAAACGCGGTAAACGTGTCTCGCGCCGCGCTGATCATCTGCTGTTCCTGGTCTTCACTGAGTGGACAGGCATCCACTATGGCTCCAAACGCTCGCCACATTGTGCCTACCTCGGCGCCGTAGCTCGAGAAGAATGCTCCGCCATCCTCGGCGGTCAGCCCCAATACCTTGCGGAGCTCCCGAGCGATGTGCTGGCCGCCCAGGGTGGAGCCTTCCAGCACGTAGAGGCAGCCGAGGAGCGCGGCCGGGCTATCCAGGGCAGGCAGTGCTGTACAGCAGGGAAGACTCATGGGCAACGGGTGCTGCTTGCCGAGCATGCTGAGATCGTGTTGGAGCAAGGGAATCTTACGGCGCTTTTCCAGCTCTAACCCGGGCGGGAGGGGCTCGGCGCGGCTCAGGATCTGGGTTTCGAGTGGTTCATAAATTCCATAGAAACGCTCGAGCAGCGCGCGATATGGAGCCATCCCGCGGAGGCGCTGTGACAGGTTGAGACCTTGATCAAGCGCGGTGTGCTGCAGCGCGGTCTCCTGCCTCAAGCGTGCCATGCGGCCGCTCGAGATCACGGGGTGGCTCTGTGTTGTGAGGACCATGAATGACAATTCACCCCGGTTGCTATGAGCATCCAACGATCGGATTCGGTTCAGTTAGCCGTGCAACTATTTGACCTGCATGGTGCGCTTAGCTGGCAGTGTAGCACACGATTCCTGCAGCATGTTAATGAACATGTGCAATCGACCATTGTGTTAGTCGTTGGGCGAAGCGATTGCGCGATGGGCAGCGTGGGAGTAGATCGTTGCTCAGGCACGGTCCGCGTTCACACTGGCTGGTTGTCTCGAAGATCCTGGTCAATGATGGCCGGCCGGGCGCCATCGTAGAGCTCGGCTTCCCGGGCGTCGATGATGAAGAGCGGTGTCAATTCGGCCACCGAAGAAGCCTCCGCGGAGGAAGAATGCTTTCGGCGATGGTTCCGCCGGAGTGGTTCGCCAGACGGGCAAGATTCATGCCTCTTCTCGGGTATGTCAGTCATACGGCTGGTGCTTTTAGACTGCGGCGAGGATTACTGCAGCCCAAAGGAGCGCTGGTGAGTACCCCGGGGGCCACCAGCGTGCACATTAGGGTTCCCGGGTGCTCCCGCCCAGCCGCCACATGACCAGTCGGAGCGCCATGAGCATGGCGAACGAGACGCCCACTAGGATGGTGGAGATGACCAGGGCAACATTGAGATCGCTCTCCAGGGCTCCGTAGATCGCCAATGGCATGGTTTGCGTGCGTCCCTGGAGGCTGCCGGCAAACATGATGG
>JBJXFJ010000375.1:0-2901 GCA_046154735.1 Chloroflexota bacterium | reverse complement strand
CTGTGTTTCAACTGGTCACGCCGTTACAGATATCCAGGAGCGGCTCGCCGCGGGTGAAGCGCACGAGGTTCTCCAGGGAGTGTTTCAGAGCGCGGTGCTGGGCGGCTTCCGTGATGCCAGCCACGTGCGGCGTGAGGATGAGCCGATCAAAGCCCGACTTGGCAAGCTGCACCAGCGGGTCTGCGTTGGAAGCCGGCTCGGTCTCGAACACATCAACCGCCGCGCCGCCAACGCGACCGGACTTCAGCGCCTCGGCCAGCGCTGTCGGGTCCACAACTGGTCCACGCGCCGCGTTCAGTACCAGGGCGGAGGGCTTCACCATGGAGAGCTCCTCCTCACCGATAAGATGGTAGGTTGAGGCATCCAGCCAGGTGTGTACGGTCAGAATATCGGCCCGGCGCAGTAGCTCCGGTAAGTCCACGTAGGTCACCTGATAGCGCTCTTCATCCTCTGGGCTGGCACGCTGAATATCAGCGTAGAGCGTCTGCATGTCAAAGGCCGCGGCCCGCCTGGCCACCTGCCGACCGATCCGCCCGAAGCCCACAATGCCCATGGTCTTGTTCATCAGCTCAAAGTTGCCATGGCGCATGATGGCCCACTTCATGTCCTGATAGCGATCATTCACAATGCTCTTGTGGCTGTCAAAGAGCTGCCGCTGGAGGGCCATGCTCACCATGAACACATGCTCCGCTACCGTAGCGGCATTGGCATTGGGCGCATGCGATACGGGAATCCCGCGCGCCCGCGTGGCAGCCAGATCCACTTTGTCATAACCAGCGCTCTGGAGCTGAATCACCTTCAGCACTGGCGCGGCCTGCAAGAACGCCTCGTCAATGGGAATAAGCGGTGTACAGAAGAGCGCCTCTGCCCCAGCCAGCTTGGGCCCGAGGTCCTCTAAGCTGGTCCAGTCAGAGTAGGTGGGCTGGAGCTCGGGCGGAATGGGCAAGCCTGCAAGCTCCAGGCGCTCAGTGAGGTCGACGATGAGGGTCTTCATGGGCGCTCCGGCGAATGCAACGGGGAATGCAACATTAAAAGTGCAAAATGCAAAATGGGCGTTTGGGAATACCCAAGGCGGGATTCCCCGCGCCCATTTTTGCATTTTTCATTTTCCCTTTTGCATTCGCCGTCCCGCCCCTTTTTTTTGCATTTTGCACTTTTAATTTTGCATTCTTCAGTTCCGCCGCACGGGCTTTCTCCCCGGCGCAAACGTGGGCGGTCGGGACATGCGGGGCACAGGCACTTCCACAATGGCCGGGCGGTTAGCCTGAATGGCTTCCTGCACCAGTCTGCCCACCTCCGTGGGCTCGCTGGCGCGCAGGCCCAGGGCGCCGTATGCCTCGGCCAGTTTCACAAAATCCGGGTTTTTGAGCTCGGATCCATAGCTTCCACCCCAGGCCTCGTCCAGGTCTCGCGCCACATTGCCGTAGGCGCCATCGTTGAAGACCACGGCCACCGCGTTGATCCCGTGCTGCACGGCGGTGGCCAGCTCATTGGCGTTATAGAGGAACCCGCCATCGCCCACCATGGCGATCACCGGCCTGTCGGGGTTGGCCACTTTGGCGCCTAGGGCGGTGGGCCACTCAAAGCCGAGGTTCCCAGAATAGCTGGAGGTCAGATAGGTCCGAGGCGCGTAAGCGGGCCAGAATGAACGCGAGTAATAGCCGATCTGTGTCATCCCGGCGATCACAATGGCGTCGTCTGGCGTGCCCGCGCGGAGGCTGCTGGTGATGGCCGACTGAGGCTCGGTCACATCCGCGGCGCGCACCGCCTCACGAAGCCTGGCTCGCTCATCAGCGCGTGATGGCCGAGCCGGTCCCGCGGATCGGATCTCCTGCGCTAATGCCTCCAACGTCAGTCGCGCGTCACCCAGGAGCGGAACCACATTGGGTCGTGCCCGACCAATCTCCTCCTCGTCCACGTCAAGCTGAATGACCTGCTGCTCCGGCGAAAAGGGTGCTCGCAACAGCCGCGTGCCCACGGCCAGAACCACGTCACAGTCCGCCACGTAGGCATTGAGAGGCGAAGAGGCGAACACGGCTGAGCCGAGGGAGAGATCGCTCCGTTCGTCCACCGCGCCCTTTCCCTCTGGGGTGGTGGCAATGCCGGCCTGCAGATGCTCCGCCAGCGCCATGAGTGCTGCCCCAGCGCCAGCACCCACCGCGCCGCCACCAGCATAGATCAGCGGCTTCTTTGCTCCTGCCAGGGCCTGGGCCGCCTGAGCAATAGCCTCGGCTGAGGCTGCTGCCCGCCCCTGTGGCGCGGCGCCCAGCAGCTCCGCCTCGCCCTCATCTTCCATGGTCTCCGGCGGCATTTCAATCTCCACCGGTCGTGGTCGCCCGCTCAGGAGCTGGGTGAAGGCGTTACGCACCATGGGCGGCACCTCCTCCACTTCTGTCGCGCGGGCGCGCCACTTGGTCACACTCGCAATGGCGCCCTGCTGATCCTCGATCTCGTGAAGCTGGCCGGTCTTCTTGCCAATGAGTGCCCGTGGCACCTGCCCGGCAATCAGCAGCACCGGGGAGGAAGCGGCAAAGGCCGTGCTGAGGCCCGCGGAAGCATTCAGGATGCCCTGGCCGGGTACGACCAGCGCCACCCCCACCTGGCCGCTGGAGCGAGCGTAGCCATCGGCCATGTAGGTGGTGGCCTGCTCATTGCGCGTCTGGATGAATCGAATCGACGGCTCATCCCGCAGCGCGGTCATCACCCCATAGAGCTGCACGCCCGGCAGGCCAAAGACCACGCGCACGCCATTGGCCTTGAGCGAGCGCACCAGTGCCTCGCCGCCCGTCATCCACTCCATTGCGGACCTCCTCCCGGATTGACGCCCAGCATAGCAGAGGTGGCCATACTGTGCCGCCAAACCCGTGGACCGTAAGAGCTCAGAAGTCGAGGGACAACCTT
>JBJXFJ010000367.1:0-4285 GCA_046154735.1 Chloroflexota bacterium | reverse complement strand
CTGGGGCCAAATGGACAGCAGCTCAAGTTTGAAGTCCTGTACCCATCAACGAGCAACCCGAGGAAGAACATCGCGGCTTATATGCAGCAGCAGTACAAGCTGCTTGGCATTGAGCTGGAGGTTCGTGGGCTAGACTTCAACGCGTACACCGAGGAAGTGGCGCGGAAGAAGAACTTTGATCTCTCGCTGGGAACATATGGCGGCGGGAGTATCGATCCCGATCTTGGGGCCAAGGGGCAGCTCATCAGCACCGGTCAGCAGAACGTGACGGGGATGAAGAGCGAGCGCGTGGATGATCTATTCAAGCGGGGCGCGGTGGAGCAGGATGATGCCAAGCGCAAGGAGATCTACAACGAGCTCCAGCGCGTGGTGACCGAGGAACTGCCGACGTTTTACCTCTACTCGCTCACCTCGTTCAGCCCCATGTCCAAGCAGATTGCCGGCGTGACGCCAAACAAGCTTGATCGCCTGGATTACGACGACGGTCTCGCTCACTGGTCATTCGCTCGATAGCCCGGGACATCAGGTAGCATGGGGCGCTTCATTGCCCGGCGACTGATCCAGTCAGCAATCTTACTGTTCGTTGTCATGACGGCCAGTTTCTTCCTGGTTCATGCCGCGCCAGGTGGGCCAGAGACGGCACTATTCTCTGATCCTCGAGTCTCGGCTGAGTCGCTCAACCGAATGCGGGAGCGTTTCGGGCTCAACGATCCATTGCCCGTGCAGTACGGGAAGTGGCTATTCAACGCGTTGCAGCTCGATTTTGGTCGGTCATACTCATACCAGCTACCGGTGATCTCTGTCATCGCGGAACGCGCCTGGCCCACGTTCCAGCTTGGCCTGGTGAGCTATGCGATAGGTCTGGTTGGTGTGCCCATGGGTGTGTACGCGGCGGCGCGGCGTGGTTCGCTTGGGGATAACGCAGTGCGGCTCTTCACGGTCCTTGGAACTTGCGTGCCCACCTGGTGGCTTGGCCTTACCTTGATCGTACTGATGAACAGCGTCATCGGGTGGTTTCCGAACGGGCAGGGCTCGGGCGGCTTCCTGGACTGGCTCAGGCATATTATTCTGCCGGCCTTCTTGCTGGGACTCGGAGGAATCGTTACGTTTTCACGGTTCATGCGGAGCGAGGTGCTGGAGGTGCTCGGCCAGGATTACGTGCGGACGGCGCGGGCGAAAGGCCTGGCCACTTCCGTGGTTAATCGCCAGCATGTGATGCGCAATGCGCTCCTGCCGGTTGTGACGCTGCTGGGCTATCTGCTCCCCGCCTTGCTCTCGGGCGCCATTATCACCGAGTACATCTTCAATTGGCCGGGCATGGGAAAGCTGTACTTCGAGGCCGCGTCATCACGTGACTATCCACTGTTGCTCGGCATGCTCACCCTGGGTACCTCGCTCACTATCGTCGGGACGCTGCTTGCAGACCTCGGCTACGGGCTGGTTGATCCGCGGATTCGGTACGACTGATGCGACCGCGTATTCGCGCTCGGGAGACGGGCGGTTGCCGGTACAGAACCGCTGGGAGCATCTGCAGCTTAATTGGCGACAGCCGCTCGCCTGCCGGGCGCCAATGACCTCCACGCCGTCCAGCGGCTCGATCATCACGGTCACGGCGCCGAGAGATGGACTCACCATCTCCGAGCGCGCTTCCGCGCGAACCCGCGCCGTGGCTCCATCACGCGGATTCTTCGCCACCTCGTTCCGTCGGTTTGCGCGGGATCGACTCAGTGTCGTGGCGCTGACAGGCTTCCTGATGATTACGCTCGTGAGTGTGGCTGCACCATGGATTGCGGATCACATCCTTCATACCAGTCCAGATGCGTTCATGCGGACGCCGGACGGGCGTATTGCCACTTTGCAGCCGCCCGGACCCGGGTACCCTCTGGGCACCGATGATCTGGGGCGAGACAACCTGACGCGATTGATCTTCGCGGGGCGTGTCTCGCTCCTGATTGGGTTCCTGGTGGCGCTCATTTCTATCTTCATTGGCACAACGCTCGGCTTGATCGCGGGATTCTATGGCGGCCGTGTGGATGATCTGGTGAATGCCATTGTTCAGTTTATGTTCAATATACCAACGCTCTTTGTGCTCATCATCCTCTCGGTATTTTTCACACCCAACGTCCTGACGCTGGCGCTGATCTTCGGTCTATTGGGCTGGGCAGGCACCACCCGTCAGGTTCGCGGTGAGGTCCTTTCTGTTCGTCAACGAGACTACGTGGACGCGGCGCGAGTGATGGGCGCCAGTGACGCGCGGATTCTCACCCAGCATGTGCTGCCCAACCTGGTCTCGCTGGTCATGGTCGTTGCAGGCCTGGATATCGCCGGAGCAATTCTGGGCGAATCGGCGTTGAGCTTCCTGGGATTTGGCGTGCCGGTACCGCTTTCGTCCTGGGGCAATATGCTCAGCGGCTCGCAGGAGACATTCCGGAGCGCACCCTGGCTAGTGTATCCACCCGGCGCCATGATCTTCATCACGGTGCTATGCGTCTTTCTGCTGTCTGACGGCCTGCGGGATGCATTTGATCCGCGCTTGAAGGAATAACACTCTTCGACCGTCGAACCGAGCCGCGTGCGTGAGAGAGCGGGTTCTGTGGCAGATTCCTCCGTCAACGGGCGGGAGGATATCGCGCGGGAACCGCACCTTCACAGTATGCGGCTCGGAATCTGACGGTTGGCGCACTCAGATGTTGAGACGCACCGATCGTCAGCTTAGCGCGGTGCCATGATTGGAGCATCCTCTATGCTGTGATCAACACAACGACCTAGGAGCGACGCCGTGCCGCCCGTCACCACTGAGATTGTCATCGTTTTGATCCTCATCGTGATCAACGGCGTCTTTGCTCTCTCCGAGACCGCCGTGCTCACTGCGCGCAAGGTTCGTCTCGAGCATATGGCAGCCAGTGGCGACTCGGGTGCTCGCGCTGCTCTGCAGCTCTCCAATGAGCCCAGTCAGTTCCTCTCAACGGTTCAGGTTGGCATCACGCTCGTTGGTGTCTTCTCCGGCGCATTTGGCGGTGTCACGCTCGCCAATGCCCTGGCCGTGCCGCTGGCAAGCCTCCCGGTGGTCGGCCCGTATGCAGAGGCCTTGAGCCTGGGATGTGTGGTTGTCATCATCACCTACCTGACCCTCATTTTTGGAGAGCTGGTACCCAAGCGCCTGGCGCTCAATAGTCCCGAGCGCGCCGCGGCGATGGTTGCCGGCCCCATGCGCTCGCTCGCTCGATTCGCAGGGCTTCCGGTTGCACTTCTGACAAAATCGACAGAGCTTGTCCTCCGTGCATTCGGTGCTCAGACGCGGGAGGAGGCACCGGTGAGTGAGGAGGAGCTGCGGATTCTCATTGACCAGGGCCGCCGGGCTGGAGTGTTCAATGAAGCTGAACAGGACACCATTGATCGCGTCCTTCGCTTCCGCGATCGCCGAGCCAGTACGCTGATGACGCCTCGACCGGAGATCGTCTGGCTCAACGTGTCCACGCCTCTAGAAGCAGCCCGTGAATTCGTTGCCAGCACGAGTCATGGCCATTACCCGCTGTGCACTGGCAGTCTCGATAATGTGATCGGGGTGATCTCCGCGCGAGACGTGCTCCAGGCCCGACCGGGGGAGGATCTCGCGGCACTTGCCTCCCCGGCGCTGTTCATTCCCGAGACCTTTCGCGGTTTTCACGTACTTGAAACATTTCGACAACATCGTGCGGAGCTCGGTCTGGTCATTGACGAGTACGGCGGGGTGGAGGGCCTGGTCACCCTCAAAGACCTGCTCGAGGCCATCGTTGGCGATGTTCCCGCGAGTGACGAAGAGGACGAGCCGGCAATCGTCCAACGTGCCGACGGCTCCTGGCTCGTGGACGGCCTCGTGCCGCTGGATCAGCTCCGCGACACCATTGGACTCAATAACATCCCCCCGGAGGCAACAGAACAGGTTCATACCCTGGCTGGCTTGATGCTGTTCTGGCTTCAGCGTCTTCCCCAGGCCGGTGACACATATGAGTGGCGCAATTGGCGATTTGAGATTGTGGATACGGACAACCACCGGATCGATAAGGTGCTGATCTCCCGGCTACCAATCCGCGGTGGCGTCGAACCAGGTGCGTGATTCGCATGGGCCTTATGGGCGACCCTGACCTACCCGGGTCATCACAACCGGCCCCGAGCCGCGACCGTCAGCGAGCGGTTCCTCCCGCGATTTCCTCGCCACCGGCACCGGCCATCCCCACCAGCTCCGAGCCGCATCCCGTGAGGGTGCGGTTCCCTCGCGATATCATCTCGCCCGTTGACGGAAGAA
>JBJXFJ010000325.1:0-3542 GCA_046154735.1 Chloroflexota bacterium | reverse complement strand
GCGGTGACGGCTGTGCTATGGTGGCCGTTATGAGCGAGTGGACCAAGAAAAGCTATCAGCTCGAGGGTAACTATCGCTGGAAGTCGAAGCTCGGAAACGTCATATTCGTGGCTGACCGGGGTGCTGTTCGATTTGACTACCCGCGTGAATGGTGCCTTGAACCCGGCGAATCGTTCAAGCTCCACGACCGTCAGCCGCCGGATGACACCTGTGTGCTCCAGGTCTCGATCTTTCGTCTGGCAAGCGAAATCGATTGGACCGATTTGCCACCGATCGATCGTATGCTGGCGGAGTGCCTCACAAGCCGCGACCGGGATGTCGTCTGGCGTAGTCCGGTCCGAATCCAGCGACGCGCCAAGATGGAGCTGGCCTGGATGGAATCTCACGGCGTCGACCCGGGCGAGCAGCGGCTGGCCATCTCGCGTACCTGCCTGGCGGCCGGCGGACACGTCCGCGCTCTCCTTACACTGGATTTCTGGCCGGAGGATCAGCCACGGTTGGACGCGATCTGGGATGAGCTACTCCGTACGCTCGAGGTCGGAGATCCGGCGTTTTTGACGGGCAGTCAGGCTTGAGCGGTGGCTGCCGGGCGGTAATTTCCAGTCCTCTTTTGGTTCAATTGGTTCAACGGCTGGGAGAGGGGAGTCCGTCGGCCGCGCCAGACACGCTGCGAGAGGCGGGGACCGCAGATGGGCAGCGAAGCATGGAGGCGCAATCACTCAGTGAGACCGGCACGTACGTCTTGGTGATCGAGCAACGGTCCTCGTTGGAATGCGGCATACGCTCGTCTTTGCGCAATGTAGCCTAGCCCTTCGGTCCAGCCCACCTGCACCATGCTGCCTTCGCTAGCCCCGCAAGAGGTGAGGTCAACCGTTAGTCCGCTGAGAGACCGACGGATACCAACTTCCCTTCATGGCCTCCAATCCACTGCTCCGACGGATCACCCAGCAACGTACGCAGCAAGATGCTCCCCCGTAAGCGTCGAGCGCCCCGCCACCAGATCCGCCGGTGTCCCCTCGAACATGATTCGTCCGCCATCATGACCGGCCCCGGGGCCGAGGTCGATGATCCAGTCGGCGTGGGCCATGACTGCCTGGTGGTGCTCGATAACGATGACTGACTTACCGGAGTCGACGAGGCGGTCCAGGAGGCCGAGGAGATTCTCGACGTCGGCGAGGTGGAGGCCGCTGGTCGGCTCGTCCAGGACGTAGACGGCACCCTTCTCCGCCATCTGGGTGGCCAGTTTGAGCCGCTGACGCTCGCCGCCGGAGAGCGTGGTGAGCGGCTGACCGAGGCTGATGTAGCCGAGTCCGACATCCGCGAGCCGTGTGAGGATGGCGTGCGCGGCCGGGGTTTTCGCCGCTCCGGCGCCAAAGAACGCCTCGGCCTCGGTCACGGGCATGGCGAGCACCTCGCTGATATCTTTGCCGCCAAACTTGTACTCCAGCACCGAGGCATCGAACCGCTTACCCTCGCACTCCTCGCAGGTGGTGGCAACGGTCTGCATGATTCCCAGGTCGGTATAAATGACGCCGGCGCCGTTGCACGTGGGGCAGGCGCCCTCGGAGTTGGCGCTGAAAAGGGCCGGTTTCACGCCGTTGGCCTTGGCGAAGGCTCTGCGAATGGGCTCCAGCAGGCTGGTGTACGTGGCCGGGTTGCTTCGCCGAGAGCCGCGGATTGCTCCCTGGTCCACCGTCACCACACCGTCCCGCGCTGAGACCGAGCCGTGGATCAGGGAGCTCTTGCCCGAACCGGCCACGCCGGTTACCACCACCAGTACCCCGAGCGGGATGTCGACATTGACCCCCTGCAAGTTGTGGGAGCTGGCGCCGCGCACTTCCAACGTGCCTGACGGTTTCCGCACCGATGGCTTCAGGACGGCGCGGTCATCCAGGTGCCGCCCGGTGAGGGTGCCACTGGCACGCAGGCCCTCGACGGTGCCTTCGAAGACCACCTCGCCACCGGCGGTGCCGGCGCCGGGGCCCAGATCCACCACGTGATCGGCGATCGCGATAGCCTCCGGCTTGTGCTCCACCACGAGCACCGTGTTGCCCTTATCGCGGAGCTGGAGGAGTAGATCATTCATGCGCTGGATATCGTGGGGGTGCAGGCCAATCGTCGGCTCGTCAAAGACATAAGTGATGTCGGTGAGCGCGGAGCCGAGGTGGCGAATCATCTTGGTGCGCTGTGTTTCGCCGCCCGAGAGCGTGCCCGACGGCCGATCGAGGCTGAGGTAGCCGAGGCCGATCTCGACAAACGAGTCGAGCGTGTACCTCAGTGTCGTCACCAGCGGGGCCACGGATGGCTCGTGTAGACCCTTCGCCCACTCCGCGAGGTCGTTGATCTGCATAGTGCAGGCATCAGCAATGCTGATCCCCTTGATCCTGGAGGACCGGGCGGCCTCGCTGAGCCGGGTGCCGCCGCAGTCTGGACAGGTGGTAAACGTGATCACCCGCTCCACAAAGGCACGGATGTGTGGCTGCATCGCCTCTTTGTCCTTGGACAGCATCGACTTCTGGATCTTCGGGATCAGGCCCTCGTAGGTCAGATTGATGCCCTCGACCTTGATCTTGGTGGGCTCCTTGTGGAGCAGATCATGCAGCTCCTTCTTAGTGAATTCACGGATCGGTTTGTCCGGGGAGAAGAATCCGCAGCCACCAAAGATGCGGCCGTACCAGCCATCCATGCTGTAGCCGGGGATGGTGAGGGCGCCCTCGTTGAGCGACTTAGTGTCGTCGTACAGCTCTGACAGGTCGAAGTCGGTCACCGAGCCCATGCCCTCGCAGCGGGGGCACATACCTCCGGTGATCGAGAATGTGCGTTTCTCGGTCGTCTTGCCACCGGCCTTCTGAATTGTGATCGCGCCGGCTCCGCTGGCCGATGCGACATTGAACGAGAACGCCTGGGGTGACCCGATGTGTGGCTGGCCGAGCCGGCTGAAGAGGATGTGCAGCAATGCGTTCGCATCGGTGGCGGTGCCGACCGTTGAGCGAACGTTGGCGCCCATGCGTTCCTGATCAACGATGATCGCGGTGGTCAGCCCTTCCAGCACATCCACGTCGGGCCGGGCCAGCGTGGGCATGAAGCCCTGCACGAAGGCGCTGTAGGTCTCGTTGATCATCCGCTGCGACTCCGCGGCGATCGTGCTGAAGACCAGCGAGCTCTTACCCGAGCCAGAGACGCCGGTAAACACCGTCAGGCGGCGCTTCGGGATCTCAACGTTGATATCTTTCAGGTTGTTCTCGCGCGCCCCGTGCACGCGGATCAGATCGTGGCTGTCGGCGGGTTGCTGAATGGAGGAGTCCATGTGCGCGATCATCTTACCAAGTGCCGGGGCTGAGTCATGACGATCCCGGTACTCACAGAGTTATGAATGCCGGCTGATGCCGCGGACCGTCCGCCCGTCACGGCAAGTTGACGAGGTCGCGCGCAGATGAGATTCCTCGCCTATATGCGGTGGACCAACCTGTCCGACAGAGCCGTCAATTGACTTTAGTGAGCAGCATATCCAAGGGCGGAATGGATGATAAGATAAGGTCGAT
>JBJXFJ010000315.1:0-11747 GCA_046154735.1 Chloroflexota bacterium | reverse complement strand
CCAATGGTCTCGTTCACGAGAACTGTCCACTAGCAGGGCCTGCTCTGAAAATGGCCGATTTTCATCTCGCGATGGTGCCGCGCGGGGCATGGTTACTTTTCAAAGTCGAGCCGACAGCGGGACCGTGTAGCACGGGGCCTTGCGCCCTGTGCCTGGGACGCAGGAGCCGCAGATCGCCATCAGGGGTTCGGGAATTCCAGGCACAGGGCACAAGTCCATAGGAGTGGGCAGGTTTGGTCACAAATGCGTAACAAGCCCGAATTTGGGGCGATTTCATGCACATTCAGCCTCATGTGTGAGCTTTCGGGCCCGAAACGATGCGGAACTCAAGGCTGAGACGCCCTCCCAAGGCATTCAATGCGTCCCCGAGGGCCATTATTCGTCCCGAATGGGTTCGAAAATGATGCTCAGCGTGTCCTGTTACGCGTTTGTGATGAACGGTGCCCACTCCTATGGGACAAGCCCCTTTGCTACCCTGTAGAACCGTCCGGGAAGGAGAATGAAATGACCCTGCATGCGGGCACAGTGCTGCTGCGAAGGAGTCTCCAGGGCGTTATAGTGTAGACCCATGATCAATGTTGGCATACGCACACTTAAGGAACGACTGAGCTGGTACCTGGCTCGGGTTCGTGACGGCGAGTCGCTGATCATCACGGATCGGGGGGCGCCGGTGGCTCGGATTGAGCGCGTTCAACATGACAACGTGCCGGACGAGCTGCGCGAGCTCGTATCCTCCGGGCGGGTGCAGTTCAATAAGCCCTGGGGGCCGATTCCGAATCGCGTCAAGATGCTCCCTGGAGAAAAGTCCATCACTGAGTATGTGAGCGAACAGCGCGGGTGATCATCTACGCTGATTCGAGCGCGCTCGCAAAATTGATCCTCGATGAGCCCGGGTCAGCAGAGTTTGAAGCGTTCGCCAGTTCAGCAAGTGGCGTCATTAGCGCATCGATTGCCTACGCGGAAGTTCGCGCCGCGGCTTCCGCGGCATTGCGGGACCGCCGCATTCCGATCGATGCGCGAGATCAGATTATGCTGAACCTCGAGCTGATCTGGCAGCACATCTCACCGATTGAGGTGACCTGGCCGCTGGTGCGGCAGGCTGGAGAGCTTGCGGAGCGTCACGCCTTGCGAGGGTTCGACGCAATTCACCTCGCCGCCTTTCTCTCAGTGTTTGACCAGCCTGATACCGTGTTTGCCTGCTGGGATCGTCGCCTGAGCGAGGCGGCCCGACGGGCCGGATGCCTGGAAGTCTATCCCGGCTCCAGCTAACGGAGGAGTTTTACCCCCGGAGTCCATCAAATCCTCGGGAGCGACCTGCTCGTCGTGGAGCATGATAAGGCGGGCCGGGAGCCCTACTCCCCGTGGAGCTGCTTCATAAAGAAGGAGCGCTCCTCTACCTGTGACCATCGCGGTGGTGCCGGGTAGGAGGAGGCTTCTGGCTCCACCTGTACGGCGATGAGACCGGGACCGCTCGCGGTGAAGAGCTCAGTCATCCGTTGGTTGGCTTGTTCAGCATCAGCCGCATCTGCACCGTAGTGGAACCCAGCACCCGTTGCGATCGTTCCAAACGAGAGCATCTCGCCCGCGGGCAACGCCTGCCCGCCCCCGGTTTCGTAGCGGCCGTTCTGAAAGACTACGATGCGCAGATTGGCCGGCGCAGCCCCGGCAATGGTGAGCAATACCCCCAGGTTCATGCTCAGGTCACCATCGCCCTCGATCAGCGTCACCCGACGCCGAGGTTGAGCCAGGGCCATGCCCAGTGCGAGGCTCGGCCCCATGCCCATGGGGTCTGAGCCATAGTACGTTGGGTTGGCGGCCTGCTGCGCACGCCAGGCGCGTCCCGCGGAGCCAAGGCTACAGATAATGATGTCATCAGGCGCCAGGTGGGCGGCAATAAGCGCGGCGCAATCAGTGCGTTTCACATTGCCATCCTACGGACGAGAGTCCGGGCCGAGTAGTGCCCGACGTGAGAACAACAACGCCACCGGACGGCGCGACAGATAGGCTTGGAACGCTGCCTCACCAATCAGCTCGAAGTGATCCGGCCCCGTCACGTGGTGATAGGGCACCCCTACGGCATCCAGCACCGGCGCCGTTACGCGTCCCTTATAGGTCTGATAGTAGTAGCCATCATCGTGGCTGCCGCGCAGTGCCGCGAGTACCAGCATGGGAATCTGATGATGTTGGCCATAGCCTGCTAACGCGTTGGCCGAGAGAAGCAGCCCCGCATTCTGGCATAACAACGCCGCCTTGCGACCGCCCAGGAACGCCCCGGCGCACAGTCCCACGCCATCATCCTCGCGAGTGCAGCGCACCAGCGTCATCTCAGGATGCGCGACGACCGCGTCCATCACATCACTGATCCACTTGTCCGGAACGGAGGCCACTAGGCTGATCCCGGCGGCGTGAAGGTGGTGGACGATCGTGGATGCGTTTGACATGGTCGTAAACCAGTTGCCCTTTCTCGCGCGTGCAGCAGGACGAATCATGGAAGTATCGCATGGAATTGTTCACATCGCTCGAGAGATGTGAACAATTCCTATCGCATGGTCCGATCAGCGAAGGAAACCGCGAATCTTATCCTGGTGCAACGGACGTTGCGCGTTTGACCGTTGGAGCGCGCTAGCCAGGCAGAACGATCCCGCGTTCAAGAGATTTCCCCCATACTCGCCACAGCGAAGCGTAGGCACCCGTTAACTTTCAGCATTGACTAATGTCTCGCGTTAGCCTATGATCAGTACCACAATGACTCAGTGCGTAGGCGAGCTGGTTACCGGTGGCTGGGCGCGCGAGGATTTTCTTTAGGAGCCGGGACTTATGGTGACTCGTCAGCGGATACAGGTACTGGCCGCGTTCGCGGCATTCGCGCTAGCGGTGGGCGTGATTCCACTGCTTGCACGCGCTCAAGCTAAGGTGGTGAATGTCTACTCAGCTCGTCATTACGACACTGACGATCGCCTGTACTCAGACTTCACCGCGCAGACCGGGATTCAGGTCAACCTCATTGAAGGCACCGACGACCAGATCATCGAGCGGGTGAAGTCGGAGGGGGCAAATAGCCCCGCTGACGTGCTGGTCACGGTGGATGCGGGCCGCCTTTGGCGCGCTGAGCAGGCCGGCCTGTTCTCCTGCATCCAGTCAGATGTCTTGAATGCACGTATCCCGGAGAGTATGCGACACCCGGACGGTTGCTGGGTGGGACTCGCAAAACGAGCCCGCGTGATCATGTACTCCATAGATCGAGTCGATCCGTCAGAGCTTTCTACCTACGAAGATCTAGCGGATCCCAAGTGGAAGGGCCGCATTGTCGTCCGCTCATCATCGCATGTCTATAACCAGTCGTTGGTCGGGTCGATGCTCGAGACATACGGCCCGGCGGCCACGGAACAGTGGGCGCGAGGGCTCGTGTCTAACTTTGCCCGGGCCCCGCAAGGTGGCGATGCCGACCAATTGAAAGCGGTCTCCGCGGGTCTGGCCGACCTCGCACTGGTCAATACCTACTACCTCGCTCGTATGGCTACATCAACCGATCCACTTGATCAGGAGACCTTCCAAAAGGTTCGACCGTTCTTCCCCAACCAGAATGATCGCGGCACGCACATCAATGTAAGCGGGGCGGGCGTCATCCGCACGGCGCCCAATGCTGCGAATGCTCTAGCGTTCATCGAATACCTCACGAGTCCCAGTGCACAGGAGCTCTTCGCCCTGGGGAGCAATGAGTACCCGGCCGTTCCCGGTGCGCAACCAAATCCGGTGCTGGCAGCCTGGGGTGACTTCCGAGGCGATGAGCTGAACGCGTCCGTCTACGGTCGGAACAACCCGCAAGCGCTCATGATCATGGATCGCGCCGGCTGGCGCTAGGCGGCCAGAAGACGAAAGACGGCAGACGGATGGGGAATATGCAGGCGTCTGCCGTGCTTCGACTTACGTTTTCCGTCAAAGACCGGTAGACTCGTCACAACTATGTCGCGCTCAGTAGCCTCTGGCCGTCAATGGCCATAACGGTTGCGTCCAGGCGGCTGCGCATTGGGTTTGGTGCGCAGCCGCTTTCACTTGTGTGCGCCATAGTAGCCCTCCTGCTGGCTGTGCCGGTGCTCACGGTTGTAGCCAGCCTGCTCGTGCCACCCGATTCCGTGATGAGTCACGTGGTTGCCACGGTCCTTCCGCGATACATCACCAATACGCTCGGGCTGATTGGCGGGGTTGGTGCAGGCGTGCTCATTCTCGGCGTGGGGACGGCCTGGCTCGTCACCATGTGTCGGTTCCCAACAAGCCGAGTCTGCGAATGGGCCATGCTCATGCCCATGGCAGTGCCCGCCTATTTGCTGGCCTACACCTATACCTCGTGGCTGGATGTGGGCGGACCGGTTCAAGCCTGGATTCGCGTGACGTTTCAGGTCAGTGTCCGCAACTATTGGTTTCCTCAGGTGCGTTCTCTGGAAGGTGCCGTTGTGATGCTCACCCTGGCGCTCTTTCCTTACGTGTACCTGCTCGCCCGGGCGGCATTCCTTGAGCAATCCGTCTGTGCACTGGAGGTGAGTCGTACGCTTGGCTATGGGCCCTGGGCCAGTTTTCGTCGAGTAGCCCTTCCGCTCGCTCGACCGTCGATTGTGGCGGGGCTCAGCCTGGCGCTTATGGAGACGTTGGCTGATTTTGGCACAGTGCAATACTTTGGGCTCGATACCTTCACCACGGGCATCTTCCGAAGCTGGTACGGCATGGATTCAAAGGCCACCGCGGCGCAGTTGTCCGCGGTGTTGCTGTTGCTCGTTGCCGGTATCATCGTGATGGAGCGCTGGTCACGAGGTCGCGCAAAATACCATCACACATCAAGTCGCTATAGTACGCTTCGGCCTTATCGGCTCACTGGATTGAAGGCGCTCGGTGCGAGTCTGTTCTGCTGGCTGCCGATCCTCCTGGGGTTCATCTTGCCCGCGGGTCTGCTTATCAAGATGACTCAGAGTGGGGGCGACCAGCTCTTTGGAGCAAACTTCCTTCGGTTCGTTTCCAATAGTCTGGTGCTTGCGGGAATCGCCTGCCTCGTGGCAGTCGTACTGGCCACAATTCTGGCTTACACGCTCAGGCTGCACCCCGGCGGATTAGCCAGATTCGCGGCCACGGTTGGAACCATGGGCTACGCGGTCCCTGGCTCTATCATCGCCGTTGGCGTCCTGCTCACACTTGGGCGCTTTGACAACGCCCTGGATGGCTGGGTGCGCACGACACTGGGAGTGTCCACCGGTCTGCTCCTCAGTGGCACCGGTTTCGCCTTGATCTACGCGTACCAGGCACGATTCCTGGCGGTGGCCTTTAACGCGGTTGAGGCGAGCTTGAGTAAGATCAAGCCGGGATTTGATGATGCCGCGCGCACCCTTGGAACAACGCCGTTTGGCACCCTGCAGCGAGTTCATACGCCACTCATGCGCGGCAGCCTCTTCACCGCTATGCTGATGGTGTTCGTCGACGTCATCAAGGAGTTGCCCGCGACGATCATTGTCCGCCCCTTCAACTTCGATACACTGGCAGTTCGCGTGTATCAGCTTGCCTCCGATGAGCGGCTCACCGAAGCGTCCACGGCGGCTCTGGCTATCGTGATTGCGGGGACGGTGCCGGTCATTGTCCTGAGCCGCGCCATCGCTCGCGCTCGCCCTGGTGAAGTGAATGGGTAACGCGTCAGTCCTGCCAGCTGTAACGGTTGAGGACGTCACCCACCACTACGGCTCGGTGCGGGCCGTCAATGCCGTGAGCCTTGCCATTCACCCAGGTGAAGTGGTCTGTCTTCTGGGCCCATCAGGGTGCGGCAAAACCACACTACTTCGACTAGTGGCCGGGCTCGAGTTACTCCAGGATGGGCGCATCCTTCTGGGTAATCTGGTCGTTGCCTCGCGGACGCACGTGGTGCCTCCTGAGCGGCGCCAGGTGGGCATGCTCTTTCAGGACTACGCCCTGTTTCCTCACCTCACGGTTGGCCAGAACGTTGCGTTTGGCCTGCGAAGCATGCCTGAGAGCGAGAAGCGCAAGCGCACCTTGATGCTGCTCCAACGCGTCCAGGTTGCTGAAATGGTGGACCGGTATCCGCACACGCTGAGTGGCGGCCAACAGCAACGAGTTGCTCTCGCACGCGCCCTGGCACCAGGGCCTCGGGTGATGCTCCTGGATGAGCCATTCTCAGGGCTAGACACCCGCCTTCGTGAAGAAGTGCGTGACGAAACCCTCGCGGTGCTTAAAGAGAGCGGCGCGACGGCGCTGATGGTGACGCATGATCCGGCCGAGGCCATGGCCATGGGTGACCGCGTTGCGGTCATGCGCAGCGGTGAGATCCAGCAGATTGGCACTCCGGACGAGGTTTACTCACATCCGGCCACTCCCTTTGTGGCCGAGACACTTGGGCCGGTGAATCGACTGGAGGGCGTGGTTCAAGACGGACATTTGCGGACCCAGCTCGGGATCATCCAGTCCCGCCATGCTACTGAGGGTGCCCGGGTCTCCGTACTGGTCCGTCCGGAGGGTATTGCCCTGCTTCGCGATGCCGAGCTCGCAGACGATTGCGCCACTGCCAGAGTGGTCAGCGTGCGCCGTCTGGGCCCGATCAGTATCGTGGAGATCGCGTCACTCGATGTTCCGGACCATCAGCTTACGCGAGCAATCGAGTTCGGCGCGGCATCGGTTAGCGTTGGGGACATCGTTGCCATCAGCGTTGACCCACGCCACGCATTCGTGTTCCCTCTCGCAGGATAGAGCCGAGCCCCATATGTCAGGTGCCCTAACAGCCCGGATTCCGAATCCCGTACGATAGGCATACCCGCGGCGACTCCCGCGGAGGATTCAGACTGACACGTGGTCCCGTCAAGAATGATCGGGTAGAGGGGCAACACGCATGAGCAACGAAGGCCTGGGCCATAGCACGCACGGATGGATTGGCGCCTCGATTCGGCGACTGGAGGATCCGCGCTTTCTCCAAGGGCAGGGCCAGTTCGCCACGGACATTCGGCCGTTCGGCTGCCTTCAAGCTGCCATTCTGCGTAGCCCACATGGTCATGCGCGCATTCGCTCTATCGAAGTCGGTGCGGCACGGGCTATGCCGGGGGTCGTCGGAGTCTTTACGGCGGCGGATCTTGGAACCGCCAATCAGTCACTTCCGCTGGTCATGAATCACCCGAAGCTGCGCGCCATGAGTCCCAAGCCACTGGCGGATGTCAAGGTCCATCACGTTGGCGAGGCCGTGGCCGTCGTCGTGGCTGAATCACGCTACCTCGCTGAAGACGCGCTTGACGCCATCACGGTGGAATATGAACCTCTGCCGGCCGTGGTGACCGTACGCGAGGCGTTGGAGCCTGGCGCACCCATCGTCCATGAATCGCTGGGGGATAACCTGGCCATTGTGCTCACCCATGTACACGGGGATGTGGATGCCGCGTTTCGCGCTGCCGACGTTGTGGTTAAGGAACATCTCACCCTGGGTCGCTCGAGTGGCCAGGCCATGGAGACCCGCGCCGTCACTGCCGAATATCGCCCGACGGCCTGGGGCGTGAGTCTTACCGTGTGGAACTCCACACAGTCACCTCACACTGCCCGGCGCTGTCTGGCCACGATGCTCGGCATGGCTACGCGGGACATTCGTATGATCGCACCGGACATTGGCGGTGGGTTTGGTGTGAAGAACCGCTTCTACCCGGAAGAAGCCCTTATTCCCTGGCTGGCCAAACACCTGGAACGGCCGGTCCAGTGGATAGAAGACCGGCGCGAAGACTTTCTGACGACGTACCAGGCGCGTGAACAGGACCACGAGATTGAGCTTGCTGCCCGAAGCGATGGTACGTTTCTGGGCGCCAGGATCCGCATTCTGCATGATGCGGGTGCCTATGCGCCCTTTGGCGTTGTGGTTCCCTGGAACAGCGCTGAGACCATGGTGGGCCCATATCATTTTCCTACCATTAGCGTGGACATGCGGAGCGCCTACACCAATAAGCCGGGCAATGCGCCCTACCGAGGCGCCGGCCGGCCGTCTGGGACGTTTAGCATGGAGCGCATGGTGGACCTGCTGGCCCGAGAGGTGGGCCTATCACCCGCGGAAATTCGCTCTCGAAACTTCATCCAGCCGGCAGACATGCCATACACCATCCCGATCATCTCTCGAGACGGTGCGCCTATCGAGTATGACAGTGGTGATTACCCCGGGGCGATGAACGTGCTGATGCAGGCCGTGAATGAACCGGCTTTTCGAGCTCGTCAAGCTTCCGCGCGGGCGGAGGGTCGGTACCTGGGGTTGGGGCTTGCCTGTTACGTGGAGCGCACCGGCACGGGACCGTTTGAGGGAGCCACGGTGCGCGTGGAATCAGACGGACACGTTCTGGTCATGACGGGCGCCACCCCACAGGGCCAGGGGCATCAGACCGTGTACGCCCAGGTCTGTGCGGAGCGCTTGGGCGTGCGTCCCGAGGATGTCACGGTCATCACCGGCGATACCGCGGCCATTGCGCTGGGCGTAGGCACCTCCGCCAGCCGATCCGCCGTAACCGCCGGTAACGCCGTGAGCCAGGCCTCACAGGGATTGAAGGAAAAGGTGCTCAGCATTGCGGCGCACCTGCTGGAAGTGGCTTCGGACGATGTGGAAATGACGGACAGCACCGCCTACGTGCGCGGTGCCGCCGCACGCTCAGTCCCGCTTGCCCGAATCGCACAGATGGCCAATGCACCCACACCGAACGCTCCGTTGCCAGCGGGCATGGAGCCGGGACTGGAGTACACCACCTACTTTGCCCCTGAGAAGCCCACATTCTCCAATGGCGCGCATGCCGTGTTTGTGGAGGTCGATCCGGAATCCGGTCTGGTGAAGCTTGAGAACTATCTGGTGGCGCACGATTGTGGCGTTGTGTTGAACCCTATGCTTCTGGATGGTCAGGTGCATGGCGGCGTTGCCCAGGGAATCGGCAATGCGCTCACTGAAGAGCTTCACTACGACCGCGAAGGGCAATTACTGACCTCCACGTATCTGGATTATCTCTTACCCGGTGCCACAGAGGTTCCCATGATGGAGACACTCCACCTGGAGACGCCCTCACCAAACAACCCTGAGGGTATCAAGGGCGCGGGCGAAGGTGGGACCATTCCAGTACCCGCGGTGGTTGCGAATGCCGTTGATGATGCATTGGCCAACCTGGGCGTGCGCGTAACGCATACACCAATTACGCCGGACCGCCTGCGCCGCTTGATTCGCGAATCAAGGGCTAATGACTAATCGATTCGGCTTGCACAAACGATTAGCCACTAGCCAAGAGTCACCTACTCAAAGATCCAGGGGTCAGTAGCGCGGTCCCAGCTGGAGAGCTCGCCGGGCTGGAACCAGAGGGCCACCTCGCGCGCTCCCGTCTCTGGTGAATCCGAGGCGTGGATAAGATTGCGGCCAATCTCGAGCGCAAAGTCACCACGGATCGTACCCGCGGGCGAGGCCGCCGGATTCGTTGCGCCTACGCTGCCGCGAACCGCCGTCACGGCATTGGAGCCCTCAAAGACAGCCGCCACAACGGGTGCCGCGCAAATGTATCGAATGAGTCCCTCGTAGAATGGTTTGCCCTCGTGCTCTGCGTAATGTTTCTGCGCCAACGCTTCAGGGACCGTCAACATTTTGAGTCCCACAAGCTTTAAGCCGCGCGCCTCAAGGCGCGCGAGAATCGTCCCAATGAGTCCGCGCTGGACCCCGTCCGGTTTGACAATGACAAGAGTACGTTCACGTTCCATAGCGGAGACACCTTAATGGAGAGATGGGACCGTGAGCAACCGCGTGTCGGGGAATAGCTCACGCGTTCTATAATGTCTGAGTTCGAAAAGCACGAACGAATGGGAGGACATTCGATGGCAGTTGAAGCGTACTGCATGAAATGCAAACAAACCCGCGAAATTAAGGACCCGCAGCAGGTCACCATGAAGAATGGCCGCCCAGCCACGCAGGGCGTCTGTGGAACCTGTGGTACCAAAATGTTCAAGATTGGCTCCGGAGCCAAGAAGTAAGTTTGCCTACTCTGTAGCCGCGCACCAGCGTGTGCACATGCACGTTGGTCGCGTGTCCTGATTCGTTGCAAGCACCTGGCGCGTTGCCCCCGCGTGGCTACTTCTCACTGATGTTCCTATGCGCATTGTCATATACCCGCCCTACCGGAACGCCATCGGCAGCGACTTTATTGATCTGCCCTTGACGGAGGGTATATCGCTGCGTGACCTTCTGGTCTTGCTCGGTGAGCGCTATGCGCCCTTCGGAGCACTGGCGTATGCCCGCAACGACGAGTTTCTCTGGGGTCAGCTCACCGTTCACGTCAATGAAGACCTTGCCGGACTGGAGACAATCCTCCAGCCTGACGATCACGTTGATTTTCTGCCACCCATAGCCGGGGGGGGCGCCGCGCTCCGAAGTGCGTAGGCCGTCCGCTTAGCGCGTCCCGGAGTGCACCCCGGCGGCGTTACCGATCTTGAGGTGGATCAGCGCGGGCTGCCGCCGAAATGTAGGTGAGGGACGCGGCATGCCAACAGGGAGCGTGACGGCTCGTGGCCAAACATCGGCTGACGCGTGTCGGCGGTTGGAGGCACTGGCTAACTCGAGCTGCCTCATCTCACTCGGCCTGGACGCTGAGGCGATCCTGACTCACACCGCGCAAACGATTGCCAGGCTCCTGGATTCGCCGTATTTGCGCATCTGGCAGCTTGAGAAATCCACCGGTGATCTCATCCTCGTTGCCGTTGCCGGCGACCTCAGCCCGACGGGGGATCTTGGTCGCCGCTGTTCAGTGGTACTGAATACACTCAACCTTCAGGTCCTCGCACGCGGGCAACTCTATCAGACCGCGAATATCCAATTGGAGTCCGGCTGGGTCAATAGTGACGTGAGCGAGCGACTCAACTTGCCCACGTACGTGGGTGTACCACTCATCGTCGGCGATCGCACGTACGGACTCATCTCCATGCGTTTCAAAGATGCTCGGATCATCCGGCCTGAAGATCTCGAGTTGGCGCAGGCCATCGCGGCTCAGGCCGCCGTGGCGTTGCACAATGCCGCGGTTTTCGCCGAGACGCGCCGGCATGAAGATCGCCTCACGATCCTCGCGGAGATTACCAGTTTAATGAGCGGAACCCTGGAGCCTGATGCCGTGCTCATAGCAGCGGCTCAGGCAGCGCGCAAACTTCTGAATGCTCGGCTGACCTCCGTCTGGATCTACAATGAATCCACCCAACTCTTGGACCTCCGCGCTCATGACCCAGCGGATGAGGCGTTTCAGGTGCGCACGCTGCGGATGGATGACAGCCTTGGAGGATGGGTTCTTCAGCTTGGCAAGCCGTTTGTAAGCGGTGATATTGGCCATCATCCGCTCTGGAAGCATGCGCTCGCTTCAGACGCGGTTGTTCGAGGCGGGGTTGTGGTGCCGTTTTACGACCGCGAGCAACCCCTGGGAATTCTCATTGCGCTCGGAGAGGATGCCCGGGCGTTTGATCAACAAGACATCGAGCTGCTGGACACGCTAGCCGGCCAAGTTGGTGTAGCGGTGCAAAATGCTCGCCACTTTGCTGCCGCGCGAGACCAGGCGCGGCGGCTCTCAACCCTGATGCGCGTCAATCGTCATCTGACCCTCGGTCGTCGAATCGAGGAGATTCTCGAGACCATTGCGGAGGATGCCGCAAACTTGATCGGGGGCGAAGCGGCCGGCATTCGACTCGTTGAGCAAGGTAATCTGGTCCATGTGGCGAGCTTTGGCGCTGAC
>JBJXFJ010000299.1:0-10880 GCA_046154735.1 Chloroflexota bacterium | reverse complement strand
GGAAGGAGACGACGGCAAGACCATCACCTCGGTGACCTTCGAGGAAAACGCCGGCAAGACGTTGTTGGTGGTGAACGATCTCTATCCCTCTACAGAAGCGCTTGACTCCGGATCGACGGGCGCGTTGCCCGAGACGCTCGACCAACTTGACGAGCTTCTCATCAGCCTGGGATCAAGCACAGAGACGAAGTGACGCAGCCAATCCATCCACCTGAGCCGGGGGAGATACCGCGAGGCGACGGGCGAGTGGTGAGGCAGCGCGTGCGTGACGTGGATGATCGTTTGGCGCTCAGCAGGCCGATGTCGTTGACGTGTCTGTAAAGTTCCACCGCACCGCAGCCGTCTAACAAAGCGTTGGACCAGTCGAGGCCACCGGTCGTCCGCTCGTTGGTGGGTTTACAGAGGTGACCTCGCGGGTCAACGCAGGCCGTTAGGCACAGACCGCAGACCAAGGAGAGACACACATGCCCAAAGTGACACCCTTCCTGATGTTCAACGACCAGCTCGAAGCTGCCATTGCGTTCTACACCACCACATTCCCGGACTCTGAGATCAAGAACGTTGCTCGTACTGGCCAGGACGGCCCAATCACTTCCGCCGAATTCGTCATCGGTGGTCAGGTCTTCATGGGCTACAACGGCGGCCCGTACTTCAGTTTCTCCCAGGGTTTTTCCCTCTTTGTCGACTGCAGAGACCAGGAAGAAGTTGATGAATACTGGAGCAAGCTCATCAGCGCCGGCGCAACCCCACTGCAGTGTGGCTGGGTCACCGACCAGTTCGGCGTCACCTGGCAGATCGTCCCCAGACGATTCATGCAGCTCATCGCCGATGAGAATCCAGAAAAGGTACAGGCGGTGATGGAAGCGATGATGGAGATGATCAAGCTCGACGTGGCGGGCCTGGAAAGAGCCTACGATGACGCATAGCAGACCAAGTCGGCGGCGGGCGGCTTGCCCCGCCTAACGCATCAGTTGCAGCGGCCGGTCCGCTGCGCGACCCACCGCTGAACCGGAGCGTTAGGCGACAGGAGGCTAGAAGATGAAATCTCCGATGACCGTTTCCGAAGTCCTCGCACTGCTCAACGCTGAACGCGACGAGCGGGGCATGAGCAACTGGGAGAAGCTGGGTTCGAGCACCGCCGGGATGAGGAGTTACGGAATTGGGCTCACACGGCTGCGCAAGCTGGCCAAACGGATTGGGCGCAACCGGCAGCTCGCACACGCGCTCTGGAAGACCGACGTCTACGAAGCCAGAGTGATCGCGCTGCTCGTCGACGACCCCTCGCAAATCACCCGTGACCAGGCTGAGAAACAGGTGGAGGAGCTGGCCGGCGGCATGCTGGCACACGTGTTTGCTTCCTGCGACGCAACGCTCGCGAAGACGTCATTCGTGGTCGAGCTTGCCGACCAGTGGGTCAAGAACGACGACCCCGTCCGCCGCGATTGCGGGTACGGGCTGCTCTATGAGACGTCGAAGTTCTCCGGCAAGAAGGCGCCGAGCGAGGAGTTCTTCCTCGACCATGTCGAACGCATCGCAGACGCGATTGGGACGGAATCGGAAAGGGTCCGCCTGTCTATGGGTACGGCGCTGATGGGGATCGGAAAGCGGAGCGCTGTGTTGAACGAGGCGGCGCTGAAGGTTGCGCGGGAGGTGGGGCCGATAGAGTTCACCTCCGCCAGCGGCGAGTGCGAGCCGTTCGATGTCGTAAGGCATCTGACCACTGACCGGCTGCGGGAGAAGTTGGGGGTGTAGGTGTGGCAGATATAGCATCACCAATACGGCCGCGGTCTGAGCGAGAGTGAGTAGGGTGTTGCTCCTCGTGAACTGTCGCCGAACAACAGCATGCAGCGGACGCCTGTCGGCGCCGCTGACCATGACGTTCGGCAAAGAACTTCGCGCACGACTGTCTTCGATTCCTAAAGAAAGAGTACTATGGCGAAATACCTAATCTCATTTCCAAGCGCAGCGATGGTCGTACCCGATGGCGAATGGGAGGCGGTTGGTCGCGACGCACACGCGGGAATCGACGAAACAAAAGCCGCCGGCGTCTATGTCTTCGGCGGCGGTATCGACGAAGCGGTCCCGCCGGTGCTCGTCTCGGCCGATGGCACGTTCTCCGCAGGCGGATACTCGTGGGCGCCTCCGCTCAATGGCGGCTTCACGGTGCTCGAACTACCCTCTCGCGAAGATGCTATCGCGTGGGCCGCGCGCATCGCGAAGGCCTGCCGCTGCCACCAAGAGCTACGAGTGTTCGGGTTCGATCCCGCTTCTTAAGGTCGATGGTACCTCTATCTCCAGTTCCCGCGGAACAGCCGAACAATGCGCTGGAGCCAACGCCGGTTCGCACTTTCAGTTCCGTTTTCGCGGTTGACATCACTAGTCCGGCGTAGCTACGCTTGAGTCGTTATGCCCTTTATCAAAACTGACTCTCAACAGGAGGATTGCCATGACGAGTAATTCAGTCGTTCATTTTGAAATCTACGTACAAGACATGAACCGCGCCAAAGCATTTTATGAAGCCGTACTCGGAATCAAACTGGAAAAAATGCCCGCTCCGACAGCGGAAATGGACGTGGACATGTGGTTCTTCCCCATGGACAAAGAAACAGGGATGAACACGTACGGCGCAGGCGGCATGCTGGTAAAAATGGAAGGCTTTTCCTCTGGCGGTAATGGCACTCTGGTTTACTTTGGTTGCGACGACTGTGCTGTGCAAGCCGCACGAGCCGCCGCTCATGGTGGTAGCTTATGCAAGGAAAAAACGTCCATCGGTGAACACGGTTTCTTCACTCTTGCTCAGGACACGGAAGGCAACATGATTGGCTTCCATTCGCTGGCCTAACATGTCAAGCCAGCGGACGCCGTACCGGCGCCGCTGATTTCCAACGGTAGGCGTTGCTACGCACACCGTGAGAGCCGAGTGTATGCCCGAGCAGCCGATCATTGCCTTCGCCTCTGCCACTGAGTTTCGCCAATGGCTGACGCGGCATCATGCCGACCATCCTGGCATTTGGCTAAAGATTGCCAAAAAAGCCAGCGGCATCCCCACTGTGACCTATGTGGAAGCATTGGACGAGGCGCTTTGTCTTGGCTGGATCGACGGCCAGAAGAAATCCTTCGATGAGACGACCTTTCTTCAAAAGTTCACCAAACGAGGCAAACGCAGTGTCTGGTCGAAGATCAACGTCGGCCACGTGACACGGCTTGAAAAAGAAGGCCGAATGAAGCCCGCCGGACTCGCTGCCGTGGCTGCCGCCAAAGCCGATGGCCGCTGGGAAGCCGCCTACCACAGTTTTAGCTCCGCCGAGATGCCGGAGGATTTCCTCACCGCTCTCGCGCAAGAACCCGATGCCGGAGCTTTCTTCAAGACCCTCAACAAAACCCAACGCTACGGCTTCTTCTTCCGGATCACCACCGCCAAAAAACCCGAAACTCGCAGCAAGCGTATCGCAGACTTTGTGGCGATGCTGAAGCGCGGGGAAAAGCTGCGTTGAGATTCTTATGCGACATCTCTTCCAAGCAACCGCAACGCCTAACCATGCGCTGCAGCGAACCCGGCCCTCGCGTCCCGGCTGCAATCCATCGCTTCCCGTTGGCCGGGTTCGCTGAACTTGGGTCGTTAGGACGACACACTTCCAAGGTAGAGGTGATAACCATGCCCGCCCGTAAGACTGACAAGACTTCCAAGCCCGCAGGCCGGAAGCCCGCCAAGCGCACGACGGCAGAAGGTAAGGCTGCCCCGACGTTGCCGGAATCCATGGTGACCGGCAAGGCAAGCCCCGCGAAGGCTGCGGTCGGCGACAAGCCGGTCTTCGCATACATCGCCAGTCTTCCGCAGCC
This sequence comes from Chloroflexota bacterium, assembly GCA_046154735.1. Taxonomy (GTDB): domain Bacteria; phylum Chloroflexota; class UBA6077; order UBA6077; family JACCZL01; genus CAVXYC01. Next base: position 7,040 of record JBJXFJ010000299.1, on the reverse strand, counting down.
GCAGCGCGGCATCGCGGAAAGCGTCGATGCACTTGCGGCCAAGACGCTTCCCGGCCTGCAGCGCTCCGTGAAATGGGGCATGTCGTACTATGGCGTCGGCGACGGCTGGTGCTTCTGTTGCGGCGGATTCGCCGGCCACGTCAAGCTCATGTTCATGAACGGTGCAGCGCTCAAGCCGGTTCCGCCGGTGACGCCGGTAGGGATGGGCACATCTACGCGGGGCACGGAGCTCAAATCAGTGGACGACCTCGACGAACGCCAAATTGCGGGATGGATGATTCAAGTCGCGGCCGTGCCCGGTGTCGGGGGGAAGAAGCGGTAGGCCAGTAGACGGACGCATGGCGCGTTCAGTGCCTGCCAGTCCACCCCAGCCTCGGATGGATACTCCTTGCGGTCAGCCGCTGATTGTCCAGTGGGGCCGGCTCGGCACCGAAGGGCGACAGCTTCCCTCCTTCTGTACAGGACAGGCGGAAGCGCAGCCGGTGATTGAACGCGCGGTGCGCACGCGGCTGTGGCAGGGATACCGAGCACTGGATGGATAAAGTCCAGCTAAGTTGTATTGGGCTGAGACGCCTGTCCTACCCCAGGAAATGGCCATCAGCGTGTCAAGTAAACCACTCATTCAACAGCTGACGTTCATCCATAGTGACGCTCCGTGTCAAACGAGCCGTGGCGAGATTTAGTTCCCGGCTTCCCACGCTGTGGGGACGCGCACAACAGCTTTCGGTGATGCTCAGACGCCGTGTCACAGATAAGCGAAGGCGCCATCGACATTCCGTCCATCTCGTTCTCCTCTAGCAAGCCGACAGGTGTACACTGCTGACCTCCGGAGGTGGGCGATGGACAAGGTGGTCGCGTCTCCACAACAGGCAGTTGAGGATATCCCGAACGGGGCCACGGTGACGGTGGCCGGGTTTGGGCTGGGTCACCGATTTCCCACGAGCTTGCTGGAAGCGCTGCGGGACCAGGGCACCACCGGCTTGTGCCTGGTGTGTAACTCGCTGGGCGGCAAGGGCGACGTGCGCCAGCAGCTTGTGGAGCGGCGTCAGGTGCGCAAGCTCATGGTGGCATTCTCCGCGCGACCAGGACTCCGTTCCGCGGCTGAAGATCAGATTAGCGCGGGTGAGATGGAGCTGGAGATGGTACCGCAAGGCATGCTGGTGGAGCGCTGCCGCGCGGGTGGGGCGGGCATTCCCGCGTTCTACTCGCCGGTGGGCGTCGGCACGGACGTGTCGGCTGGCAAGGAAGTACGCGAGTTCAACGGGCAGCAATACGTCCTGGAACAAGCCATCACCGTGGACTTTGCGCTGCTCCGAGCATGGCGGGCCGATAGGGCCGGGAATCTCCAGTTCCGCGGCGGTAGCCAGAACTTCAATCCCAGCTTTGCCAAGGCGGCGCGCGTCGCCATTGCCGAGGTGGACGAAATTGTGGAGGTGGGCGCCATTCCACCGGAAGCGATCGATCTGCCGGGCGTGTTCGTCTCACGTGTGGTGAAGGCCACGCGCACCGTCTCAATTGCCGAGCTCCAGGCGGGTCGCCCGGCTCGGCGCACGGAGGAGACGGCACGCACCTACCATGGCAAGCCGGCGCTCACGCGCTCTGAGATGGCGCGCTGTGTGGCCGGTCTTTTCCTAGAGGGCTCCGTGGTGAACTTGGGCATGGGCCTGCCCACCCTGGTCTCAAACCATCTGGACGGACGCGACGTGCTGCTCCACGCCGAGAACGGGATCCTAGGCTACGGGCCGATTGTTGACGGGGACGACATTGATCCCGATGTTTACAACGCGGGGAGCGAGTTTGTCTCACTTCAGCCAGGCGCCTCGTTTTTTGATAGCGTGACCTCGTTCGAGATCGCTCGCGGTGGACTCCTGGACGCGGTGGTTCTGGGCGCTTACCAGGTGGATCAGGTGGGGAATCTGGCCAACTGGAGCACCCCAGAGATGGTGGGTGGGGGCATTGGTGGGGCTATGGACCTGGTGGCCGGCGCCCGCTCATTGATTGTCCTCATGGATCACCAGGACAGCAAGAATCGCCCCAAGCTGGTCCGTGAGTGTTCCTATCCGCTGACCGGACTCCGCTGCGTGGACGTTGTCGTGACGGACCTGGCATTGTTGCGGCGCACGGACGGGCTGTTTACATTGGAGTGCATTGCGCCGGGCTTCAGCGTTGATGAGGTGTTGGCGCTCACCGAGATGGACGTGCGCGTCCTTGAACACGTCGGATTCATGGGTCAGTGATAGCGCGGCCCGGAGCGCCAGCATCTTGCTGGCCCGGCCGTGGAGGCCGCTCCCTCGTGAGCTCATTGACTGAAATTGTGGAGCCGGAAGCAATCTTAACAACCCACGGACTCTCCAGGACGTAGCGCGAGCCCATGGGATTCGGATGATGGAAGCAAAGCATGACGACATCGGTCTGCATCGAGGCTGGCATCGTCGCGGTTACCTACCCCATCGTGACGATCCCGGGATCGTTCAAGCGGTTACGTTCCGGCTGGCTGATTCGTTGCCGCAGCAGTTGATCGAGCCATGGTCAGATTCACTGCTGCGGATGAAGCCAAGCGATGCTCGAGTTGCGCGGATGCGATACGTTGCGGAAGCCCTGGATACCAATCTGGGCAGGTGCTGGCTGCAAAGACCTGAAATTGCTCAGATGATCGAGGCCGCGCTGCTGCACTTCGATGGAACGCGCTACCGCCTCTTAGCATGGTGCATCATGCCAAACCATGTGCATGCCCTCATCGCGATGTTCGATGGGATGCCTCTCGACCAGATTATTCATTCATGGAAGTCTTTCACGGCTCGTGAATGCAATCGCTTACTCGGGCGATCAGGAGCATTGTGGGCGCGCGATTACTATGATCGATACATACGCGATGATGACCACTTGACGATTGCCGCGGCGTATATCGAGAGCAATCCGGTGAAAGCGCATCTCATGGAATCTCCCGAGCAGTGGCGGTGGTCAAGCGCGTGGCATAGAGCGAATACGGCATGATGCTCGTGGACTGGACTGCGTTGATGGTGCCCGACGAGTCATTAGCGTGCGTTCTCACCGGATTGACGATCACACGCCCCTCGTGCTTACGAGAGAGCGGCCTCCACGGCCGGGCCAGCAGGGATGCTGGCGCTCCGGTCAGTGGTTGGCTGGAGCGCCCGTTGAGTTTGTGAGTCCAGATGCGGACAGTTGGAGTAAGCTACGACACTGGGGCGATCGAGGGAGTGCAATCTCCGACGGGGAGGGGACTAATAACATGTCAATACGCGGAAAGGCCTACATTGTCGGGGCCTACGAGCATCCGGAACGGGTCATTCCGGACAAGTCCACCAGCCAGATCACGGCTGAGATCGCGGTGGGCGCGCTCTCGGATGCGGGCCTGACCCTGGCGGATGTGGACGGCTACTACTACTGTGGCGATTTGCTGGTCGGCGGGCTGGTGATGGCTGAGTACCTGGGCCTGAACCTCTCGTACATCGACTCCACTAACGTGGGAGGCTCATCGCCGCTTTACCACGTGGGCCATGCCGCGGCGGCCATTGCGGCGGGCAAATGCAATGTGGCGCTCATCACGCTGGCGAATCGCCCCAGAAGCGCCAATGTTTCACGCCCGGTCACGTTTTCCCCCGACTACTCATTCGTGGATGTCTTTGGCACCAATACGGTGAGTCAGTATGCTCTGGCCGCCCAGCGCCACATGTATGAGTTTGGCACCACCAGCGAGCAGCTTGCCGAGGTCAAAGTAGCTGCCTCCACTCACGCGCAGTACAACCCGCACGCGTTGCTGCGTAACGTGGTTACCGTGGAAGAGGTTGTCAACTCGCGGATGATGAGTGATCCACTCCATCTGCTGGATTGCTGTGTCGTAACAGATGGTGGTGGTGCCATCGTGGTGGTGAGCCCTGAGGTGGCACGGACGCTGCCGCGCCACAAAGTGAAGATCCTGGGACAGGCTGAGGCGCCCAAGCACACTATGAACGGCCGCGTGGACCTCACCTTCACGGGTGCGCGCTGGTCTGGACCACGCGCCTTCGAAGAAGCCGGGGTGAGCCATACAGACATTGATTACGCATCAATTTACGATTCGTTCACCATCACGGTGATTGAGACGATTGAAGATCTTGGCTTCTGTGAGAAGGGACAGGGCGGCCGCTTCGTGATGGAAGGCGGGCTGCAATCTCCCAATGGGAAGCTGCCCTTCAATACAGACGGCGGCGGATTGTGCAGCAATCACCCCTCGCGCGGCGGGATTACCAAAATCATCGAGGCCGTGCGCCAACTTCGCGGTGAAACAGCGCCGGAGGTGCAGGTGCCCAACTGCCAATTGGCCCTGGTGCATGGCACCGGCGGCTCGCTGGGCACGCGCATGGGCAGCTCCACACTCATTCTGGGACAGGAGGACGCTTAAATATGACCGAGAACACACTTCCCGCCCCGGCTCCCGTGGTCACGGCGGAATCGAAACAATTCTGGGAGGCCACTGCCGAAGGCAAGCTTCTGGTCCCCAAATGCGAACGCTGTGGCACCGTCTTCTGGTATCCCCGACCAATCTGCGGGGACTGTGGCAGCATGGACATCACCTACGTCCAATCATCGGGCCGCGGTACGATTTACACCTACACGGTGAATCGTCGCGGCACCGGTGACGTCGCGGAGTATAAGAACATCGGCGTCTTCGTGCTGGCATACGTGGAGCTCGAGGAAGGCCCTCGGATGCTCACGAACATCGTGGACTGCGATCCGGACACCGTCCGCATTGGACAATCGGTGGAAGTTGTCTTTCACAACACGGGGCAAGGCAACGCGCTCCCGCGATTCCGCCCAGTCTCTTGATGCATTGAGATTGAAACTGAAAGCAGACTTGGAGAAGCACAATCATGACAACCTTACAGATAGGTTCCATTGAAGCCACCGTCGTCTCAGACGGTCGGTTGCTGCTCAATCCCGAAAACCTGCATGGCTCCAATGCGGCGTGGCAAGAGAAGGTGCAGCTTGAGAATGGCAAGTTTGCCTGCTCGGTGAACTGCCTGCTCATCCGAGCAGGAGGCAAACTGATCCTATTGGACACGGGAACGGGCCGTGATGAGACGGAGATGCTGGAGCGCTGGGGAGGTCAGTGCGGATTTCTGGTGGACAATCTACGCGCCATCGGCGTGGAGCCCGGCTCAATCGATTCAGTCATCCTCAGCCACGCCCATGCCGACCATGTGGGTGGCGCCACACGGCGCGTAGGCGAGGACTTCTCGCCTACGTTCACCAACGCAACCTACTGGTTCTGGAAGGGTGAGTGGGACTACTGGACCACGACGGAGATGCTCGAGGAGCGACCATTTCTCCAGCGGCACCTCACACCACTGGCCGAGCACGGCCAAGTGGAGCTCTCAGAGAGCGAGGTGGAGGTGGCGCCGGGCGTACGGCTCATCTCCGCTCCAGGCCATACCCCAGGCCACATCTGCGTGGCCATCACCTCGGGTCAGGAGATGGGTGTGTACGCGGGTGACCTGGTCCATCACGGCGCCCAATGCTGCCATCCAGACTGGTCGCCGGCCTTTGATCTCCTCCCGGAGATGTCGGCCGAATCTCGTCGCCGCGTACTCGCGGACGCTCACCAGAATAATGCCTTCCTGATGACAGCACACTTGCCGTCTCCAGGCATCGCCCGCCCTACCGCCACCGGCTGGTCACTCCCGTGAATTAAAGCCGCGGAGACACAGAGTTGAATCTGTGTCTCCAACGTGAAAGGGCTATTCAAAGATCGCGATGAGACGAACCATCGCAATGTCGATATCGAGCCCGAACGCCTGGGCTCTTGCAACGCATATTGAGGTGGCCGATGATCAAGTAAACCATGATGAACAACGCTAAAATCGCGAGCGATCACGAGAGGAGCCAGGCATGGCTGTAGCAAACCAGCGAGCCCTCCACGCGGCTGATTTGAGCTCGCTCGATGGCGTTCAGTCACTCCTTCGGGTCATTGATGAGATTCGTGAAATTCAGTCAGTTCAGGATGTGGCTCTCACTCTCGACATGGGGACGGTTCATCTTTGGGTAGCCATGGATGGAGACAGCGAAGTCCTGCTCAGTGAGAACGTCGATCGGCTATATGCGATTGAATTCAAATTTCGCCAGTCAGAGGAGCCCATTCGGATCGAGACCCATGCAATATCCGCTGACCAGCCGCTTCCCGCGGGTCTAACCTTTAAAACCCGCCGCTAGCTTGCCTTCGGACCTTATCCACCGCGATCAGGGCAGGCGGAATCTCCAGCACGCGGAGTGGCTCACCGCGACCGCGATGACGGACCCCACGGCCCGCCAATGGGCCGTTATCGCCGCATATTACTGCGCGGTGCACTGCATCGAAATCCATCTTGCTCAATTCAACCAACAAAGCGCGGACCATAGGGATCGCCTGGACCGAATGACACTGCAGAGTACCGCGGTGACGGTTAGGGTCTTCACAGCATAGAAGCGCCTAAAAGAGCTCAGTGAGCGTATCCGCTATGACGCTCACGGCGTAAGTGATCAGACGGTCCAGAATATTGTCTTGGGGCAAACGCTCCCGATCATCACCAGGTCAGTCAAGCTCTGATCCCACTGGGCGAAACAATTGGGGCTGCCAGATCACAACCCCTGTGATGATCACGCCGTGAAGACGAAGGTTAGCTTGACCGGCCTGCTCCCCTGACGATGGGCGCCTTGGCACTCGTTTGCGCCAGAATCTCAACCGCAAGCCCGAGTAATTCACCGGGCATAAGGCATGTTCGCCCTGGTGGCTCGGAGGGCTTCCTGGGCCGGTGCTGCGTTTGGATGCGGAGTGGCGGAACGCGCACATCCACATCTACCACCCCGGTAGCGCGGCGGTCTTGTGCCCCGCGCCCGAGGATGCTCGCAACCCCGGCGGATACACGGTGCTTGATGATTCCTCGGGCGCGGGGCACAAGACCGCCGCGCTACCGGGGTGGTCGATGTGGATGTGCGCGTTCCGCCACTCCGCATCCAAACGCAGCACCGGCCCAGGAAGCCCTCCGAGCCACCAGGGCGAACAT
>JBJXFJ010000289.1:0-8832 GCA_046154735.1 Chloroflexota bacterium | reverse complement strand
AAACCACCCAGCGATGTACTGCGCAACATCCGCTCCTCTGTACTGGGAGCATCACCCGCTATTGGTTTCCGGGCGTCCAGCGGTAGGCCTTCGCGGTGGCGCCGCCCATGAGCATGGCGCGCTCACTCTCGCTCAGCCGGTCGGTTTCGAGGAACGGCTTAACCGCCTGTTCCAGGTTGACCACCGCGAATGCGCGCGTCCAATCCGTCCCCCAGAGGCAACGCTCGAAACCCCAGGCATCGAACACTCGTTGGAGTGGCTCCCAGATGTCTGAGAATGGATATGGCTCATTTGAGAGCGTGCACGCACCGCTGACCTTTATTACCAGATTCTCGTACTTTGCGAGCTGGAGGACCTTCGGCAGCTCGGCCCAGGGATCCGGCGGGGCTGGAGCGACCCGTGGCTGCAGGAGCGCCAGGTGGTCAACGATGAATCGCACATCGGGGTGACGCTCGATGACCTGCGTGGCCGCGTCGATATTCCCCCAGAAGAGAAAGTTCACTGGGAAGTCGTGCTTGGCGGCCGCCTGCAGGATGCGGTCAAAGCCGGGATGGTTGGGATCTCGGTGGCGCCCTGGATCGTTCGTGAGGATGATGCGGATACCCACCGCGCCCGGTGTTCTCTTCCACTGTGCGATCACATCAGCCGCGTTTGGATCGTCGGGGTCGACCGGCTTGACGATGCCGAATCGATCGGGATGCTTCTGCTGCACCTCGACCGCGTAGCTGGAGTCGTAGCCGTAAATCGAGAACGCGGAAATGAAAATGGCACCGTCGATGCCGTGCGCGTCCATTGCGGCGACCATCTCATCGCCAGTGACGTGGTCCGGCCAGTTTGGCGTGCTGACCCATGGCCGTTGTGGCGTATTCGCGTCGTATGCGTGCACCTGGGAGTCGATAATCATCATCCAGCGAAGCTCCTCTGCGATGGTAGGACTGCGTGCATAGCATAGACGGATTCCCTCATCGGTGCGCACACTGATTGAAGGGAGTGACGAGCCGGTTACGTGCGACGTTCTGGCAACGGATTCCGGTGTCCCGTGGTCCACCGGGGTACGACCGTCCACCGCACGATAATGCCCGTGGGATGCACGACCTTCGGAATGGCCTCGTCACACGTTCACCCCCCGAGGTATGAGATTGCACCAACGAACGGTCGTCACATCGCAGCATTGCCTTCATCGTCGACTCCTTGTGAATCGTCTTTCCCGCGTCCGACGATCCAAGGTGTCACACTCTCTGTAGGAAGCGATAACGCCGTGAATAGCTTGAGCCGTATGTGGTGGTGCTTTACCATGTAGATACGCGTATATCATATGGAGTGTGCCATGCGACTGCGGGTAGCGAAATGGGGCAACAGCCTGGCAGTTAGGCTGCCAGTGGAGTGCATTCGAGCCGCCGGGTTGAAAGAAGGCGATGAGGTCGAAGCGGACTTGACCTCCATCGGCGAAATCAGGCTGACACCCTGCCACGTCTTCGATAAGTCGGCACTTCTGGATCGGCTGAACGAACTGCATGCCACAATACCCATGCAGACGGAAGGCGCGGGTGAATTCACTCGGCGGATGCGTGACGGGGATCGCTACTAATGGTCTACCTCGATACCAGCGTTGCCGTTGCATTGTTCGTCCCAGAGGTCAAAACAGCAAGCGTCAAGGAGTGGTTTATCAGCTGCACCGAGCCCATCGTGTCCTCAGACTGGATCGTGCCGGAGTTTGCCAGCGCCTTGTCGTTGAAAGAGCGACGCGGGGAGCTCGCGACTCAGAGTGCGCGAGCATTGTGGTCGGAATTCGAGTCGTTCCGCGGTACGGGGTTACGTCTCGTGTCGGTCAGCCGCGAGGCCTTCGGTGTGGCGGCGCGAATGACCCGGGAATCGGCCGGCGGTTTGCGAGCCGGCGATTCGCTCCATTTAGCAGTTGCGCTCGAGCTGCGCGCGTCCTGCCTGGCCACTGTTGATACTGTCCTTGAAGCCATTGCCCGGCGCCAAGGCCTGACAACGATCGGATTCTAGGCCGCCCGATGCTGCCACATGGCATCGCATCACGCGCCTCGAGCCGCTAACCGCCCAGGCCCAGAGTTGATCACTCTATCGAGCCTGCTGGGAGATACTGGGTGTGCGAATCACACCGTCCTGACCGATGAGAACGGTGAAGTCGGGACGACGTCGTTGTTCATCATTCGTCTACTCCGCGGTGGCTGTTGAGCGACCGTGAAATGCAAGTGAAGGAGTTGTTTGTGTCGCTAGTAATTCGCCATCTCACGCGTGACGACCTGGCGCTCATGGAGGCTTTGCTGGAGACATTCGGCGAAGCCTTCGACGACGCGGAAACATACACGGGGAATCGACCAAGCGCGGACTACTTGCGGCGACTGCTTGGTGGTGACTCATTCATCGCACTGGCCGCGTTGAAGGACGGTGACGTTGTCGGCGGCATCGCGGCCTACGAGCTCAAGAAGTTCGAACAAGCGCGCAGCGAAATCTATATCTACGATCTGGCCGTGTCCGAGGCGCACCGGCGCGAAGGAATCGCGACGGCATTGATCGATGAGCTGAAGAAGATCGCGAGAGGGCGCGGGGCTTACGTGATCTTCGTTCAGGCGGATACAGAGCTTGAAGACGAGCCGGCTATCGCCTTGTATACGAAACTGGGCGTGCGCGAAGATGTCCTGCACTTCGACATCGCGGTTGAAGATGGGGACGACGCCGCATAACAATGCTCTCCACGCGAGGCCTTCAAGCGTCCGCTCCAGGCCAGGGGTGAGCTCTAACATCATGGAAGGAAGAGCTCGAATTCGAAACGAAGCGGAAATTGAAGTTCGCCGTCGCACATCCAGAACGTACAAATCGGGCCGAAGAGGTTCGCGGAGGCATTCGCTCTGGTCGCGTAAAGAAATCGGGCATTGATTCGCGTTGATTTCACACCTTACTGAGCAGTATTTCGACCATTTTGGCAGGATACCCATTCACATCCAGCAATAAGCCAGGACCGCCTATCGACGCTAGCAGGAGAATCCCCAACACCCGAGTCTCCGCTTCAAGCGTGTCCACGCGGCGGAGCCCATCTCTTCCGTACGGGTGGGACGAGGTTGGCGAGTGCTTGGTGTGCGCGAGGGTGATGCTATGTACTGGTTCTGGTTTGGTTCACACGCTGAGTACGATCAACTACTCGCACATCTCGAGCTCGAGGCGAACAGGTAGCTGAAGCCGTGCTCCGAGTGTTGCCCCTTCTTCTTCTCCGCGGCGGGAGGAATCTGCGCGCTCCGTCAGGGTAGCCGTGTGAGTCGGCAGATGACTAGGAACCAGTAAGAGGGCCTTGCGGCCCCTCTCGATGCGGTCTGGGTGGACCTGAGGGGAATCGAACCCCTGACCTCTTCCATGCCAAGAACGAAGACGGGGGAAGGCCCGTTTTACCGATTTGGGCGCTGATTGGTCTGTTTGCTCATCCAGGGAAGCTATCGCGGGTTTTCGTCAGGATATGTGAGTTTAGGCGCGATCTTGCCTGCTATGCAATAGCGCTTTCTAGTCGGGCCTGAATTTGGGATGACGGGATGGAGCGCCCATTCTTCGTCCAGAATCGTCCGGTACGGACGATCGACCTCTGGGGAGCTTGCTCTGTGGGATCGTGGGTCTCTCATGCCCCTTCGGATGGATTCCAGGCAACTGCCTGGCGTCAGTGCGCCCCCGCCAGGCCACGGAAACTCGCACTACGGCTATCGAGAAATCACGGGTTCCCACCGCTCGCGGTGGACCCCACCCTGGGCGTTCTTAAAGAAGGCTCGCGTCAAATATTCAGCGCATAGTTGCTCCAAAGCCACGCTCTGCGTGCCTCAAAGCCCAGTTCGCCGTCTCTAAAACAGCCTCGGAGGTGTCATTGTCATTCGCCGCCCGTTTTACGCGGCTCATGGCGGGAAGCGAAGAGGTGACGGCGAATGCTGTTCACGGATTACCGTCGAGAGACGGATGATTCTGAGCGTGGCCAGTTCCTCATTGAAGTCAGTGTACTCTCCGGTTTTTCCGCCGAGTCCGGATGACTGTGGTCACGCCCTCCACAACAGGCTCATTCCGTTCCCGGCCTCGAGTTGCTGTGGATCGGAGCACCGCTTGCTAACTCGCTGCCTCGATGAGCTCAATGTCCTTCTTCAGGAGCTCATTGACGAGCTGGCTGACCTCTATGCCGCGAGCCTTGGCGCGCACGGCGAGGTATGCCTGCACCTCGGTCTCCAGATACACGGGAATGTCCATCCTCGCGCCCGGTCTAAAGAATCGTCCGCGCGTTCCGTTGGAGAAATCGATCTCGGCTGGCATGTCGTCGTCATTCGGATTGGTTTTCGTTCTCATTGTCACCACCATTACAGCTTCATTGACCGTTTCGTTCACCTCGGCTTGTTCTCGTATTGCCGTCGCTCATTGCGCGTGGCCTCGCGTGCCGATATCACCCTCACGCGGGCGCTGGCTGGTCCGATCGCCGTGAACGTATGCGACACCGCTAACAGCTCGCCCTCGCTCGACATCCCTAACGTAAACCAGCGTTCCTCGAACTCGCTGTGTTCAGCGTCAAACACCGTAAGCGCAAGCGCATCGGCCAACACCGTCGCTGCCTGCGCGAACGCCACCCCATGCTTGGCGACGTTCGATGCCGCTTTTACCGGATCCCAAGTGAACTCTACCAGTGTGCCGTCCGCACTCTCACCCGTGCTCACACGCGGCTCTCCAACTTGAGCTTCAACCGCCTGCGCTCAAGGTAAGCCATTCATTCATTCTCGCTGTCAATATTCGTTCATCAGACACGTGGGTCGACCACCAATTGGATGGGAGCACCAAAATTCGTTGACTCGGGCGTGACCACATGATGGAAAAGTGTACTACGAGCCACAAGGGTAATGGACCTCGCATCGCCCGCTTCTTACCTGGCAGGCGATGCCTCTTATTCGCCGTTCTCCATCTGGGATGTCAGATGGATCGCCGCCGCAATGGTCTGAATTCCTGGGGTGTTGTACTCAACGTTGGCCGGAACATGTGTTCATGATCGAGACGTTCGCGACACGAACCTTCGACGTGATCCGAGACTGCGGCAAGCGACGCCCTCCACGTTCTGATGCGATGCGAGCTGACACTGCCTTACTTTGCTGCTTCGATGAGCTCAAAGTCCTTCTTGAGTAGCTCATTGCAGAAAGAACAATGTCAGCCCCGACGCGGTCAAGAACGGGTCATAGAAATAGGTCATCACGGCGAAAGCCAAGCAGCCCACGCCCAGCGCCGCCAGGCCCCACCAGCAGAACGACGCGAGCAGCCAGCCCAAGATCACCGGTGTGGTCGGCTTAGCCGCGGCGAGTCGGTTCATCAAGGCGCAGGTGAACGCATCGTATTCCGCGGTGAGGTCAAGCGCCGCTGCGCCCTGCCTGCCGACCGGGCGCCGATGGTATCCATTGCGGTAATCGATCGTGCCGCTGGCCGAGAACACTCGGAAGAACTTTGACGGAAACCAAGCGCTCTCCCGTCCGGTGGCGGGCGGCCATCGTACTCCTGGAGCTTCCGAATCTCCCGGCAGGGGATGGACCGTTGGCGCTGGCCGGTTTCGTCGAGAAGTTCCAAAGCATCCTCGGGGAGTCGCACGGTCTGACAAGGACGGAATCCGGTCAAGCGAAACGCAAACGTCATGATCGGAACCCTTGGCGATACACTCCGCGACCATCCCGCGTGCGGCGGGTACCATGGGGTCCGGCAATCCTTGCAGCTGATGCTGTTGTTCCGCGACAGTGCGCGACGAGAAGGACCCTGATTCTTATCGATCAGGCCGAGGCCATCGGTGAGGCCATTCCAGCAACAGCTACACCCCCAACTTCTCACGCAGCCGGTCGGATGCCAGATGCTTCACGACATCGAACGGCTCGCACTTGCCACTGGCAGAGCTGAACTCGATTGGTCCCACATCCCGCGCAACCTTGAGAGCTGCCTGGTTCAAGACGGCGCTCCGCTTCCCGATCCCCATAAGCGCCGCTCCCATAGCCATGCGGACGTTCTCCGGCTCCGTCCCGATCGTGTCCGCGATGCGCTCGATGTGGGCGAGGAAGAACTCCTCGCTCGGCGCTTTCTTGCCGGAGAACTTCGACGCCTCGTAGAGCAGCCCGTATCCGCAGTCGCGGCGAACGGGGTCGTCACTCCTCACCCACCGGTCGGCAAGATCGACTGCGAACGATGTCTTCGCGAGCGTTGCGTCGCAGGAAGCAAACACGTACGCCAGCATGCCGACGGCCAACTCCTCGACCTGCTTCTCGGCCTGGTCCCGGGTGATCTGCGCGGGGTCGTCAACGAGAAGCGCGATCACTCTGGCTTCGTGGACGTTGGTCTTCCATAGCTCCTTCGCGAGCTCACGGTTGCGCCCAATCCGCTTGGCCAGCTTTCGCAGCCGCGTGAGCCCAATTCCGTAGCTCCTCATCCCCGCGGTGCCCGAGCCCAGCTTCTCCCAGTTGCTCATGCCCCGCTCATCGCGTTCAGCGTGGAGCAGATCGAGGACTTCGGAAACGGTCATCGGAGATATCCACTTCCCGTCGACCTACATCGTGCGAACCGTAAAGTATTGACTCGTTACCATTCAGTAACCCACATCGACGACAGGGCGGGCCCGATTCATCGACCGACCGCGAGCGCAGTGACGAGTCAGTGCTCTCACGGACGCCCCGGACGTCTCACGACCGCAATCACCTGGTTGGCGCGAGTGAGTGTACACTCCGAACAGGGCACCGTCGCCAATGCGGGCGTATTGGCGAGCCATCTGCCGCCTGCCTACGCTTCGGCCGCCGTGGCACACTCCACCGCCAACCCAGGGGCAAGGTAATCAGAGTCCCAGAAAATCGCTCATGTGCTGCAGCTCATCATCAAACGCCTTCCCAAACACTACGCCAGAGGGGCGCTTGACGACAAAGCCCGGGTCCACAATCAGGCGAGCGTCGCGCACGGCGAGGTTGCACCAGCCGATCACCTGCTCACCCCAGAGCATCGGCAGGGCGTAGTGTCCCATTGTGCGTCTGGCTGCCGGCGTGTATGCCTCGAAGCGGTAGCTCCAGCCCCAGAACACTCCAAAGCGGCGCCGATCCCAGACGACCGGGTCAAATGGGGCGAGCAGTCGTAACGCGCCCTCCTCCACCTGCCAGCGCCGCGAGGCGGGGTTCTCTTCGACAGGCCAGTACCAGTCGATGCCCACCACTTCCGCGTGACCCAGGCGGTTTTTCGCTTGAGTCAACGCCCTATTTCGATCATCAGCCCACTGTGGTGCGGCGGTGCGTAGCGCACTGACCAGTCGTCGTAAGGATGGGGCTGGCAGGGGCGCATACGCTGCCACGACCAGATCCACTAGCGCATCCATGCGAGACTGGCACGCGTCGCGCCCGCCATGCTCTGACCAAGGCTCGCGCGCCGCGTACACCCGTGTGCCACTATCACGACGCGCGACGCGCAACAGACCGCGATAGTGCATTTCGTCGAGCAACTCGGTGCTGGCATTCGACGAGCCACCAAACCAGTTGCGCACCTTGCCATGGCTGAATTGCGCGTCAACCTCGCGCGGGTGCACCACCCCACGCTCGCGCACAAATTCCAGCACAGCGTCCGCCTGCGCCCAGCGGGACTCGGGCCACTGCATGCGCGGCGTACGCGGATGCATTAGTGCATGGTGTTGAATCCCAAGAAAGCCGTAGTTGACGAGGAAATCTTCCTCTATCGGCAACTTGGGATAATGGCGTTCAAGATCGCCTGACCGGTAGTCACGTACGCGATGGCGCAGAGTCAGGTCCTGCGCGCGTGCGGGTGCACGGAGCGGATCAGCTTGCACGAAGCCAAGCTTGGCAATCGCGCGCATCAGGGTGGTTGGTTTGAACAGACTACGCGCTAACGCGTAGCGACGCAATTGATCGAGTGTAAGGGGCATGATGCGCAAATGCTCTTTGACGAGTGTGGCTCGAAGCCTAGCTATCTATTCTCCCGCACTCGCGGCTCAGAAGGTATGGCGGTCATGTCATGTTGCACACGACCGCGACCCGGGTATCGCGGTGATCCGCCCTTTGCTTACCCGCCTCTGATCGAACGCATTGGCGCCGCTTTCACCCAAAACACGGCGTTGGCAGGCTTGTCATTTGTGGATCACTATGTTCTCCAGACGCCGCTGACGGATATGGACGAAGTTGAGTGTGGGGGGTGTTTGCGATGCGCGTCATGGTTCGAACACCAACGTGACCGGAGCCGAACATCCCGCGGCATGATCAGTGCGACTGGGAGGCGCCACGCCAGCGGCCATCGGCGTCAAACGGTTCGATCAGCCTGGCACGGTGAGAGTCGGGGTGCTCTTCCAGGCGGCCGGTTATCTGTCCGAATCGGGCGAGCCCGTGCCCGCTCTTGACCAAGAAAAAGGGCCTTTCGGCCCTTCTCGATACGGTCTGGGTGGACCTGAGGGGAATCGAACCCCTGACCTCTTCCATGCCAAGAAGGCGATCGGGGGAAGGCCACTTTCCCCGATTCTGGCCATGATTGGGCTGATTGCTGTTCCAGGGAAGCCATCGCGGGTTTTTGGCAGGCTCAATGAATTTAGCCGAATCTTTGCCTGGCAGGCAATAGCTTTTTCAGGCTGAATCCGATCCGGACTGGCGGACTCGTGTGCCTGATTGAGTGGACAAACCCACTGCTGCGTGTGCTGAGTGCGAGCGAGAAATGGTTGATCGCTCGTTACTACTCAGGCCGTCGCATAGCTGGGAGTGAGGGGATTGCCACGGAGGGTCTGGGTCAGTGCGTCCAGGATCGGGAGCCCTTGTTTTCTTAGGGTGGAGAGATAGCCGCGAATGC
>JBJXFJ010000262.1:0-6590 GCA_046154735.1 Chloroflexota bacterium | reverse complement strand
TTGCACCGCTGATAGCGCTTGGTGATGTAGAAATGATCTGAGGGCAAACCCAGCCACTCAAGCTTAGGCATTGCGGACTCGGTGCCAGCCGGCCCCATATAGATCCAGATGAGTCCGCCCGCTTCCTGAGTCGGATACGCACTGACCTTCACCTTGTGTTTGAAATTGCTCTCAGGCGGCTCGTTCGGCATGTCCACGCATGCGCCGGTGCTGTCGAACTTCCAGCCGTGATAGACGCAGCGTAACCCTGCTTCCTCATTGCGACCAAAAAAGAGTGACGCGCCACGATGCGGGCAATTCTCGGCCACAATTCCGACCTTACCGTCACTGTCGCGGAAAGCCACAAGCCGCTCGCTCAAGAGCTGCAGCCGCACCGGCGGCGAATCAGGCTCCGGGATCTCTGACGCCTTGAGCGCCGGCAACCAGTATCGACGCAGCAGATTACCCATGGGCGTACCCGGCCCCGTACGCGTCAATCGCTCGTTCTCTTCAACTCGCAGCATCGAGACTCTCCTCCATTGCCGACCGTCAATTCTAAACCCTCATATCGAAACCAGCGTGTCTGATGACCGTGCTTCAATGCCTGCACGCTATCCACATTCTCAGGGGCATGGCCGATCCGTCCGCGGGACGCCCGGCGGATGATGCGCTCGTGTCGGTTACCTACCGCGCAGCTCTCGGCGAATCACCTTGCCGGTCACTGTCAGCGGAAGCGCGTCAATAAACTCAATCGCTCGCGGATACTCATGCGCCGCCAGGCGCGACCTCACATGGTCCTGGATCGCTCGCACCAGATCATCAGAGGCGGCATGGTGTTCATCAAGCACAATGAATGCCTTGACGATCTCGCCTCGGAGCGCATCAGGCACCCCCACAACCGCCGCCATACGCACCGCCGGGTGTCCTAGCAGGCAATCTTCGATCTCTCCGGGCCCAATCCGATACCCGGCACTGTTGATCACGTCGTCGTTGCGGCCAACGAATCGAATGTAACCATCCTCGTCAACTTGACCAAGATCCCCGGTGATCATCCATTCCTGGATGAACTTTTCCTCCGTTGCTTGCGGCTGATTCCAGTAGCCGAGAAACATCACCGGATCCGGTCGTCGCACGGCCACCTGGCCGAGTTGCCCGGCGGCGCACACCCGGCCATGCTCGTCCACAACTGCCACATCATGTCCGGGCACGGGTCGCCCCATCACACCGGGTTTACTGGGCATGATTCGCGCACAGGAGGAGACAATCATGTTGCACTCGGTCTGTCCGTAGAACTCATTGATGGTCAGCCCAAAGGTCTCGCGACCCCAGTCCAGCAGCTCAGCCCCTAGAGTCTCGCCTCCGCTTGCAATGGAGCGCAGGCGGTAGCTCCAACGGTTCTTGGGGCGATCCACGGTACGCATGAGCTTGAGCGCCGTTGGAGGGAGAAAGGCATTCCGAATCTCCATTTCCTCCAACAACGAAAACGCCGCGCTCGGATCAAATTTCTCCATGCGGTGCGCCACCACCGGAACTCCGTGGTGCCAGGCCGGCAGGAGCACATCCAGCAAACCGCCAATCCAGGCCCAGTCCGCCGGCGTCCAGATCCGATCGCCAGTTTCAGGGAAGAGGTCGTGCGAAATCTCGACGCCAGGAAGATGGCCAAGCAGCACTCGATGCGCGTGGAGCGCTCCCTTGGGTGGGCCAGTTGTGCCAGAGGTGTAGATGATCAGCGCGGGATCATCGGCACGCGTCATTGCGGGCGTGAACATGCTGCTTGCCTCGGAAATTTCACGGTGGAAGTCAATGCATCCAGGGCGCGGGCCGTCCACATTCAGCACTATCTGAAGCTGGGGAAGCGCTGCGCGAATCTGCTCGAGTTTGGCAGCTCCCTGGGCGTCGGTCACCACCGCCACAGCGCCCGAATCGGCCAAACGATACTGCAGCGCATCAATCCCAAAGAGGGCAAAGAGCGGAACCGCAATGGCACCGAGCTTATAAGCGGCAATATGGGCGATCCCGCATTCCGGAGATTGCCCCAGGAGCACGGCAACACGGTCCCCACGACTGACACCGTACCGAGCAAGGAGATTCGCCAGGCGATTAGAGTGGTCGCGCAGGTCGGCAAAAGTGAAGCGGTTCACCTCACCGGTCCTCTCCTTGGACAGCAGGGCGATGCGACCTGGATCACAATCCGCCCAACGGTCGCAGACATCGACGCCGATGTTGAGCGCATCGGGTATCTCCCAGCGAAAGCCATTCACTAGGTCGCTATAGGTGTGTGCCCGTGGGAGCATGGTGTTGCCTGTTTCGTTCTGCCTCAGCCGTCTGAGCGCACCTGGCGGAGCTCCGAGGTGAGCGCCGCGGCAAGCTCAGGATGGCCGTGAAATTGCGCCGGCGTGTTTTGCAACGACTCAATGACCAATCGGCCGTCGCGATGCGCCGCAACGACCACCTGCATGGCATTGAGCGCCGGGTCGAGATCGGATCCCCCCGGCGGAACCATCCCTACGACGGCGAAGAGAATGCCCGTATGAACGGAGACCATGCGAATACTGCGCACCTTTACCACGTACGGCGGCGTCGCATGGTCGCGGAAGATGTGATCGAGCGTCTCACGAATCTCATCCCGGCCATGCATCACGCTGCCATCGAAGCCAATCACGTCTGCGTCCGGGGAAAACGTGAGCGACAGACCGGCGGCATCCCGTCGATTCCAGGCGTCAATCATCTGCCGATAGAGCCGTTCGATTGGATGGAGTCCAGCGGATCCGACTGTCCCGGGATAGTTCGAAGTTGACATTCCTGACACTCCTCTTCGCTAGAGCAAGATTTCTCCGCCTGCACCACTCGGGCTATGATGACTCTCGCCGCTCCGGATGATCTTCTAACATCCGGAGCGAGCCGCGCCAAGGGACATTGTGCTTCTCCGCATTAGAAAGCCATTTTACGGCTGGTACATCGTTGGCATGGCGTTCATCAGCTTGTTCATTGGCGCCGGAACAGGCGGTTTCGCCTTTGGTATTTTTCTACCGGCCATGAGCGCTGAGCTGGGCTGGTCACAGAGCACCATTGTCATCGCATCCAGTATCACCTCGATCACCGCTGCACTGTCCGGTCCGATCCTGGGACGTATCGCCGACCGCCACGGGCCACGCGCCATCCTCATCGGTGGGCTGCTCCTGATGTTTGCGGGCATGGCGGGATCAGGCTTTGTCAGTGAGCCATGGCATCTGTACGTGACCTTTGGCCTGATGACCGGCGTCGCCCGCTCAGGACTACAGAGCGTGGTGCCGGGCACGATGATCAGTAACTGGTTTATTCGTCGACGATCAGCCGCGTACGGTGTCGCGGCCATGGGTCCGCCGTGCTCCAATTTTCTCCTGCCGCCAGTGATCAGCGCCATCGTTGCCACGCAAGGCTGGCGTGCCGGCTGGATTGCCATGGGGCTTCAAGGAATCTTGTTAGGCCTTTTGCCCGCGCTCCTTATCCGTCGACAACGTCCGGAGGAGCTGGGGTTACAGCCGGACGGTGCAAAGCTGGATCCGCCTCCGGAGCCGGGCACAAGCCGTCCGTCGATAGGCCCGACCCCACGAGGCGGCGATTGGACCGCTCGGGAGGCCACCCGCAGCCCGGCCTTCTGGATGGTTGCCGCGGGCATGGCGCTGGTGCTGCTGGGGCCCAATGTTTCGATCATCTTCATGTTCTCGTACTTCGGGAGCATGGGCATTTCGCCCACCGCGGCGGCTCTGGCGGTTAGCGCCGTGAGTGGGATGCAGATGCTCTCACGTCTCGTCTTCTGGGCGCCGGTCAGCGCACGCATCCAAAGCGTGCGCTGGCTCCTGGTGCTCTGGGGCAGTCTGATGCTGGGCGGCACGCTCTCACTGGCGTTTGCTCAGGGTGAGATCGGAGCCCTTGCCGCGGCCGCGTTACTGGGCACCGGCCTAGGCGGGAATCTCGTCCTGCAGCTCCAGGTATGGCCGGAGTATTTTGGGCGCACAGCGCTGGGTACCATCATTGGCACCGGATCCATCATGCAGGGCATCACCGCCGCGAGCGTCCCGCTGTTGCTGGCCGTCCTGCTGGACCATACCGGCAACTACACGCTGCTCTATTTGATCACCTCAGGCTTCGTGGGCAGCGGTTTGATGCTCCACATCATTGTGGGGAAACCGAGGCGGCCACTGTACACTGCTTAAGTGGAATGAACGAATGCGTGATTGAGCTGTCGTTAGCGGCTTTCAGATCCTGGGGTGAGACGCGATCCAACCCGCCGGGGTCATGATTGGAACGTGCTCGCCTGCTCGGGTGATGAGCTCACGATCGAGCGTGATCAGCGTGCTGCCAGTGACGGACGCGACTGCAATATACACGGCATCTGCACCACGTAGAAATAGCCGTGCTGCTAGCGAATGCGCCACAACGGCGAGCCTCTCATCCAACGGGTACCAGCGCTGCTCGACCAATGAAGCAATCTCTTCAGCAATCCTGAGCCCCATCGCTTCGTTTCTGGATTTCCGTGCGACAGCCGATGCGACTTCAACAAGCAGTAACGTGGGGGACAACAGATCCAGCCCAGTCCCATCCAGTTGTTCGAAGAATTGCATGCATTCGAGATTCGCTGGCTCGCTCGAGTAGCGAACGGCCACCCAGACGCTTGCGTCGACCGTCAGCATTAGCGCCGATCCTGGAGCACAATCTCGACAAGACTCCTGGGGTCCGCGGAGGCGCACTCAATTTCAACACCGAGCTTTTCCATCCGAGCGAGCCATGCTTTCATATCGGTCTTCGGTGCCGCGCCACGATGAGACGATGACTGCATACTCGCCAATCCCGACTCGATGAGGAGTGGGATGAGTTGATTCAATTTCTGCTTGCGACGCGCAGCCTCGACCTTCACTTCAACCATGAGCTCATCTGGGATTTCGAGTGTTGTTCGCATAAGTGCATTTTTACACTTAAATGCAATGAATGCAAGATCCGTGAACCGTGCGTCCGAGATGTGGACCTGCGCATTCCGAGGGGCGAGGTTGCAAGCGATCGAATTCCCGTGCATGATGGTTCCACGTGTTTCAACGGCGGGGGTTGGCTGGCATGAAGTTCTCGGCACATTACCTTCCCACTTATATTCCGGAGCTGGACGGGCCAGAGCCAGAATTTTATCGGCGCATGCTCGAGCAGATTTCGCTCCTGGATGAGCTCGGCTTCTATCAGGCCTGGGTCACGGAGCATCATTTTCACGAGTACGGCGGGACGGTCCCTGACCCGGCCATATTCCTCGCGGCCGCGGCCTGCCGCACCAGGCAGATTCGGCTGGGCGTGGCCATCTCCGTGCTGCCGCTACATCACCCACTGAAGATCGCCGAGTCCTACGGCATGGTGGACGTGATCTCCAATGGCCGGCTGGACTTTGGCATTGGCCGGGGAAACAGTGAGCTGGAGCAAGCGCAGTTCGGCATTGACTATGCGGAGAGCCCCGTCCGATTTCGCGAGAGCGCCGAGGTCATTCAGCAAGCCTGGTCGCAGACTCACGTCAACTACAAAGGGCGGCATTATCAGTACGACGATATCCGCGTGCTTCCAGCCCCGGTTCAGCGGCCGCATCCACCGTTCTGGGTGGCCGCCAATCGCAGCGACGATACCTACCGCTGGGCTGGTGAGCAAGGCTGCCATCTGCTGGTCCTGCCGTACATGTACGAGCCAGCCGTCCTGCGCCAGGCCATTGACACCTACCGAGCAGGACTGGAGCGATCGGACATTGCCCCATCATCCCGCGAGGTGCTGGGACGAGTCTATGTGTACGTGGCTGACTCAGAGGCGGCGGCGGTTCGGGAAGCCGGACAGTATCTGGATCATTACTGGGCAGTGGCCGCGCAACACAGCCGAGTTCAGATGTCCGCCCGAAGCGCAGCCGAGCAGATAGCCCAGGGCAAGGTCATAGCTGGGAGCCCTGAGCACGTGGCGGAGCTCATTCAGAAGCACGGCAATGAGCTGGGCATGACCATCGCCTCGTGCTCATTCCACTTCGGCGGTATGCCACAGGAGATGGCTCTGACTAATATTCAACGCTTTGCCGATGAGGTGATGCCTCGATTCCAGGATCGCGCGATTCCAACAATCGGGGTGCGGGATTAGCGCCGGTCGCGATTTGCCATGTGTGGGCGAAGAAGCAGTTGACGGAGGGACTATGCTACGTCCCGAACCCGGCCGAGAAGGACAATGATTTGACCCTGCGGGCAGGGTTTTTTCGCTGTCGACAGGCCCACCGACGTGCGCCAGGATCCCGGGCGGGCGACCGCCAGTCGCCCCTACGAATGACCGGCGTCCGGTAGGGGCGACTGGCAGGTCGCCCGCCCGGGATCCCTGCGACAGCGACTATGAAATGACCCTGCGGGAGCGTTCCTTGACGCTCCGACACGGAAGCCCTACGGTTAGTCTGGTCGACAGGCGCAACACCGGCCCAGTGCCGAGCGTGCTCCTGCCGGTCGAAGGAGGCACGGCAGCATGACCGACTACAAGATATTTTCCGCTGACTCACATGTGAGTGAGCCCGGGGACCTCTGGGTCCAACGGATCGACAAAGAATTCCAGTTCCGCGCACCGCGCCTGGAGCG
>JBJXFJ010000261.1:0-19131 GCA_046154735.1 Chloroflexota bacterium | reverse complement strand
CGATCTCCGGCCTGATCGAACCGGATACTATCGGGCAAGATGCCCGACACCACCACGCTATCCACCGTGCAACATCCGCTCATCTGTACTAGGGAACTCACGTAGTGCAAAGAACGTCTATGCTTCTCTGAACAGGGATCAGGGTGCGATATACGCTGGACCCATTTCGTCGACAATTCAGGCAGAACGTAACGCTCGGTATTGGCTGATGGACTCTTACGTGGAAATCGCATTTTTAATCTGTTTCGCCTTTGGCAGCCTCTTTACGCTGTTCTCGGCGGCACTCAGTGGTATTGGCTCGCACGGGGGCCACGATGTCCATCATCCGCACGGGTTTCATGTGGATCACGGCGACGCTAGCCATAATCATCCGCAGCCCGTCGGACACTCCCGAGAGGGTCGTCTTGAAGGACTGCTGGAGTATGTGAATCTGTACTCCATCAATGGCTTTCTGACGTGGTTCGGAGCGGTAGGGTTTGGGCTCACACACTTTGCTGGTTGGCCGCTTGCGATTGCTAGCGGTTTAGCCACGGGCGCAGGAGCATTGGGAGGATTCACGGTGGCGGTGTTTCTTTCTCGCCTGAAAGCCGGTGAGCGCGTTATGCAGCCGGCTGATTACCGCATGGAAGGCACGCTTGCTCACGTCAGCGTGTCAATTCCCAGGGGCGGCGTAGGCGAGATCGTGTTTGAGAAGCACGGGGCACGGCGAAGCGAAGCCGCCCGCTCGGCTGATTCCGCTGGCATTGCCCACGGGGTTGAAGTGATGATCCTCACGTACTCGGGCGGAATTGCAGAGGTGCGCCCGTTTCGTGATGTGCTGGCCGAGCGCTTTCCGGACGTTCTGACGGATGAATCTTCAACACCACCAAAAAGCTAACTGACTGAGAGGCGAGGGTATGGATTCAGTATTTGGCGCGGTTTTCGGCTTAGTCTTTATTGCAGTAGTCGTTGTTCTGGTGATGCTGGGCATGCTCGGCCGACTCTATCGGCGCGTGGGGCCAAACCGGGCTCTGATTGTCTATGGCTGGGGTGGTACGCAGATCGTCAGCGGCGGGGCAAAGCTCGTCTGGCCGATGATTCAGGGTGCGGATGAGCTCTCACTGGAGCTTATGTCCTTTGATGTGGCTCCGGAGCAAGACCTCTATACCTCTCAGGGTGTGGCCGTGAACGTAGAGGCGGTGGCGCAGATCAAGGTTAAGTCCGATCCGGAGAGCATTCGTACGGCTGCGGAGCAGTTCCTGACCAAGCCACAGATAGAACGTGAGGGGCTCATCCGGCTTGTGCTAGAAGGGCACTTACGCGGAATCGTCGGCCTGCTCACACTCCAGCAGATCGTCAAAGAGCCGGAAATGGTTGGGGGGCGCGTGCGCCAGACCACGGCCGAAGATCTGGCCAAGATGGGTTTGGAGCTCGTCTCATTCACAATCAAGAAGGTCACGGACGAGCAGGAGTTCATCAACAACATGGGGCGGCCCGATGTTGCCCGCATGAAGCGCGAGGCGGATATCGCTCAAGCTGAGGCAGAGCGAGATACGGCCATCAAGCGGGCTATGGCCATGCGAGAAGCGGCAGTCGCTCAGGCACAGGCTGATCAGGAGCGGGTCATCGCTCAAATGGCTTCGGAGACACGTCAGGCCGAGGCGGCCCGCGATCTCGCCGTCAAGAAGGCCGAGTACGACGCAACGGTCAGGCAGCAAGAGGCTATCGCTGAAAAGGCCTATGAGATTACCGCGAATCAGGAACAGCAGAAGGTGATGACGGAGCAGGTCAAGATTGAACAGGTTCAGAAGCAGGAGCAGATCCGCGTACAGGAGCTGGAGGTACAGCGTCGC
The DNA here is from genome assembly GCA_046154735.1 of Chloroflexota bacterium. GTDB lineage: Bacteria > Chloroflexota > UBA6077 > UBA6077 > JACCZL01 > CAVXYC01. The sequence goes on along the minus strand of JBJXFJ010000261.1, from coordinate 17,299 downwards.
CAACAGGAGCTCCAGGCAACCATGGTGAAACAGGCCGAGGCCGAGCAGATGCGCATTCAGATACTGGCCGAGGCGGAACGCTTACGTCTCACCAAAGAGGCTAGCGGTCAAGCGGAGGCCACACGCTTGAAGGGCGCGGCGGAAGCCGATATCGTCAGGGCCACGGGTCAAGCGGAGGCGGATGCAATGCACCTGCGCGCCGAGGCCTATCAGGAGTACAGCCAGGCGGCCGTGCTGGATAAATGGATGACCAGTATGCCGGAGCTCGCGCGGGCGTTTTCCCAGTCACTGGCTGGGGTTGACCGGATTACCATCGTCTCCACGGGGGACGGAAGTGCTTCCGGTGCGAGCGCGGTCACTGGTGAAGTCGCCAAAATGATTGCCCAAATGCCCGCCGTGTTCGAAACTCTCACTGGTTTGAAGGTGAGTGAGCTCATGGCGCGACTTTCAGGCTTGAACGATGCGACGCTCACTGACGGAACGGCAGCGGCGGGCCCTCGGAGCTCTACTCCCAAGCCGATCCAGTAACTCAGATCTTTCTGACGGGCACAAGAATCGGAGCTTTGAGTGGGTGCTCATGGCAGCTTGCTCTGGCGTCGCCAGCTCCAAGCTCCCTTGAGTGCTGACCAGGTTTGGCGGCGAGGACTATGTATAGACATCTCTACGAAATCATCACGAAGCGCGCAGCGGAGTATCCGGACGCCATTGCACTGGGCAGTCAGCAGGGGCTGATCTGGCAGACCGTTACAGGCCGACAACTCTTGCTGCGAACCAATGCCCTGGCTACGCGCTTAGCGGAGCTTGGTGTGCAGGAAGGCGATCGCATCGTGCTCTGGACGCCCAGTAGCTGGTGGGCGCCGCACTACTACTTTGCGGCGTGGAAGCTCGGCGCGATCGTCGTCCCGTTTGATCGTGAAATGAATGCTGACGCGGCTCGCCGCATCGTTGAGATGGTGGAGCCTCGGCTCATTATCCTGGGCTTTGACGAGCGGCCCTCTTGGGCAGCGGGCCTAGATGTGCTGGAATGGTGGGAGCCCTCGGCGGAATCTGACGATGCTCCGGCCACGTGGAGTGTGCCCAAGGAGGAGCTCGCGGTGATAGCGTTCACCTCAGGAACAACCGGGAATCCCAAGGGCTGCATGGTGAGCCATTTGAATCTCTGCTCCCAGGTGGATGCATTGCCTCTGAACATCCCGCTGGACGCAACCTGCCGCCTGGCCAGCATCCTCCCGCTCTCCCACCTCTTTGAGCTCACTGGCGGCCTTCTTTATCCGCTTTCAACTGGCGCCGCAATTCACTACATTCCGACTCGGCGGGCACCCGATATCGTGCGCGTTTTTCAGGAGCAGAAGATCACGCACATGCTTGCCGTCCCGCAGCTTTTGACACTGATGGGCCGCGCCCTAGAGGATCAGCTCGCGGCCAAGCTGCCGGGTGGCGTGGTGAAATCCATGGCCTCGCTCGCGGAGAAGCTGCCTCTCAGCGCGCGTCGAAAGCTCTACTGGCCCGTGCATCATCAGCTCGGTGGTCACTTGCGGCTCATGGCTGCCGGCGGCGCTGCGTTGCCGCCGGATACCCAGCGGATCTGGGAACGCATGGGAGTGCGAGTTGTCCAGGGTTATGGCACTAGTGAATGCTCACCAGTGGTGGCACTGGGCTTGCCGGATGGAAGCACCCCCGTGGGCAGCGTGGGGCGCCCGGTGCGCGGCGTTTCCGTGCGCTTGAGCGCGGACGGGGAGCTTCAGGTTCACGGACCCAACGTGATGCGCGGCTACTGGCGTGATCCCGAACGAACAGCCGAGGTGTTGACCGACGGGTGGTACTCCACCGGGGACCTGGCAACAATTGGCTCGGATGGAAACGTCGTATTGAGCGGACGTGCCAAAGAGCTGATCGTGCTACCGTCCGGCTTGAATGTCTGGCCGCAGGATGTTGAGGATGCGCTCCGCGCGCAGTCAGGGGTGACAGACGCGGCGGTGCTCGAGGTGCTGACACCAAGCGGTGGCGCCACGCTCCATGCCTACCTGCTCAAGGCTCCTGGTACGGATCTGGTTGACCCTTCCGGCATCGTTGCGCGCGCCAATGGCACACTGGCGCAGCACCAGCGCGTCGCAACAGCGTCCTGGTGGCCGGATGCTGATTTTCCGAGAACCCCTACGCTGAAGGTGCGGCGTCACCTGCTGCCGCTCCCGGCGGCTGATCAACACACGCGTATCGATGCGCTTGCCGCCAGTGATGATCCGGTCGCGCAGGCAGTGTGTGGAGCGGCCAGGATCACCTCAGTATCAGAGGGCCAGCAGCTCGCCGAGCTTGGGCTGGATAGTCTGGGCCTGGTGGATCTTGCCCTGGCTCTAGAGGAGAAAACGGGTCGGCCGGTTGCGGATGGTGACCTCCAGCTAGACATGACGCTGGCCGATATTCGCGCTTTACTTGCTCGTGCCGGTTCGGACGATGGAGCTTCCGAAAGCCGACTTCAGAGTGCCGAGCCGCCACTCTGGCCATACGGCTGGGGACGCATCTTTCGCTCGTTTGGATTTCCGTTTGATCTCGTTTACCGATACGGTGTCAGCCGCACGATCGTGCTTGGCGGTGAGCACCTCAATCAGCTCGGCCCGCGCGTCCTTGTTGCTGGAACGCATCACAGCTTTGCTGATATCCACCTCGTGCGTCACGGCCTCGCCACCACCCGGGCCGGGGCTCTCGCGGAGAAGCTGGTGATTGTTGCCAGTGCGGCGAACCTGGCCGAGATTGGTACGGCTGCGTGGATTGGCGTGCTGATATTCGGCACGTACCCGCTCAATCAAACCGGTGAGCGCAGCGCGAGTCTGCGTGGTCTAGCAAAACTCATGCAGCGCGGAAACGCGGTGCTCATTTTTCCTCAGGGGACCCATGCCGATCCGCCACTGGAGCGTGCCAATGATCCAGCCGTGCGCTTCCGCCCGGGAGTGGCCCACCTCGCAGATTCACTTGACGCGGAGGTCATCCCATTCGGCCTGGCGGGCACAGAGAGACTTATGCCGGCCCACCTCAGTGAGTTTCATGGCTTGGTCATCGCTGGGATACCGGTCTCCATTCGTCGCGGTCCACTGGCAGTTGCCTTCGGGCCACCGCTCAAGATGACCGAGGGAGAGTCGCCGCGTGAATTCACGGCCCGTCTGCAATCTGTCTGCTACGCACTCACTCGAGACGCGGAAAATGCAATCTCACGGGCACCAGGCGCTTCGATCACGGCAAGTTAGCACGATCGTCCTACCGAATCTCGGCGATGGCTGACTGGACGTCGTGATGCTCCCGTGGCCGGTGACGTAACGGAAGCGTGCTATTCTGATTGGGGCGGAGTGGTGGAGTGCCGTCCGCGATGTCCCGTATTCCGCGATTTGGCACAATGCGGACAGTGGACCTGCCGTCCCCGGAATCTACCGGATCACTCGAAGCACACAGATTGACGGTTATGCGACTTCATATTCCAGTGATACTGGTTGGGCTCTTGGCGGGTTTGATCGGTTTTGGCACGCCAAGTGGTAAGACGGAGGTGCTCTCCGTGGCACCGCTGCCGCCCGTTGAGTCACGTGACCCTCGGTTCGGTATCGTTCAAGCTGGCCACTCACCTCAGCTTGCGGCGAACGCCGGCGCAAGCTGGGAACGGATCATTTTTCCCTGGTCACTCATTCAGAAAGAGTCACCGAACGAGTGGAATCAGTTCTACTTTACTGATCAGCAAATTCGGTCACAGGCGGCCCGCGGAATGACTCAGGTGGGCGTTCTGATCTACACGCCTCACTGGGCATCCCCAACTCCGGCCAGAGGCAAGCCGGTTGACGTCCCGCGCAATCTCAACCTGCCGCACGATCACCCGGACAACTACTGGGGTCAATTCGTTCGCAAGATCGTCGCCCGACACGCGGGCGTAGTGGATCATTGGATTGTCTGGAATGAACCAGATCTATACGACCCTACGATCCGCTATACGTTTTCTGGCTCCTACGAGGAATATCTCCAGCTCGTTAAAGTAGCCTATCTCAATGTGAAAGAGGTGAACCCGCGTGCCAAGGTCATCATTGGTGGCATGGCTTACTGGTGGGACCGGGAATATAACCGTACTCCGTATCTTCTAGGGCTCATGGAAGTCCTGAAGACCGATCGTGATCGAGAGAAGCACGATAACTACTTCGATATCCTTGCGTTACATACGTACGGAAATCCGCTCAACTCGTATGCGATTCCGAAGCTGGCGAAGGAATGGCTTGATGTCCGTGGGTTGAAAAAGCCGATCTGGATCAATGAAAGCAACGTGGTCCCCTATAACGATCCAGTCCAGCCACTTCCAGCCGTTGAGATGCGGGCAACCCTGGACGAGCAGGCAAGCTACGTCATCCAGAGTTATGCTCTGGGTATAGCCGCGGGCGTGGAACGGCACGCAATTTACAAGATGCTGGACGAGGAGCCAGAGGGCGGACAGTACTACGGACTGATCCGAAATGACGGGTCCACTCGGCCCGCTTACACCGCCTATCAAGTGGCGGCGAGCTATTTCACGAATGTGACAAGCGCGTTTTACACCTGGCCGGGCCTGCCGGGCCCGGCCAGTACCGCGGACATTTATCGCATCCTGGACAGCGTTCAGACACGACCGCAATTTATCTGGCCTGCCCAGGTCAGCCAGGTGGTGATGGAACGAGGGGATCGGCGGACCACAGTGCTCTGGAACAATTCTCCAGCCGAGGTCGAAACATCGTTCTCCGCGGCCTCGAAAAACGCGACACTTGTGACTAAGTACGGTCAAGCATTTCCGATCGCTGCGCGAGGCGATCGCTATTTCATCACGCTTCACGGCTCAACGAATAACTCAGATGAACGGGACCGCTCGATCTACCTTGTAGGGGGAGAGCCGGTCATCGTGGATGAGCCGGTGGAGCCCATTCCGCAGCGTGTGCGGGCGCGGATCGAAAGCGTTATACCCGTGGATGGCAAGCCGGTGTATGAATCGGATCAAGCGAATGTCGCGGCCGTGCTGTCTCTGCCAGGGACCAATGATCCGACCCCTTGCCGCTGGGAGCCCGATGTTCAGCTCTGGGCCCGGACGGTTTCAGGGAGAAGCGTGAAACTGGGCAGCGCTACGCGTCGAACACTGAACGAGCAGGGCCTCTCTTATCCAGTCTGGGACTTCAACGGCATCAACATTTCGACTGCGATGGACCCTGATGGAAAGCGCCTGGTTTCGTTACAGATTCGAATAGCGGAAGCGACCACGGAAACAGACTCATGGGAATTTCCATCAGCGCCACCACCTGAGCCGGAGGTTGAGCCATCGGCCACGATGACGGCCACCGCGGCACCCACGGTGACCCCAACCCCGCGGCCAACGCCTCAGCCAATACCTCGAATTCTCCTCGCGAAGAGTTGTGGGTGATGGTGGTATCTGAACATCTAAGAGTCGGAATTTTCGTAGCTGGTTCTCACGGAGGTCGTGATGCCGCCGCGGATGTTAAATCGAGCTTCAATTCGCATGAGCCGAGGATTCAGCGCGGCCACAAGGTCTTTCAGCACCATATTGGTGACGTCTTCGTGAAAGTGCCCCTCGTCTCGGAAAGACCAGAGATACAGCTTCAACGATTTGAGCTCAACAATGCGAGGTCCGGGCTCGTACGTAATGGTGAACGTTGCGAAGTCCGGCTGGCCGGTCATTGGGCAGACGCAGGTGAACTCCGGACAGACCATCTCCACTTCATAGCGCAGGTCGGGATGAGGGTTCGGCACCACTTCGAGTGATTTGCTGGGTGATGATGGCATGCTTTGCTCACATTGGGAATGCCGGCATTATAAGTGACGGAATCTAGTGGACCGACGGCCCGAAAATCTACGGCCGAGCCATGGAGCTGATCGAGTGGCTGTGCGGAAGGCTTCCGGGCCAATTGGCGTATTCGACTCCGGTGTCGGCGGGCTGGCCGTGCTATTTGAGCTCGAGCGGCTCTTGCCCCGGGAGGCGTTTGTTTACTTTGCCGATACGTTGAACTGCCCCTGGGGCTCACGGCCGGATCAGGAAATCGTAGATCTCGCGTTCCGGGCAACTGATGCATTGCTTGAGCAGGGTGTGAAGCTCATCGTGGTGGCCTGTAATTCGGCCACCACTGTTGCACTACCGGCACTTCGAGCGCGTTATCCCATACCCTTTGTCGGTACGGAGCCAGCGGTGAAGCCCGCCGCCATCCAGACTCAGACCGGGCGTATTGGCGTGTTGGCGACGCGGGCCACCATTCGCTCCGGGGCATTGCGCCGATTGGCGGATCAGCACGCGGAACACGTGGACGTGAAGCTCTTTGCTTGCCCGGATCGGCTGGTGGAACTTGTGGAGAGGGCTGAGATTGACGGGCCGGAGGTGCTTCAAGTGTTGAGCCCAATCATTGACGCCGCACTCAAGTGCTCCGTGGACGTTCTGGTGCTCGGCTGCACCCACTACGCATTTCTCCGCGGTGCCATTCAGAAGCTGGCCGGCCCAGATGTGCTTGTGCTTGATACGGGGGCACCCGTGGCTCGGCAAGCGCAGCGTGTGCTGGATATCCACGGTATCGCCGCGACAATGGACGGTATCCAGGGCGTCCACTTTCTCGCCTCGAGCAATCAGGCGGGGCTGTGCCGCGTGGCGCAGTCTCTGAGGCGCTCGGTATCAAATGGCGAGCCCGATGCCGAACCATTCGGTGAGTCGGCCCGCGAGCGAGCCGTACTGATCGGTGAGCAGGAGACCACCGAGCGCTACCAGAAGTAGACCGCTCACAATCTCGATGGCGCCCAACCACCGACGAGCGCTCCCCATGCTCCGCAGGGCCGGTTCCCAGAGCAGGCCTGCGGCTATGAACGGCAAACCAAGTCCCAGGGCGTACGCAAAGAGCAGTACCATGCCCTGCTCAGCGGTGCGCTCCCCACTTGCCAGAGCCAGGATGCTGGCAAGAAACGGTCCAACGCAGGGTACCCATCCCGCTGCAAATGTGGCGCCCATGAGCGCCGCGCCCAGGAGGCCGCGCCCACGGAATCGGTTCATGTCCCCCTGGCGAGTCTGAAAGAGCCAGGGTATCTTGATGACGCCGGCCATATTGAGCCCGAAGACAATCACGGTCAGTCCGCCGAGACGGGTAATCAGTGGCTGATACTCTGCCAGCGCTCGTCCCGCCGCCGTGGCGGTGGCGCCCAGGAGCATGAATACCAGGGCCAGTCCGCCCACGAATGCGAATGTGGCACCCACGGCACTCCTCCGCTGTCGGATCGGACTCCCTCGCAGGTCCGCCACGGTTGTACCGGTGATGTAGCCGACGTAGGCAGGAACGAGCGGTAGCACGCACGGTGAGGCGAAGGAGAGTAGCCCTGCACCCAATGCAATGAGCAGCGAGAGCGCGTTGAGTTCAGCCATGGATGTCACGGTTGCGTGTCAAATGGATAGAGCGATTTAGCTCGGCTGGAAGGCCTCGTTGATATCACTCACGGCGTACCCTGGCGTGAGCCCGCCGGCAATCACGTAAATCGTGCCGTTGACCGTAGCAGCGCCCAGACCATGGCGTGCAGTGGGCATGGGGGTGAGTGACTGCCAGGTATCGCTGGCTGTGTCATAGGCTTCATTCTCATCAAAGGTCTTTACAGGATCCTCACCACCAAAGACGTATATGCGTCCATCCAGCGCCGCCCCGGCAATCCCGCTCCGTCCCGTGGGCATGGGCGCCAGGCTCCGCCAGGTGTCAGATGCCGGGTCATAGGCCTCATGAGCGGTAAGGCTCATTGAGAGTGTAGCTGCACGGCCTCCAATGACGTGGATCTGGCCGGACGATTCGGCTATTGCCAGATGATCGCGTGCTGTGGGGATGGGCCGGGCAGTCGTCCAAAGATCGCGTTCCGGTTCATACATTTCGTTCGCGGCGCTATTGCGACCGGCCTCCCCGCCGATGGCGTAGAGGTGATTTCCCGAGGTTGCGAGTCCGAGAGCGCCACGTGCTGAGGGAAGCGGGGCAATGGTGTCCCACTGGTTTCGGGCGGGATCGTAACTGAATGCGCTGCGGACTGGCTGGTTAGTCTCAGCGTCATATCCTCCGGCGACGTACAACCTGCCGCCAAGGGCGGTGGCACCAGTGTGGTGGATTCCCCGGGGCAATGGCGCAAGGCTCAGCCATTGATCTGATGAGGGATCGTAGGCCTCGTTCAGCGTGCTCCCATCAGAGAATCCGCCAATTACATAGATCCAGTTGCTGAGCACGGCCGCGGCAACTTCGCCCCGTCTGGACGGCATGGGAGATCGCGTTAACCACTGCCCGGGTACCTGGGCGAGTGACGGTGGTACCCCCAGTTGCCTCGGAAGAAGCAAACCTCCCGCGGCAATAGTGGCGAGTGCTAAGAATCGGCGTCGAGAGATGGATGGGTAATGCTGCATGTCACGTCTAGTTTGACCATACCACACGACTGAGGCCGCCCGGAGAAAGCCCGGCACAACATCCGCTGGCCACACAATCGGGCCGCCGCGCTCCCAACCATCGGCACCCACTCCATGCTTCACCGTGAAGTTGACATTTCTTCGCGGCCGCTGGTACGTTCTGTGGCGCATGATCTCTGGCGAGCTGCGCACGTCACCCGCGGTGTTCGTTGACCTTGAGACCACAGGGTTCAGTGTGGATCATGACCGTGCCATAGAGATTGCGGCGATGCGTTACGAGGCCGGTATTCTGGTCGACGCGTTTCACAGTCTCCTCGATCCTCGTATGCGTATTCCCGCTCGCATTGAGCAGCTGACGGGGATTTCAGATCACATGGTTCGTGATGCGCCGATCCTGGAAGACGTGCTGCCGCGCCTTATTGACTTGCTCGATGGTGCGGTGATGGTGGCTCACAATTTGGCGTTCGATTTTTCGTTCCTGCGTCGCGCTGCCGTGCTGTCTCGTCGCGATTTCAGCCCTTCGAGGCTGTGCTCGTTGCGCCTTGCTCGCCGTGCGCTGAAGAATCTCCCGAGCCATCGATTGGATGCCCTGGCCAGGGAGCTCAATTTACCGGTAGAGCCGCTCCACCGAGCCCAACCCCATGCCCAGCTCACGGCGGAAGTCTATCTGCGGCTCGTTCCATTGGTGGATGATGCGCTGCTGGAGAGCTGTCTCGAGGCCGGGGGAGTCGGCGAGCCCGCTCAATTCGAACCGGACATTTGGAAATCGCTGCCGGCAGGTTCGGGCGTCTACCTGCTAAAGGATCGAGAAGGCCATGTGGTTTACATAGGCAAGTCGATGAATCTCCGGCGGCGGGTGCGTGAGCATCTGCGTCAACGCTGGCATCCGCAACCTCGCCTTCGTCGGGAGATGGGGCGCGTGTCTGGCGTTGAAGTGATTGAGACGGACACGGAGCTCGAGGCGCTGTTTCTGGAGTCGAGGCTCATCAAGCAATATCAACCGGATGGGAATAGCGCTGAGCGGCGCGAGCGGTTAGCCGTGTTTCTGGCAGTGGACCGAAGCGCACGGTTGCCCATTCTGCGGATCGTTTCCGATCCGCATCGAGGCGCGGAGGAAGTGTACGGGCCATTTGGTTCGCGCACCCGCCTCGAGGCCGGTGCGCGGGCTCTGGCGGATGCGGTCGGGTTGTGCGCGTATGGTGATCCCTCGCTCTGTAGCCCTTCCATTCCGCGGCATTGCCTCGGCCCATGCGGGCTTCAGGAGGCAGCGTCTCAATACGGTGATGCGGTTGATTCCGCTCTGGCCCTCTTGCGTGGAGATGACCCAAGTCTCTTAGACTATCTTCGCCAGCGCCGAGACCATGAGGCTGATGGTCTCAATTTTGAAACTGCCGCGGCGCTCCGTGATCGCATTCTGGCGTTGGAGCAGCTGGTTGGTGACGAGCGCTGGCGGCAAGATGTTCGCGCGATGCACGGAGTACTCATATTACCCTCGGAACGAGATGATCAGCGCAAGCTGGTGTTTCTGCGAGGCAACCGATTGGTGGGTACTGGCCGGGTGTTGATCACTGCCTCCCGTAGAGAGCTCAAACAGATCATGCGCACGGCCATTGAATCCCGCGACGAGTCCAATGCGAGCCCAAATGAGGTTGCCGAGGAGATGCGCCTCGTGCAGGGCTGGTTGCGCAGAGTCTCCCATCGGTATCCAATGGTCGCGATTGAGTTGGATTACCTCGATGAGGCGGTAAGCAGGCTTCGATCAGTGCTGGGTCATCCAATGCCGAATACTTTGGTGTCGGCTTAGTGCCTGTGAACACGCAGGTGGGCCCGCTGTGGTGAGACGCGCCCTGCTCGCGCTCATGGTGATTGTCACGTCAGTCACCACGAGAACTGAGCCCACGACGACCCATGCAGATTCCCTCGGGGACGCGATTTGGTCTGCTTATCGCGCGTCAACCGTGGGCGCGCTTAACTACCGAGCGCCGCGGTGTCCGGTAGATCCAGCGGCCAAGCGAGCGACCTCCTGGCGTGTGGATGGAGTGCCCTCGATTGACGCCATGGGTGATTCGGCTCTTCGTACCTGGCAACGTATGGAAGTGCAGTTTGACGGGTTCTTGGGGCCTGTTTCGAGCTTCCGCCCGGGGGCCGATTACCCAGAGGTCTACATTCGTGATGTCTCCACGATGTTGCCGGCGCTTCAGTATTTCTACGGTCAGCGATTTATTGAGGCAGGGTTGGGCGAATTCCTGGGAACTCAATTTGACGCCGAACCGGCCGATCCTGAAGACGCGCTCTGGGGATCGCTGACACCGGGGCGAGGGGCCATCACGGCTATCATCCGCACGAGTGCACTTTCAAAGATGCCCGTTGTTTCGGACGAAGAGATTAGTCTGGTGCACGCGGCATTTACCTACTATCGCGCTGTGGGTGGCTCGGATTGGCTCAAGCAACCTGTTCGCGGAAAACGGGTGATTCAGCGCTTAAATGCCGCTCTGGACTGGATTTGGTCCACGCGTACAGATGCCGCCTCGGGACTGGTGAAGCGCCGGCACACCACCGACTGGGGTGACGTGGCCATGGAGGGCGGTACCGCGGAGGGATCCTTGCCCGTTCAGGCCGATATCTGGACGGCCTCAATTTATGATCAAGCGATCACCTATCAGGCTCTCCGAGAGTTGGCCGCCATGAACCGAGCCGCCGGTGACCCGGAGCATGCAGCGATTCTTGACTCTCGCGCGGATGTGCTCCGGACGGCGACCCGGCTGGCGCTCTGGCAGCCTGCGCGAGGCTACTTCCGGACGCATCTTCATATCACGCCATTGACCCATAGTTTTGATGAGGACGCTATCGTTAGCATTGCCAATGCCCATGCGCTCTACTCAGGCATCGCGGAAGGATTGCCAGAGCATCAGATCGTTGAGAATCTGGAGCGGGTCCGCAAGGCCAACGGTGTTGCGAAACCGGGACTCGCGCTCTCCACGCCGTATGCAAACGGTCTCTTTGGTCACCCGAGCATGGGAGCCTGGAGTTATCAAAATGGAGGAGTCTGGGATTGGTGGGGCGGCCAGCAGGTGATGGCCGAGTTCCAGCAAGGATTCTCGCAATTGGGATTTCAGCACCTGCGTCAGATAGCTGATGACTGGCAGGAACGCGGCGGAGATGTCTGGGAGTGGCAACATGTCCAGACGCGGAAGAATTCAGGCTCGCCAGACTACGCTGGCGCAGCCGCGACCGCCACCGAGTCCATCATTGCGGGATTGCTTGGTGTACGAATGGAGCCAGATGTGCTCTGGCTGGGACCGCGCTTGGGCGCCCGAAGTGGGACCGCTGAGATCGTGCAGCCATCGTCTGGGTGCTGGGTATCCATGACGTACACCGCCCGCGAGCGAGAAATCATGTTCAATTACGAATCCAATAAATCCGGCGAGTTGCGGTTTAGTGCACTGATTCCTGAGATGATGGACGTGGAGTCCGTTCGGGTCAACGATCGTCTCACGGAGTTTTTCATAGTTGAGCGTGGGCAGGATCGGCTTGTTGTACTCACAGGACTGGGGCCTGCGCGAGGTGCTATGCGAATCGCATTGCGACCAATTCCTCAGCTTACACCTTCGCTGCCGGCGACGCCGACGGTGGAGGCTACTCCAGTTGCGTCGTCGTAACATCGGACTAGTCGTCGCTCACGAGGCTTGCCAGTTAGCTTGCCTGGAGCCAGGAGCGCAGAGGTAAATGGACGGGATGGTAGCGAGGGCGCGCACGAGTTTCGGCCGCGTGCGATTCCAATCATGCGGTGGACGCGCTCGGAGAAGGGATGTATAGTCCTTTTGGGTGAACGCGTGGCACTGGACTTGCAATCCTTGGGTGACTTGCGGTACTGTGTGCATGGTCTCCATTGAAGCCGCGTGACCATGGCCGCGCGCGCAATACGTGCAGACGCGGTGAGTAACGCATTCAGCCAGGTAGAAGACTAAAGCTGTGCGTACGTAATGCTGTGCATTCGAGCGAGCACCAGGGTTCGATTCTCGATCCGGCATCAATGAAAGGGATCTGCCAGCCATAGCGCTGGAATGACCTCCGCGGAAAGGAACTGTGTGCCCAAGTCACTGAAAGAGGCTTTGCTGGAGCAACTCGGAGCGCTTCAGGAGCGCGGCCTAGCGCCCGCCGAAGTGCCGGATGCTGATGAGCCAGACGAGCCCATGTTTGAATCGTATGGCTCCGGCTCTGGGACAGCACTTGCAACGCGTCCGCGAACCGCCAAGGCAAGGCGGCCTGACGCAGCACGACGCCCCGATCAGCGCGCCCCGCGTGGGCGACGCGATCGATTTGAAGGCGGCGGTGGCGGCGGCGAGGAATTCGAAGACCCGGATCGCGCTGGGGCTCGTGGCAAGCGTCCGGTAAAAAGCGCCCCTAATCGCTGGAGGCGATCCGAGCCGGAAATGGAGATGTCCCCCGGGCCGGTGGCAGCGCCCTCCGCACCCGTTAGTCGGACCGACCTACTCCGAGAGCGTGCAGAACAACGACGTCGCGATGAGACGGAGCGCCAGGAGATCATTGACGCGCTCCAGATTTACCGAAGCAGTCCGATTGACGAAGAGGCTATCACGGCTTTCTTCGCCGCTCTTACTGAGGAAGTGGGCGCTTTACCACCTCTTCGGGTGGTGCTTCACGCGGCCAAGGCTGCGCAGTCGGATCAACCCGACAAAGTGGGCGATCAAGTGCGTGTGTACTACCGCTCTGCTCGGGCGCGCCGTCCCCAGCAGGCACAGCAGCAGCCCGTGGCGACTGCTTAGTCCTCCCCCGCGGATTCATTGCACAAACAGGCATATCCTCTGCACACGAGGATATGCCTGTTTGTATGTCTCAACTCTAGAGCTCTGTGCTTGATAAATGCCTTCCATAGCGAGCCCCTTGGAGTGAGACGTGGGTGAGCGCCGATTTCGCTGTCTTCTGGCCTGGGTTGGACGGGTAGTAAAAGCGGTGCTCACCCGCCCCGCATTCCAAAGTGCGGGCGCGGACAGTATCCAAAGTGCTGGATACATCTGCATTTGGATGACGTGTTCTATAGGTGAGATTGCACTTGGGAGATAGCGCAGAGCTGCTTGCCCTGGCTGCCGCACTCATTGGGGCGCTTGCCCAGATAGTAACCAAGGGATCCATCGGGGCTGTTCCCCCCTGGATTTACTTGCCTCTTCGCTGGTTTACGTCGGCCGGTATCCTCGTCGTTGTCGCCACGGTCTTGAATCTATGGCCGGCGTTTCGCTGGGATGAAACGATTGTGTATCCACTTGCCGCGGCCGTTCTGGGCCCACTGATCTCCTGGAATCTGTATACCCGAGCGATGGGCCGGCTCGATCTCTCAGTGGCCTATTCCATCACCCAGTCCTCAGTGTTGATCACTATTGTGATTGCCACCTTCTGGTTGGGCGAGAGCCCCTCAGTGTTCACGGTAATTGGGGCAGTTATTGTTCTGGCCGGTGTTTGGCTGGTGCAGGGGCGAGTTGGTCTGGCGCCAGGTAAAACGGTGAGCCTGCTCGGCGTTGCGCTGGCCGGTGGGACGGCAATCTGCTGGGGATTAAACGGGCCACTCTGGAAGCTCAGTGTCATGGCCATGAGCGAAATTCAGGTGAATCTGGTGCGCACAGGACTTGCGAGCGTGGTCTTCGGGGTGTCCCTGGGGGTCATCGCTCTGACGTCCCACGCGGGTCGATCAACCATGCAGATCGCGCTCACAACCGGCCGACGTGGACTTCTCAGTGCGGCGCTCGCCGGTCTGCTGGCCGATGTGGGCGCATTCTGGTTCCAGTTCAGTGCACTTAAAGTGGGAGACGTTTCCACCGTTACTCCGATATTGAGCAGCAGTCCCCTCTTCGTGGCGCTGCTCTCCGCCGGCCTACTTGGGGAGCGATTGCGCCGCGCGCAGATCGCGGGTGTCGTGCTTATTGTGATTGGTGTCCTCATAGTAGGATTTGCGGGACGCGGATAGACTGCCCAATCTAGAGAGTTTGACCCTTGAATTAAGGACTTTTCCGGGTATGCGCGCGTTACATTGAAGGTGAACACGCGAAGGACTGTGGAATCGATGTCTCCGCTCCGTCGTTGCTGCAATGGAATGCTTGTCGCGATTGCTCTGATCGCGGCGATTACACCGGTTGCCGCAGCATCCATGACGGGGCCGATAACCGGCAGCGGTACAGGTGTCGTTTCATCTGGTGGTGGGCTAGACCCAATTGGTGATGGGCGATTTCGGGTGTCTGGCCGCGAGTATCAAGCCCGATTCTCGTCGGACGATCCTGGCGGATGTTTCCGGGGATCAATTCGAATCTCGGAAGAGGCGATTCTCTCTGTGCCTCACTATGCCGGCACCCATGAAGGAGCCATGGTGATTCAGGGGGATGCTGGCACCTTGCAGCTTCAGTATCGCGGCAGCGTGGATCGCTATAATGGCAAGGGCAATTGGTGGGTAGTGCGCGGTACAAGTGCCTGCGCCGATGTCCATGGTATGGGCACCTATGTCACGTCCCTTCGGACAGCCCCAGATCTGGAATACCGCCTGGAGCTACGCGGCCAGGTTGGTCATGGCGATTGACCAGTACGGATTGCTTCCTTCACAAGCGGCCTGACAAGCTCTGAGACGCATCTACGCCCTGGGTTCAGTATCTTCCTCCTGAATGCCGCACTGCCTCTCATGATTCGGCGAGATCAGCAGTATCAGCCCGATGATCAGGACCGCGATGAGCAGAGCTCAGTTCTACATGGGGAACACGCGGATGCGGATCTTAACCCGGCTCTTGAGAATAGTCTGAGCGACCGCGACACGCCGTCGAGCCTGATTGAGCGCCGGCGATGCCGGTTCTCGGGTAGAAGCGCATCATCTTGCCGATGATAACTCCGAGTGCCATTCCCCCCAGAACATCGCTCGGATAGTGGACTCCCGCGGCAACGCGCGCGAGGCCAAGCATGCTTCCTAGCGCCGCGTACATCCAGGCCAGGCGAGGCGTGCTGTCTGAAACGGCCACGGCCATGGCCATGGCTGAAGCGACGTGTCGTGATGGAAACGATCGATCACCATCGTGTCCCACGAGGCCCGTCATTCGGCTTGCACCAGCAAACGGACGGGCCCGCGGCAACAGTCGGCCAATCACGGTAACCGCAACGTATGTGGTGATGACGCTGAGTAGTGTTCGCTCGGCCAGTCGACGGCCGAGATCATCGATCCGAATAAGCGCCCGAAGCCAACCTGCCACCATGAGCGTGGCCGCGATCCAGGATCCTAGTACTGCTCCATACCGCGTTGCTTGGATGAGCAATGGGGAGCGACAGACGGCCTGGTTGAGCCTGTGAGTGAGCCGGAGCTCAATGTATAGGTATCGTTGGAGTATGAGGTTGTCCCGCCTAGAGCTCAGGCGCTGAGGTGAGCACAAGTTGCCCTCGTATGCGAGGACGACGTGCTAGGATTCCAGGCCAATGATTGAGATTGATCGACATTTTACAGTGGCCGTCTTTGTTGTGTGGAACCAACGGGTTCTCCTGCACAAACACGCCAAGCTCGGGATGTGGCTGCCTCCTGGTGGGCATATTGAGCCGGGAGAGCTCCCGGATGACGCGGCCATACGCGAGGTACACGAGGAAACCGGTGTGACTGCCCTCCTTCATGGTGCGCGTGGGTTGCCAATCAGCTACCCTCAGCAGCTTATTCAACCTGCAGGAATCCAGGTGGAGGACATTGGTCCTGGACATCAGCACATTGACCTCATCTACTTTGCCGCGCCAACTGCGCACGGCTGGGAGATCCATCCTGAGCACGCCAGATCGGTTCAGGCGGGTTGGTACGAGCTCGAAGAGCTGGAAAAGCTCGGTGTGAATGACGAGGTGCGAGCCTGGAGTGAACAGGCTGTGTCCGCGGTTTGCGGAAGCGGTAGCGGTCCTCTGAGCAAGCCATCCTGAGCGCGCAAGCTGGTATACTTTCCAATATCCGAGTAATACAGTCGGAATATCATTGAGCGGCCGGCGCCGCGTGTCTGAATGAGTACCTCTCATGTCCGAAGCAATCACCGTTGTTGACCGTCTCAATCGTCCGCTGAGAGATCTCCGCATCTCGGTGACTGATCGCTGCAACTTTCGCTGCGTCTACTGCATGCCGAAGGAGATCTTTGGCCCGGATTTCGCATTTCTCCCCTCTGCCGCGCTGCTGAGCTTTGAGGAGATCACGCGACTGGCCCGGATCTTTATTGATCATGGATTGCGGAAGATTCGGCTCACTGGCGGAGAACCCCTGGTGCGGCGTGATATTGAGCGTCTTGTGGAGATGCTTTCGGCTTTGCCGGGGCTCGAGGACATAGCGCTTACCACCAATGGCTCACTCCTCGCCCGCAAGGCGGCTGCGCTCAAGGCCGCCGGATTGCGCCGCGTGACCGTGAGCCTTGACTCACTGGACAATGATGTCTTTCAGGCGATGAATGACGTGCAATTTCCGGTGGAACAGGTGCTAGAAGGCATAGAGGCGGCAGCGGCTGCCGGCCTTGGTCCGGTGAAGGTCAATATGGTGGTCAAGCGCGGTGTCAATGAGCAGGACATTGTGCCCATGGCAGAATATTTTCGTGACGCGGGCCATATTGTGCGCTTCATTGAGTACATGGATGTGGGCCATACGAACGGCTGGCGCATGGATGACGTGGTGCCAGCCGCGGAGATCATTGATCGAATCCGGGCCAGTATCCCGCTGGAGCCTGTGCCCCCCACCTATCCAGGGGAAGTAGCGAATCGCTTCCGCTTCAGCGACGGATCTGGCGAGGTGGGCGTGATTGCCTCAGTTACCCAGCCGTTCTGCCAGGGGTGCACGCGAGCGCGTCTCTCATCTGAAGGCAAACTCTTTACATGCCTGTTTGGCATTGA
>JBJXFJ010000499.1:0-3383 GCA_046154735.1 Chloroflexota bacterium | reverse complement strand
CAAGTGAGGCAATCTCCTTGGCAATAAGGACGGGGTTACGCATGGGAAACACGAGCACGGAGACGCCCAGCCTGACCCGTGGCGCAATGGGCGCGAGATACGCCAGCGTGATCAGCGCTTCCAGGATGCTGCCATAGGGCTCCTCCTGGCCGCGAGACATGAGCACGTGATCGGTCGTCCAGATGGAATCAAATCCGAGCTCCTCGGCGGTGCGAGCAACGATCTCGAGATTGTCGCGCGTTCCAGCGCTGCTGTAGTTGGGAAGAATCACGCCAACCTGCATGGTTGCCTCAAGTTTGATGACGTTGCGACCACTGAAGCAATCGCCCGCTCAATCCTATCGCAGACTCGATGAGCAACGGCACAAGGTCGAGTTTGCGCCCCGTCGAAGGCATGCGATTCGGGCTGAAATTCATCATAAATCTCCGCATTTCCATATGCACGACAAACGCAAAAAATCGTGCTAGACTGCTCCTGCTGGTTCGTTTCGGGAGCCCGTCGACGGGCGTCGCCGGGTAGGCTCACCACCCTCCGAATTCCCTCACGCTAACGGAACCGCCAAGCCCACTGGAGATGGTGTCGTGAGCTACACCGACCAAACACTGACCTGCCGCGATTGCGGCGCGCTTTTCCCATTCACTGCTAGCGAGCAGGAGTTCTACGCATCGAAGGGATTTGACAACCCGCCTTCCCGTTGCCCGAGCTGCCGATCCGCCCGCAAGGCGCAACGCAGCCAGGGAGGTGGCAGTGATTGGGGCTACTCGTCACGACCGCGCGAGCGCCAGATGTTCACCGTGAGCTGCTCCGGCTGCGGAAACGAAGCGCAGGTTCCGTTCGAGCCAACCCAGGGACGGCCGGTCTACTGTTCCGATTGCTTTGGCAATCAGCGGTCCGGTGGCGGAGGTGGCGCCGGGGCACGGCGACAGTCCTACCGATAATTCGCTTCGCCCCGGTCTCCGAGGGCCATGCACAGGCGGGCCGCCCTATCTTGGGCCGGCCCGCTTATCAGTCCAAGACGATCGCACTCCACCCGGGGCATTTCGTTGTCCAGGACGCAGCCAGCAGAGCATCAGACACTGAAGTGACGTAGCTATCCTCGGCGGACAGCCTTACGAATCAGGCGCAACGACGTCCGCGTTGAGCGCGGCCCGAAGCTGCTCATACTGGGGCGGATACTGCGGTTGAAAGCGCATGAACTTGGGCACCGGGTACCGGATCCCCGCCGCGTGCGTGGCCTCCAGGCCGTACATCACCTCATCCGCCCAGCTCATTGGCATGGCAAAGATCATCTCATCATCATCGGTCAAGCCAAAGATGCGATCACCTGAGCACGGCAAAATGTATTGCGGCTGCTCGGTAAGCAGCGTCCGAATAATGATCTCCGCACAGTCGATCCGCCCAGTGGAGAGACTATTGAGCGCTCCACCGCGCTGAAACAACGCCGCCTGTACCAGACGCATCACCTGCGCTGAGTTTCCGTACACGCAGATCACTTGCGGTTCAAATTCGGCCCGGTCAAGGGGTGCCATCACAATACCGACGTATTTCCCGTGCTCCAGCCGAGGGACGATCTGCTCGCTTCGAGCACCAGCTTCCGCTGTCTCCGTGTAAATCCCTTCACACGCATGCCCTTCAGACTGGAAACTCACCGGGGCTGAGAAGCCAAATGGCACGAAGATGAGCGGGCAACTGAGATCATCCGGCGTGACGGCCATAGCCCAGCCATACCGTCGGCTGATACCGACCGCCTGGCAGATCGTCACCTGAACATCAAGATCGCGGTGCGGCCGTCGAGCGCGCGAGGGCAGCGGCTCATCCGCCGTCACCATGCGGATGGCAAGTGGGTAAGTTGCCGGCCGCACGTAGCGAGATAGCGCGGCATCAAGTTTGGCCAGATCAGTCATGAACTCAGTATATCCGCCAGTTCAACCGAAGCGACTGAGTTTGAGACGCACCGTTCCGAGCGATCTCACACAGGCCAACATATGGACTGCAGGTATGCGCCAACTCAGGAAGCGAACGCCCGACCATCCGTGGTCTGCCAGAAGACTACGATCCACACGACCTCAAGTGAAATCGCCTCGCGCCCTCGTCGACCGTCGTTCAAATTTGACAGCCTCCGCGGAATGGCGTATGTTCCGGCTGATGCTGTGACGTTTTCGTGATGGCGTCATGCGGGAGCGGATCGGACAGCAATGATGTACACACGGCGACGGAAGGGGACTTCCTGGTCAACGGTGCTGGGCGCGTTTGGCCTGGGAATCGCGGTGACGCTGGCGGCATCTCCACTGCTGGGCGGACCTCTTGCCGGGTCACTCACCTGGGTGACGGCCTGGCTGGGCCATGAACCATTGGTCGGTGGCGAGGAGATCACGGAGGGAGTGGAGATCCTGCCTCCGGCTTTGGCCGTCAGCTCAGTCACGCGACACGTTGAGGATGGTACGCTGGCCATGGGCTCCGGACGGTGGCAAGACGCTCTTCAGGCCTTTGAGAGCGCCACCGAGCTCGAGCCTCGAGATGCTACTGCGCTGAGCCGAGGCGCGCGCGCCTTGTTGTACCAGAACAGGATGGCTGAGGGATTGGAGCGCGCCAGCCGCGCCTATGAGATTGCGCCAACATCAGGAGAAGTAAACCGAGTTCTGGCACTGGCCCTTGACTGGAACAATCAGTTTGATCCCGCGATCTCCGCCGCCTTGCGAGCGATTGCCGCTGACCCGCAGAGCGCGGAAGCCCACGCCTATCTCGCGGAAGGGTATGTGGACGCCTATCGGTTGAGGGAGGCTGAGGAGGCGCTGAATCGCGCCGCGGAGCTGGATGATCTCCAGCCCGAGGTGCACCGGGTCAGAGGCTATCTTGCTGAAAGCCGAGCGGACTATGATCTGGCGATCCGTGAATACCGTCGGGCGGTTGAATTGGCCCCAGGCTTCTCGTTCATTCACCTCAGTCTTGGGCACGCACTGAGAGTGTCCAAGCGTTATGACGAGGCCCGGCCCGTATTTGTCCGAGCGGCGGAGCTCAACGGCCAGGATGCCCGCCCGTGGGGTGGCCTTGGCATGGTGGCGTACGCTATTGAGGATTATGAGGGCGCCAAAGGGTATCTCCGCCAGGCCATCGGCATCGACCCGCGGTATGCGAACGGGTATGCGCAGCTTGGCTGGGTCTTCTATGTACAGAAGCAGTATGAGCAGTCGCTCCCCCATTTTGAGCGCGCCATTGAGCTAGAAAAAGATCGGTCCCGGCTCGCGCAGTATGTGCACGCGGTTGGTTGGGTACATCTGCACGGTCAGCGCTTTCCCCAGGCTCGTTCCTCCTTTGAGAAGGCGCTAGAATTGGCTCCAGATTTACAGGGAGCGCGAGAGGGGCTGCGCGCGCTCGGAACGCGC
>JBJXFJ010000067.1:0-3901 GCA_046154735.1 Chloroflexota bacterium | reverse complement strand
GACCGTAATCGGGCTTCAACCGACTTCGTCTCGTCGGTAAGCTCGATGTTCACGGAGCGCAGCACGACACCTATCGCTGGATGGCTCGATATCTCCGACTTCGAAAGGCCGCAAGTGACAATTGCCCGGAGCGCCTGGAGATCTTCATCGGAGATAGATGGCTGATTCTCCAGGAGAGCGGAGAGGCGTAGCACCTCGCGGGCAAGCTTGACGATACACCGCCCCGCGGGTGATTCAAAGGCTACGGATCGGCCCGCAACGGTGGGGATGGGTGGGGCATCCCCCAGGAGCTCGTCCACCCGGTCGCGCCCGAGTCCCACGGCAATAAGCTCCGCCAGGCAGGCCGTATGCTCACCCAGAGATTTCACTTGATTGCGCGCAGAAACCAATTGGAGACCGAGCGCCCGGGGGACCAGGCACTTGACGGCTGGACTGGATCCAGCGGTGTACTCGAGGAGAGGCAGCACCGTGGGCCAGAACGCCCGGAGCAGCCAGTCGGCGCCAGCATCGGAGATCCACGCCTGGCTCTCGCCTGATTGCAGCCGAGTAATAAGTTGCTCCCAGATCCTCTGAGCAGTCTCGGTGCTGAACCCGCCGCGGTGATGCTCAATACGTCTAGCCGTGGCGAGCGTCAGCTCGGCGCGGAACCACATGGTCAGATCATCAGCCCGGTCAGCATCATGGAGGGCTGCCAGCATGCCGTAGACGACCCGCGCGGCGCTTCTACGCCGTGATAGAAATACATCCTCCAGCGTATCTTCTAACTGGCTCCGGACCCATCGATCACGTGAGATCTTTCCAGTGAAACTCGTGAGTGATTGATGGCCCAGACCGTTGGTTTCTGAGACGAGCCGGGCAGGTCCCTTGAGGCCGGCATTTCCGCGGAGCGAATCCGCGTAGGGCGAGATGTCAGTATCCTCCAGTACTTTCAGCCGGACCGAGTATGGCGCCGGCCACGCTGTAGCCATGACACTCCAGTGGCCCCACACCTGTGTCATCTCGTCGGCTGTGTGCGTGTCGCTGAGCCACCAGTCGATCTGGGTGTAACCTTCTCCCAGACCCCGGCACCAGCAGCTCGCCGCAATGAAGCCGCGCGGCCAGGCGTCCGGACCGGGCACGTGTAGGTAGGACCATGCTTCCGAGCGCGCCTCATCGAGCCATGTATTGCAGTAAGCACGTGTGAGGCCCAGCATCTCCTTGCCGCGCCTCTGTGAGCGGGCCGCCGTGAACATCGCCGCGATGTAGCCCACCAATCCGCCCCGGTCATCCGGATTCCAGAGTGATAGGAGCAGCGTGAGACGTGACTTGAACCGATCCGTGACGGAGTCGCGCCAGCGTGCCGTATCACGGTTCCAGTAGGTCGCCCCAGTGAGGCTCTCGGACAGGACGTCGCGGATCAGCTCAAACAGCACGCCGTACGCGGACAGACCTGGACCGCACTCGTGAAACCGGGCGAGTGATGTCAATTGCTCGGGTGTCAGAGAGTCTTTTAGCGGCGCGTAGGCGCTCAAGGCCACGTCCATGCTCCGCTCGGATCGCCTGGCCAGGTCCAGGCGCCACTGTGGACGGGCGGTGTCCACCAGGGCGATCACGGGCAGCGTCGCCGTGCTCGAGCATTGTGTGAGCCAGTGGTCCACCGTGCCCGGCGCAAACTCGGCCCCGGTCATGACATCCAGCGCCATGAATATGAGACTCAAGAGCGCCCGCTGAGCATCCTCGGGACGGATCGGATCTCCCGCGCGGCCGTCCTTCTTGAGGATGATGCGCCAGCGATCCAGGCCGTTCCGGCTCAGATAATCCTTCGGCCAGATCTCATCCGCCGGATTGTCCCGGTAGGCCGTGAGAAAGCCGCGCAGCTCCGCGTACGGATCGAGGGTCAACGAGGTGTCGGACTTCGGCTGCCACAACGTCCTGCCTCCGATACTGGTTCGGTGGCCCATCGTAGCATCCGCCTGACTGAATGTGGCCATGGTCATGCGCCGGGCGCCAGGATGTCCGGATCGCCCAGCAGCGTGAAGGCGGCCACATCGTGCCACTCAAACGCCCGCCCCGCGGCGTCTGGGAGCACGGCGGGCGCCGCGAAGCCGAGCGCGGGCACGGCGATATCCGGCGGCGCGGTCGGTGTCCAGCGCGGACCTCGGCGGGCACGGCGCGTGCGGTCGGCGCCCAGCTCGATCCCGGCAACCTGAAGCTCGCCCCTGGTCACGCTGCGCAGGCTCTCCACCGCGGCCGCGTGCGCCTGAGCCAGGCTGGCGCCGGGCGCCTGCCAGGCGGCGTGCAGCGTCCGGGCATACCAGGCGCAGGCCGCATCATCCACCGGCCACAGGCACAGCACCAGCGCCTGGGCACGACAGCGCTCAAAGAGCGCCCGGGTCAGGCCCAGATAATCCATCCGCTCATGGCCGGTGGCCAGACTGGAGAAGCATGAGAGGAACAGCGCCACCTGCATCCGGAGCTCAGACAGGTGTTGGAGCTGTTGGCTGCGCACGGCCACCTCGCCCGGCGCCCGCCCCGTGGCGTGTGCTGCCAGCACCATGGCCACATCGTCCAGAACGCGCCCCGGCGTGTCGCCGGCCTCAGCCTGCTCAACCGCGCGCTCGACGTCCCGGTAGGTGGGCTGAGTGTGCCCCGCGTACTCCGCGGTATGGACCTGCAGCGTGGATGTGAGCAGATCCAGCCCGGTGAAACGCCGTTCATCGGCCTTCTCGGGATCCAGCGCCGTGGGGTGAGCGCTGACCCGACGGCCGGCATACGCGCCGGCTGAGCCACGCACCTGGCGGTCCGCGGCCGGCAGGTCGCCAGCCACATCGGCCGAGAACGCCAGCAGGTCCAGCTCAGGCACAACCGGCTCTCTCTGTCGGCGCAATCGCCCCGCCACCAGCAGGCTCGCGGTGGGCAGCACGCTGGCTGTGCGGGTCTGGCCCGTGGCCAGGCGCTTGCCCACCAGCGGCTCCTCGCCCAGATACGCCTCGGTGAGCGGCAGCCGATCCAGGCGCGCCTCAGGCGCGGTAAGATCGGGCGCCAGGAACACGTGGCGCGCCTCCCCCAGCGCCAAGTCCAGGATGGGTGGAAAGAGGACCTCGCACAGCGTCCCAAACTGGTCACTCAAGTTGGCGCCCACCACTTCGATCTCAGCCCCTCGGGCGGTGTCGAACCTATCCCGAAGCTCCAGCGCCGCTCGGAGGGGCGGGGTTGGCCCCTGGGCATCGCCACCCCCCATGAGCGCCTTGCGGTCGATCTCCACATAGGCCAGCGGCCCGTCTGGGTCGTTCGCGGGACGAACCACGAACCACCCGGCCAGCAACGGGCTCATAAGCCCGCACAGCAGGCGTTCATGCGGTTGCAATGTCTCTTGAACCTGCGCGGGTGTGGGTGCGCCCACGCCCAGAGCGCCGGCCAACCGCTCCCGCTCGCCCCGCAGCCGCTTGTGTTCGATTTCGAGGTCCCGGCTGTCGCCAACGGTCGTTAGTGCAGGGGCGAGGCGGCGACCATCATCATGTCCCCCGTGCCCAGGCGGAATCGCGCGCCCCAGCGGCAGCCCGGGACTCACCGTGGGGTGCTCACCCCCCATCAGCTCCTGGCGGATGGCCTCCAGCTCCTGGTCCAGCGCGGCCAGCTCCTCGCGTTGCTCCGGGGTCAGGCGCTCCGGCTCTACGGCGGGCTCCGCGCCCAACGCGTCCGTCAGCGGCCGCACCGCCAGCTTCAGATGAATCGCAAATGCGCGTTCCAGAAAGCGCCGCTCGGGGGCGCCGGCAACGGAGGCGTTGCCGGCCATGATCATTGCCACATGTAGCGCCTGCGTATAGGCCTCGCGATTGGCCAACAGAATCCTCGCCCGCTCCTCTGCCCGGCGCGCGCCCCGGCGCATCGTCTCCACGCCGTCAATCGCAAGCTCCAGCGA
>JBJXFJ010000246.1:0-11145 GCA_046154735.1 Chloroflexota bacterium | reverse complement strand
GGCTCCCCGAATGATTCCGGGGAGCCACTTATCGGCCGCGCTTCCACACATCGAGGACACTTCCTGGTTCGTCGATCTCGAGAATGTATTTATCCTCGTCCATTGAAAGCCTCTATTGATTCAGCTGCGCCGGGTGTCGGAGCGAAGGTACTCACCCCTTTTCTCCAATTCGAAGTCGACTTCCTCCACTTCTTTGCGTGTTCTGGGCGAGATTCCATAGCGTGTATTTCTCCCCTGCCCTGTCCGAACCAAGATTCCGCGCTTCACCAACTCCGACAGATCGCCGAGGGCGACTGACTGAGAGGAGCCAGTCAGTTCGGCACAAGCCGACGTGGACAACGGCGCCACATCGAGCATGAACATGAACGCAAGAGCTTGTCGAGCGTTGAATAGCCCCCTCGCCTGAGAGATGAAATCCTGCTGATTTCGATTGAATCGAACGACGATGTCTTCGAGGGTCGTTGAAGCCTGCATAAGGACTTCGCAGTGGTACGTAACGAACTTCGTTGCGTCTAGTGATCCCTTAAAATCCTCGCCTTGCGTCGCATACAAAGCATCGTAGTAATCCTGTTGGCGGCGAAAGATTGCCTCGCTTACGGAAAGCATCCCTGCATTGGACCAACCGGTCTTCTGCAAGATCATGTCGGCGAGGAGTCGCGCGGTCCGTCCGTTTCCATCAATGAATGGATGGATCGAGATGAGCCCGAAGTGAGCGAGCGCAGCGATCACCGGACCTGGATATATGGTTTCACTAATCCAGCGCTGGACCTCTTTCACGAAATTTGCCATCAGCACGGGAACCCACTCCGGCGGCGGTGGCCGATAACGTACAGAGCGTGTTTGAGCGTTGACTATCAAACTTGTTCCAACGCGGTACTTCCCCCGATCGCGGGCCTCTGCAGTCGGTAGGCCTTTCAAGATGATCGAATTCATAGTTCGGACGAGCCCCTCGTCGATGCGCACACTAGGGTCACTGACGATTTGCTGGATCAGCTCATACGCTTCATCGAGGTTTTTCACTTCCAGTTCGTCAGTGCTGGTTGCTGCAACCTCATCCACCAGGACGAGCATCGCTTGCTTCTCGTCCAGTTGGTTTCCCTCAATCGCAGTAGAGCTCTGAACGCTCCGATACTGTGCCCTTCGTCGAAAGTACGCCTCGTATCCGGTAGGCACAAGCGTTCGGATGACGTAAAGTCGATCTCGGAGGAAGCTGACGTGGGCCTCATCGAACGAACAGGTGAGACTCAACTCCATAACTTGATTCATTAGAGCATCCTTCAGACTAGTCGGTTGAATCACGCGATTAATCAAGTTCTTCACTAGTATAAACAAGGTTATGCTTGCTTCAATCGATCTTACGCGCTAGTTGTGAGAATAATCGCGTTGAAATGAGCGGTCGCGACCTAGAGCTGCCGTCCTTGCCAACACGGCTTAGTCAAGCATTTGGACGGTGTCTCGAAACGACTTCGCGGGTCAGTGCCGGTCGCGTGGAGGGCGCGTTTGATCGGACATTTGCGGCGGCGAGAGCGGACCACGCGGTGCTTTTGCCGGTGTATCCAGTCGGTCAGAGGCTGGCGCTGCACATCGACCATCACCGCCCGCAACAGAAAGTGCGCCAGGACCGTGCCGGAGCCTCTCCTGCAGCATCCCTACCAGCTTGTCGCTCCGAAAGCGCGGGCAGGCATGCCGCAGACGGGTGTCCTGCTCGTCGATCGTCAAGTCCACCTCCCAGAGCACGCGAAAGCTGATGGCCAGATCGCTCGCAGCCATCATGCCAGACCGTCAGCCTCCATTGGCGATGCTCGCATCAACTAACTTACTAATGGGTCAGTTGTCATGTTCAGGACCATGGACGCCGGAGCCGCCCGCGCTCCGGATGGGCATTGGCTACCATTGTGTCAAGTGACCCACTCGTATCGACAGGGTCTGCTCGTATCGATAGGCGGATGAGGCGCGGACGGTCAGCCTGCTTGCGAGAACGTCCAGCGGGTGGCCGATGAGGGGAAATCAACCTCCCGCCAGCCGTGACCCGTCGCCGGGCGCAACGCAAACCAGATTGAATCATCAGACGGGAGTGTGGTGACGTCGATGCCGTATTTTTCCTGATAGAGCTCCGCGAGCCGTGGGACTTGCTCAACTGCATGGAACCGGTCCACTGTGCCTTCCAACATGACTACCTCATCTCCACTCTCGAGGTGGACGACAATCCGGCCGGTGGCCAGCAGATTGCGCCCCTTGGCCGAGCGCGTATCAGTGCTAAAGTACAGCGTGTCCTCGATGACGATGCCCCAGACCGGCGCGGCAGAGGGCCGTCCGCTGGGTGACGCGGTACACACCCAGTAATTGCGCGCGGAGCGGAGCTGCTCCAGCGCCCAGGACCACGGTAAGAGTCCGTCAGGGCTGGGGTCAATGCCATACTCGGCAGCGAAGTTTGGTCTCTGTGACCTTGGAGCTCGTGTGGGTCCTGAATCGTCAGGCATGATTGAGTGCCTCCTCTCCATCACTTGTACCACGCGGTGGATTCGATGACGGCTCGCTCAGAGTCACGGCAGCGTGCGGCCGTGCTGGTGGTGGTGGTGCTGGCGTTGTTCAGCGACATGCTGCTGTACACCATGGTGGTGCCCATTCTCCCCTTGTACGCGTCCTCGCTGGGCGCTTCTACCACGGCCATCAGCGTTCTTTTTGTGGTGTATAGCGTGGCGCTGCTCATCGTCACGCCATTTGTGGGCGGGCTCTCTGACCGGATTGGTCGCAGACAGCCCATGCTTGTCGGCCTCGTGGGCCTGGCTCTGGCTACTATGCTCTTTGCATTCGCTACTGACTACACGCAGCTCGTGTTGGCGCGCTTGCTGCAGGGTGTTGCCGCGGCGATCACCTGGAGCGCGGGGCTGGCAATGATCGCGGATGCGTTTGATTCAGAGTCACGGGGCTGGGCCATGGGCGTGGCAATGGCTGGCGTTTCCGCCGGCTCGCTTCTAGGGCCGCCCGTGGGTGGATTGCTGTACGAGCTCGGCGGCTATCAGCTTCCATTCCTGGTTGCCACGGCCCTCGTTCTCCTGGACGGAGTGGTTCGGTTCATCCTCATCGAGGCTCCGGTAGCGCGGCTACCGCCTCAAACGAGTTTTCAGAGTCTGTTGGGTGATCCTACCGCCAGAATGATCGCCCTGGTGATTGTCATCTCTGCCGGCGGGCTTGGCGTGCTGGAACCCACGCTCCCGCTGTTCCTGGAGCGTGAGCTCCATACCGGCGCGGGCACCGTGGGGCTGCTCTTTGCGGTGGCCACGCTGACCTACACGCTCACTTCACCGCTCAGCGGCCGGCTGGTGAGCCGGTGGGGCACGCTGCGCCCAATGACCTGGGGCCTGGTGGGGCTGGGGGCAGCGCTCATGTGCATTGGCTATCTCCCGCACATCTCTGCACAGGCGTTGCTGCTGGCTGTCATGGGGATCGCCAGCGGCCTGGCGATCACTCCTTCACTTGCCGGCCTGGCTGAGGTGATTGACCGCGGTGGCGATGAGGCGTACGGAGTGGCCTACGCGCTCTTCAATACGGCCTACGCGGTTGGCCTGGTCATCGGCCCGCTGGCCGGTGGCGTGCTCACTGATGCGCTGGGATTTCCCCGGGCGATGCTCATAGCAGGGTTCTTCCCGCTGGTGCTTGGATTAAAGTACTCCCTGCGCCCCTAGAGATCAAGTCATCCTGGAGCGCGGCGTACGTGAGGGCCGCGCTCCAGGATGGCGTTAGGCGGTAACCGATTGGCCGGGCACTTTGACGGGCATGACGGTTTCGTTTACGTCGCTGAGGCCAAGTGGGCCGGCCTTGTGCTTGCGCTCGCGCTTGACCTCATAAAGATAGGGCTTGGTGAGGCTCCACTTGAAATGTTCCCAGAGCTCCACTGCCTCCGCGCCGGTAGGCACGGGATCGATCACCGGTCCGAAGAATGCGATCTCGGAATCTGGGAATCGGATGGTAGGAACCCCGAAAGCGCCCAGCACATTCACGGCGTGCTCATGCCCGGAAATGAGTGCCTGCTCATACGCGGAGTTAGAGCGTGACTCCGCCAGCAATGACACCGGCAGGTTGGCCGCGGCGAGCGCACCGGTGAGGAGATCGTCATTGCGCTCTTCACGTCGGCCGTGCATTGCATCACCCAGTGCCATGTAGAGCGACTCCACGGCATCATTCCCACCGAAGTGCCGCGCTGCGGACAGCAAAATCTCCCCCTGGTAGCCAAAGCTGTGGCTATCCGGCGCGTAGTCATGGCCACGGTTCACAATGGCCAGACTGAAGAGCTTCCACTCGATCTCCAGCGGAACCTGCTCAGCCACCTGGCGGATCCAGAGCGCGGTGCGCCAGGCCCACGGGCAGCTTGGACTGAGATAGAACTCGATTTTGGTTGGTTTATCCATGTGATGACCCTCAAGGCTGATGCTTTGCAGACAGGTTGATTCATTCATTGATCGGTTGAACGCCTCTCTACCGTTCAGCCATGACGCGTGATTCTATGCCACGCTTGGGCGCTCCCGAGCAACGAGCTGGATCATGACTTCCCGAGGCGGTTCGCAGATGGTGGCCGTGCATGCCTGGTAACGCAACCGCACGCCGATGGTCTGGTCACCCATCGGCTCGCCGCGATCCATCACGAATTCAAGCGGGACTGCGATGCGTAGCTGGCCTGCATGGACCCAGAGCTGCTCCCCGTGCCCTGCGAGCTGAAACGGTACTGGGGCGGGCAGAGAAGGGGCGCCAATGACCGCGCGGTCCGCGGTCACCTCAATGCTCAAGGGCGTGTACTCCGCGGGTGTTGGGTGAGCAAAGAGGTGGGCGCCAGGTGCTATGGCAAGATCCACGATCACCCGGAGTCGTTGATAACGCCAGTACGTGGGCGAATCAAGCCGGGCCGCAATCTGGACCAATGGTCCATCAACGGTTTCCGGCGCTGTCTCATCCGACGGTGAAATATCCAGAACCTGGGCCAGAAGGCTGGCGCCGGACTCACGCACGCGGTAGTTCCGCTGAAAGCGGCGCTGGCTCACCACGCCGCGCTCATCCAAAATGAACACGCCCGGGTAACACACCCCGCGCTGCTCATCCCGCACGGTTCCGCCGAATTCGGCGTGATGTGTCTCCAGCGCTTCATCCAGAAGACCCAGCGCGCGGATCACGTGGCTGCCTTCATCGCCCAACAATGGATACTCAATGGCGTTGCGCTCGGCAAAATCGGCAAGTGCGCTCACGGGATCGTAGCTTATGGCAAACAAGGCAATCTCATGCTGACGCAGAGTGCTAAACACGTCTTGCAGCTCCACGAGCTGCACGCGACAGAATGGTCACCACCGGGCGCTCCGATGGAACACGATCATGGCGCGCTTGCCGCGGCGCGCCGCGTGGAGATTGACCGGTGTGCCCGATTGATCAGGCAGGATCACGTCGGGAAATCGCTCGCCCACCCGGGGGCCGGCAAGCGTATAGTCGCGCGCGGTGATGTCAGTCATTACATACGTCTCCATTCCGCGGTTGCGCCGCGGGTGCGCCCCCAACGAGGCCGCGGGCGTAGGGGCCGAGGCTGCGGATTACCCCGGCGTCATTGTGGGTCTTGGCAAGAAGGAGCGCCCCCTGCAGGTAGGCGACCAGGGCTTGCGCGGCGACGTCCGCGTCGATCGGTGGGATGGCGCCGACCTGGACGGCGTCCTCAATGGCGTGTTTAAAGTAGCCGCGATAGCCCGCCAGAATGTCCCTGACCTTGTCACGAATGGCGACGTCAATCGTCCCCAGCTCCACGGCGAGATTCCCAAAGGGGCAGCCCAGCACCACCGGGCGCTGGTGGTGCTCCGCTACCTGCTCGAAGAACCGGTCAATGCGCTCCAATGGTCCCACATCCGTGGCAAACATTGGTTCAAGGACGTTGGCCTGGGCGCGCTCCCACTGCGCATCAAGGACTGCCAGGGCCAGGTCACGCTTGGAAGGAAAGTAGTAATAGAAGCTGCCCTTGTTGACTTGCGCGGCGGCGCACAGATCCTCCACGCTGGCTGATCCATAATTGCTCGAATGGATGAGGCCGCGAGCGCTCTCGAGCAGGCGCTCGCGGGCCGTGCTTGGTCTTCCCATAGTTGACTGGTTGTATACTACCATGCCAAGGAGCCTGATGATGGAATCTGTGAACCCGCGCCTGAGCCTGCAAACGCTGGATGCTGAACAGGGACGTCTCTGCGAGCGTCTTGCCGCGCTCACCACTGCCGAGCGCGAGACCTCGAGCAATTTGACCGGCTGGCAGGTGAACGACCTGGCCGTGCACATCACCCGGGTGTGTGATTCCATTCTCCGTGCGGTGCAGCGCGCGCAGCAGGGAGACCGCACCTCGGCCTTTGGCCCGGCGGCGAAGCCGCGTGAAGATGAGATTCGGGCGATGACGCCGGCGGATTGGGCTGCCCTTCAACGGTCTGAGTACGGCCAGCTCTCGCGGATCATCGGCGGTCTGAGCGATGCGGACCTGGAGGAAATGTCGTTCCCGCACCCGCAAGGTGAGCGGCCGGTTTCCTGGTACTGCACCCAGCTTCTGGCTGAAACCACGTTCCATCGCTGGGACCTAGAGCATTCGCTGGGCGCGGATGGCCCGCTGGATGATGCCCTGGCCGCGTACCTGCTGCCATTTCTCCTGGAGCCCTCGCGACTGCTCTTCGGCGCCAAGCGCTCTGATGGGCCGAGTCAGTCGTTCACGGTTTCAGATGGCGAGCACCAATGGACGCTGAACGTCACGTCCGAAGGATGCGCCGTGGCCGCGACATCAGAACGAGCTGAAGCCACGATCACGGCCTCGCCGGGCTGGCTGGCGCTGGCGGTGTATGGCCGAGTGCGGATTGACCGGGCTGAGTTTCGCTTGACCGGGGGGACTGATGTGGCGGATCGGTTTGCGGTCATCTTTGGGCCAAACCAGTAATACGGCCCCGCGGCGTGAGCGTGACGATGGCTTGCAGCGGCAGAGGAGGATTGGGCGATGAGCCTTGACATTCAGGCGCTCACGTTTGACGTATTCGGCACGGTGGTGGACTGGCGCACGGCGGTCATCCGAGAGGGTCAGGCGCTGCGCGGGGAGGTGGACTGGCCGGCCTTTGCCGATCGCTGGCGCGGGCTGTATCGTCCGACGATCAACGCCGTGATCGCCGGAGAGCGGCCCTGGGCATCGTTTGACGAGCTCCAGCGCTGGATGCTGGAGCAAGTGCTGCCCGAATTTGGGCTCACCGATCTCACTGAAGCGGAGCAGGCTGAGCTGAGCACCGTGTGGCGACGGCTGGATCCGTGGCCGGACGCGGCCGCGGGCCTGGCACGGATGAAAGAGCATCTGGTGGTCTGCGCACTGTCCAATGGCAGCGTGTGGCAGCTCATTCAACTTGCGCGGTTTGGTGGCTTGCCGTGGGATGCTGTGTTCAGCGTGGAGCTCTTCCGCGCCTATAAGCCCGATCCTCGGGTCTATCGAGGCGCGGCCGACTTGCTCCAGCTTCCGCCCGAGCAGGTGATGATGGTGGCTGCCCATGTCTACGATCTGCGCGCGGCCCGAGCCAATGGGATGAAGACGGCGTTTGTGGCACGCCCTCTGGAGTGGGGCTCAGAGGGCGCGGCTGAAGTGCCTGAAGACAATGAGTTTGACCTGGTGGCCACGGACTTCCTGGATCTGGCGAGTCAATTGGAACGGAATCGCCTCTCGTAGGGACGTGGCAGTTGTTGGGTGAAGCTCGCCATTGCGTGAGCATAAAGCGACGCCTGTCCGGCCCGTAGACCCGGCGCATGGCATGAGACTCGCTCGTCCGGCGATTCTCATGCGCTCCCCTGGGATCGTACCGGAGGGCGGATGAGGCAGAGTGGCTAGCTGGGGTGGTGTCGGGCATCTTGCCAGACAGCGGACGGTTCGACGGGTCGGACTATCGGGCTAGAAGACCGACACCTCCCCTTAACTCCCGACTTTCACTCGTCCGACTGTACGAGCATCAGGGATTCACTGATGTGGCGGCCGACACAATTGCATCCAATGGAGGTGAGGCAAGGAGAATGATCATGTCCGTATCGGCAAGCTGCTTGGCGATCTCGAACGCCGTTCCATCGCTGGCTCGCCGCGCGAGACGCACCCAGGCGTCCCCGGAGCCGTCGATCTGAACGAGCTGGGCGTCAAAGTGGAGGTGTGATCGCTGCAGCACGTCACCCTCGGTGCTGCGCTGAGCGGCCACCAGGACAACCACAACATCAGTTCCAACATCAGGAATGGACGACCGAATAACCTCGCGTGGGAGTCGCAGATCAACCGGCGGCAATGCCGGACCCGGTGTTGGCGTTGGCGCGGGCGTGGAGGTGGCGGTCACACCCAGCGCCTCGGGTTTGAGGTAGGCCGACTTCTTCACCGCCAGGGCCTCACGGAGCGCATCCAGCTTGGACGGCGGCACACCCAGCAGAATGCTCTCCGGCTGCTCACTGGAATACCCAACGCTGCGCCCATCCTCGGCAAAGAGCCCGGCAACCTGCAGGTCGGTAAACTCCTCGACAAGGCGGGCCCGATCCGTTCGCTCAATGACCAGTGTCACCTCACGATTGGGACGCAAGACCGCCACGCTGGAGAGCTCGCTGACATTGAGGCGAACTGGCACGAGCGCGGCCCGGTGCTCCCTGCCGTCAGGCGGCATGAATAACGTAAGGATCAGAGCAATAGGGAGGACCGCGCTCGCGGCCAATCCAAGGATCCGGGGAATGCCATGACTGATGACCCAGGACACGATGGCCATCACGGCTGTGCCAAAGCGATGCGGCGCAGCTCGAAACCAGCCGGTCAGGCCGCCCACGGGCTCGATCTGTCGAGCTTCGACTTAGTGATCATCTGAGGTCGTGGCTGCGTCCTTGGGATCGTCGTCGGTGACAAATTGTCCCCATTTCACGGTCAGGCCCCCCCTGTTCGCGGGCGGGGTGGGGACGGGAGCCGCCGTCTCAGACGTGCCCGAAGTCTCGTTCAGATCAATGTCCGGCGAGAGCTCCTTGATGCGGTCTATCATCTGCTTGATTGAGCGATCCACGGATACTCTCCTTACCCCACGGCCAGGGTGACGCGATAGGTAACGATTCGGCGCTCGCCGGCAGCGAAGTCTCCCAGCGGGAGACGGTGCCCATCCCCGCTCGCTAGCGGCACCGCGACAATCGGTTGTGAGGTGGCGCCATGGGCAGCCAGGCTACTCGCGGCTTCAACAGATGTGGGAGAGACTATTATGGAATCCCGCACATCGAGTGCCGCACCGAGAATCGTGACGCCAAGCACATTCGTAACCTGGAAAGCATACCGCAATTCGGCAGATTTCACGTCAAATGTGATGTTCTCGAGAATCTGCAGATTTGTTGCGTTGGCCTCTACCTGAAATGTCCGCGGGAGCTCATAGCGTAGCGCGGCTGACCCACGGGCAGCGAGGCGCGGGATGCGCCAGAGCAGACGGACTGGGGACCCCGGGCGCTCACCTTCTAGCACGGAAGGGGCGGGAGGCCCAGCGGGCCAGTCTACCGAGACTGGGCTGGGCATGGGGTGGATTCGGCGCACCTCGGGATCTACCACCTCAACGTAGGCACCGAGAACCGGGTGCTGTGGACCATCAGAGGTCGCAGGGTTATTCACCAGAAGCAGATAGCGACGCCGCTCCTGCCACGTAATTTGCGGTGCCGCGCCGGTAGCCGGTATCCGCTGGGTTTCCACTCCCAGGTGCCGGTGCGTCAGCGTCACGTTTGGTGAGCCGGTCACGTTGAGCCGGGCGGCCAGGCTCTGTGGCGGAGGTGCGGGCCCATCGAAGATCTCGTCTGCGCGCGTCCCCCAGAGCACCCACTCAGATGCCTTCGCCCAGTTTCCACGCTCATCTGCCCGGCTGGTAAATTCCTTCATTTTGAGTGCCGCTCGGAGGTCTTCCCGGTGGAGGTCAAAGGCGAGCTTCACGGCGGCACCCCAGCCCACCGCCTTGGCCACCGCGGCCCGATAGAACAGATAGGCCAGCAGCAGGAACAGCCAGGGCAGGAGCGCGTCCGGCCAGCGCCGCAGCCAGCACTCCAGTGTCGCCAGCTCAATCGCGAATACGCCGAGCATGAAGGCCAATGTCAGCAAGAAGTCCAGGCTGGCCTTCTCATTATTGATGCGACTCGTCAGGCTGGTCTTCTCGGCAATGACCGTTTCCAGATGGGGCCAGAGCGCTGACATGTCCATGCCATACTGAACAGCCACGCGGCTGGCGGTGGATCTCAACACGTTGCCCAGCGCAGTCGGCGCCAACTGCACAGTGGATTGCGTGGCAGCATCCGGAGTGTGAGGGAAGCGCGTGGTGCGCGCCCAGAGCTTCTGCACGGAGACCGCAATGAGGCGCTGGGCGAGCGCGGATTCAGTTGCCCTCGTAGCACTCGTGGGCCCGGCGGCACTGGCCCGAGTCTGAGCATCATCCGCGGCGCGGGTGAGCGCTTCAAACTCATCATTGATCTGATCCAGACGCGCCTGCTGCATGCGCACGGCGATGGAGCCAAGCCAGGAATCCTCCCAGGACTCTCCTGAGAAGAATGTCAGGACATTACTACTTAACGCCACCAGCACATAGGCCAGCGTCAGGACCGTGGCCGTGGCCAGCACAATCTGCCAGGCCCCACTGAGACCGAAAAACCCAGTGGCCAAGCCCACATCCAACTCCGCCAGGGGCGGAAACACCAGCGCCAGATTCAGAAAGAGGAAGATGGCCGCGGTGAACAGCCCCGCCGGCTGCAGCGGCCGCCGCAGGCTCTCCCCGAGCGTATCCTTCAGGAAGTCCGATATTGCTGGGAAGCCGAGCGATGGATTCACGTTCCGCGCACTCCAGAGGAAGCCAGCGTTTCGTCACCGAGTATAGCGCCGCGCGGTGGCCAAGCAGTGAGCCAGGGAATTCCGCGAGTTGCGCACTTCGCGAGAAAACAAGTGGACAGATGCCGCACCACGCTGAATAGTCTGTTCCAGAAGGATGATGCGCCAGAAATGACATGGCGAAGCACATCCCCAACGGGTGCGCGCAAGAATCACCGGCCTCCCGGAGCGCCGCCATCCCTGGCGGCCCGGCCGTCGAAGCCGCCCCGCGCGATCACATTCAGTGACTGGGAGTCCGGAGAGCGGCCTCG
>JBJXFJ010000244.1:0-7028 GCA_046154735.1 Chloroflexota bacterium | reverse complement strand
GCTCAGGGCTACCATTATTGCGAGCACAAAGCGGGTCAGTCCAAACACGACGGCATCATGCAGGATGGAAGTGGGCATTGTCTACGCAAGCTATGAGGCAGACACGTAGCAATAGTAGTCTAGACCTGAGTGGGCGGGAAGTCTCTCAGTCACCAACAGATGCTGGCGAATGAAAGTCGGGAGTAACTCCCGCGGCACATCCGCTCTACGGCACTAGCATCTTATTCCCAGTCACTTTGTCTACCATAGCCTGATCGCAAAGCAGCGCAGCGAGTATAAACGGAGCGAATGGGGAGTCAGTCACCGTGGAATAGTCCGATATTCTGATGTTGGACTTCTGCGAAGTCGTTTAATTGACTAACGATCTTCTCGTGGCGGATTTCCACAGCCCCTCGTTCATTCTATACAGGCTTAGCTGCAGCCACCTCGTGCCGAAGCGATGTCACATTGGACATGTACTTTGCCTCCCACTCGCCCATTTCAGGAGTGAAGTAGCGTACGCGGGTCTTTTTGTACTCCCTTGTGGAATACAGTGACCTGTAGTCTGTTACCCCGGTGCCGGCTTTTATGGCAGCGAGAATTTCTTCGCACTCCTCGTCAGAGCGACCGTGGACCATGGTGAACACGTTGTACGGCCAGTCTGGATAGGTGGGGCGCTGGTAACAGTGGCTGACTGCCGAAAACGAGGCCATTTGTGCGCCCGTTTCAAGAATTCGATCATCGGGCACGGCCCAGACACCCATAGCATTTGAGCGGAACCCGGCGCGGCGGTGGTAGAGAATGGCCGCAAACCGCCGTAAGAAGCCCCGCTCCTGAAGGCTCTGCGCTGCCTCAAAGAGCTTCGTCTGGCTGATGCCGATCCGTTCAGCCATGCCGGCGAATGGCTCGAGCTCCGTGGAGAGATCTTCTTGAATCTCCCGGATGACCTCAACATCGCGTTCTGAGAGCTTGAATTCAGCGGCTTTGTTCCGCTGCTGCTCGCCATATTCTGGCGCCGATGTTGCGCCGACCGCTCGATTGCCGGTCATGTCCAGGTTCACGCCAATTTTGAACAGCTTAAGGGTGTACATCACCCGGGTTGACTCAGCTCCTGAAAGCTCATGCAGTCGTTGAATCGTCCCCTCGAGATCGCTAGAGGGAGGCACCGCGATGGTGTACCAGAGGTTGAATTCGTGATTGCGCTCGTAGTTATGGGTCACACCGGGGTGCTCGTTAATGACCTGGGCCCCCTCATGAATGTGCCCATCGGGATAGCGCGCCGCAACGAGGCTGGATTTATAACCGAGCGCGCGCGTGTCAAAGATTCCACTTATCTGACGAATGATCCGCTCGTCGCGAAGTTCGCGGACTCGCTCCACTACCGCGCCTTCCGTGCTCTCCAACGCGCGCGCCAAGTCGGCGTACGGCCGTTCCACGAGCGGGAAATCGGATTGTATGCGGTTGAGGATAAGCCGGTCCGTATCGTCCATCAGTTGTTCCTCTGTTCCTCGCAGCGAGCTAAGCCCTTACTGGCAGTATATGCACCGCACCGCCGAGTGAGCCAATTCTCGTTGAGAGGCGAGAGGCGAGAGGCGAGAGGCGAGAGGCGCGAGGCTGTGTATTCAGCCGAAGCCGGCCGGGAACCAGAGCCCATTCATGTCGTGGCCGTCGTTCTCCAATATGCTTGCATCTTTCACGTGAATAGGGACTACGGGCCAGACTTCGAGTATTTCGAGTCACATCTCAGAACCCGGAGGAAGGACATACGACTGCCAACCACGGCCGCTACCCCCTATCTCCTATGATGGTCAGCGTAAGTCTTCTTGAGAGTCCGAAGTGATGGCCGAAATCGTCCTGCACTAAGCAGAAGCCGATGCCCTCATCGCTTAAGAACAACAGCGTCTTGCGCATTCAGAGCTCCACGATGACAGGTGGACACACAGGAGGTGGCTCGATGAGCGGCGTAGCCCGAAAGTTGCTCGGCGCCGCGGCTGTCATTCTTGACGACGCACAGCGGATTCTTCTCGTACACCATACCTACGGCAAGTTCAATTGGGAGTTACCTGGTGGGTACTCTGAGTCGAATGAGTCACCGACCGAGACGGCTCTCCGCGAGGTGCACGAGGAGACAGGATTAGTGGTCGCCGCTACGAGACTCACCGGGGTGTACTACGAGCCCGAGCGCCCAGGAATCGGACCAGAGATGGTCCATTTTGTGTTTCATTGTGACATCGTTGACGCCGATCAGTTTTCGTCCACGACGTCACCGGAAATTGGTGACTGCCGATTCTTCCCGCGGGATAAGCTCCCTCGACCGATCAGCGACTTCACGTTGCGGCGTATGGATGATGCATTCTCTGGTGGCAATCCGATGCCACTGACGATCCCCTCCCGATCCTGGCTGACGTAGCGACGTGGGTCAGTTGACACGATGATCGCCACTGCCCGGCCGGAGCGCGGGCGGCTCCGGCAGCAATGGTCCTGAACGTGCCCACTGACCCACTAGCGGTCCTGGGTCGGGCGGTAGGCCTGTCGGCGATGACCTGTACATCGCTACTCCGAGGATAAGAGCTTAGTCAGACTAATTCTGACTAATCTATACTCACAATGCTATGGACACAGTCAACATACATGAAGCAAAAACTCACCTCTCGCGACTTATTGAACGCGTTGAATCTGGCGAGGAGATCATCATTGCGCGAAATGGCCGGCCCGTAGCGCGCCTCACGGCTCTGCTCGCGGGTAAACGTGTACCAGGGAGCCTCAAAGGGAAAGTTGTCTATCACGGCGATTTTGATGCGCCCTTGCCAGAGATCGAATCGATGACAACCGGCAAAATCCATCCGTGATGCTGTTGCTTGATTCACATATCTTGCTCTGGTGGCTGGATGACGATCCTCGGCTGCCCGGGCTCGTGCGGGAAGCGATCTTAGATGAGGACGCGGTCGTGTACGTGAGTGCCGCGACAGTCTGGGAGATCGAGATCAAAGTTGCCGCCGGCCGGCTTGAGATTGGCCAGGGCGATATACTCCACGAAATTGTAAGCGGCAACTTTGCGCCACTTGCCGTGACCGTTGAGCATGCTGCGCACGCTGCGCGTCTGCCCCATATCCATAGCGATCCGTTTGATCGAATGCTTGTTGCACAGGCGCAGTTAGAGCACCTTACGTTGGCCACGGTAGACGCGGATGCCAGGCGTTACGATGTTTCAGTCATCCCACCCACTCGAGCCTGATTCACGAGACTTCTAATTCTTGACGGGTCTAGCGGCAGATCCGTGATCGTCACGCCAAGCGGCGCCAGGGCGTCTACTACGGCGTTGGCAATGGCACCGGCGGGTGCCACGGCACCACCTTCGCCCATGCCCTTCATGCCACCCAGAAGCACCGGTGACGGCGATTCCAGATGGTCAATCTCGATATGCGGCACTTCCATGGCGCCGGGCACCAGATAGTCCAGAAACGATGTCGTTAA
The DNA here is from genome assembly GCA_046154735.1 of Chloroflexota bacterium. Classification (GTDB taxonomy): domain Bacteria; phylum Chloroflexota; class UBA6077; order UBA6077; family JACCZL01; genus CAVXYC01. The sequence goes on along the minus strand of JBJXFJ010000244.1, from coordinate 3,575 downwards.
GAGCTGGCCCTGTTCATCGTATGCCAGGTGCTCATACATGGTGCTGCCAATGCCCTGGGCGATGCCACCATGCACCTGGCCCTCCACAATCATCGGGTTGATGACGCGCCCGCAGTCCTCGGCCACCAGGTAACGCAGGATATCCACCTTCCCGGTCTCGGGATCCACTTCCACGGTGACCACGTGGCAGGCGTTGGAGAAGCCGCCCGTGCCCACGCCGGCAGTGTACCGCTGGGTGGTCTCCAGGCCGGGCTCCTCCCCAGGTGGGAGTCGGTCGCACTGGATGATGGCGGCGTATGCAATTTCCGGAATGGATACAGAGCGCTCTGGAGCACCGCGTACGGCGGCCCGACCTCCCGATAGCTCAATATCGTCCGGACCCGCTTCCAACCAGTGGGCGGCGATTCGACGGATTTTCCCCGCTACCACGCGCGAGGCCTGGATGGTGGCGCCGCCAGACATTACGGCGCTGCGGCTGGCAAAGGTGCCAAAGCCATATGGCGTCAGGTCCGTGTCTCCCTGGACCACGCTGATATCCTCCATACGGAGGCCCAGCTCGTCCGCGGCAATTTGAGCTAGCGTGGTGGCATGCCCCTGACCGTGAGAGTGGGTGGCGGCAAAGAGCAGCGCCGTGCCCGACGGATCGAAGCGGATGGATACCGGCTCATATCCCATATTGATGGAGCTGCCGCGCTTTCCATACTCGGCGGCGCCGTTGCCGGTCTGCTCGGTGAATGCGCAGATGCCCACGCCGATGTACCGTCCCTGCTTTACTGCCTGCTGTTGCTGGGCGCGAAACTCGTCATAATGAAGTGCCTGGAGCGCCGTTTCCAGGGCCTCGCTGTAACTTCCGCTGTCATAGACCATGCCTGTGGCGGAGGTGTATGGAAACTCAGTGGACTGGATGTAGTTCCGCCGGCGAATCTCCGCCGGGTCCATTTCCAGACGCCGGGCGATCTCATCCACCGTACGCTCTAGACTGAAGAACGCCGAGGTTCGGGCCACTCCGCGGTAAGGTCCGAGGGGTGTCTTATTCGTGGCCACGGCGTGCGCCTTGTACTCGTAATTCTGAATTCGATACAGGCCGGGGAGGATGGCCGAGGCCATGCGCGGCTCAATGGTGCTGGTCCACGGCCAGACGGAGTAGGCGCCCACATCCACGATGATCGTGGCACGCAGGCCGGCGATGATGCCTTCCGCCGTGACCGCGGCTTCCACATAATGCACATGATCGCGAGCGTGAGCGCTGGCGGTGAAATGCTCGCGACGATCTTCTTGCCAGAACACCGAGGTTCCCAGCGCCGTGGCTGCATAGGCCACGGCCACCTCATCCGGATAGAGATTCCCCTTGATCCCAAAGCCGCCGCCAACATCAGGGCAGATCACACGGATGCGCCGTTCCGGCATCCCTAAGCACTGTGAGAGTCCGGTTCTCAGCAAATGGGGCGTCTGGTGCGAGGCCCACATCGTCAGCTCCTGCCGCGCTGGTTGATACTCGGCCAGGCACCCCCGCGGCTCCATGGGAATGCCGGTGTGGCGCTGAGTGCTAAATCGATTGCGCACCACCAAATGCGCCGCGCGGAACGCAGCGTCAGGATCACCCGCGGTGAGCTCACGGGTGATGAAGATGTTCGACGAATACTCATCAAAGAGGTGTGGGCTGGTGTCACTCATGGCCTGTTCCACGTCCACCACCGGTGGCAGCTCCTCGTAGGTCACGTCCACGAGCTCGGCAGCATCCTCAGCCAGGTAGCGGCTTACGGCGATTACCATGGCCACGGCCTCACCAACGTAGCGAACCTTCTGGAGCGCTAGCACTGGAAAGTCGGTTTCCATGAACCCGGGATAATTGGAGGTGGCGTGGATTGGCGCAACGTGTGCCTGGAGATCCAACCCCGTGAAGACTCCCCGCACGCCCGGCATGGCCAGAGCGCCAGCGACATTGATTTCCCGAATACGAGCGTGTGCGTACGGACTTCGGACAAAGGTTGCGTGAAGAGCGTCGTGAACGGGCAGATCGCCCACAAAGCGAGCCTGACCCAGGAGGAAGCGCGGATCCTCAACGCGGTGGATGCTGGCGCCAAAGTACCGAGGGACGGCGGAATCGAGGTGTGTCACGGTGGATCCTGCAGCTGGAACGTGCCGCGATTGTAGCAGCCGGGCAAACTGCCGATGATCCATTGGGAGGCCAAGCTCACACGCAAATTTGAGCGCCCAGGGACGTCATGATCAGGTCACATTTGGCGGCCGCGGCCCATATGGGCCATCCCGGTAACCCGGTTGGGTCATGTGGGATGGGTCCGAACTGCAGATACTTACATCACCTGATTATCAGGTGAGACACGCGATGAATAATCGCATAGCGCCCCTGCCTTCACGAGAAGAGCAAACCAAGCGCAAGCTCGGGACGCAAAGCCATGGGTCCGTCAGAAACGGATCGCCAGGCTACCGAATGAAGGTGATTGGATCAGAGCTGATCCACTCCAGCTTTGTGCAAGGCGGGGAAAGCCATCACACCATGTAGCGGGCCGGGAACTCGCTCTGGAGGGGGAGCACTCATTTATGGACGGCAAGTCCGAAGCCGAATTGATGGTTCAACGGGCGAAAGACGGCGACCCGGGGGCCCTAACCGCGCTCTATGAAGAGCATGCACCGCGTCTGTACCGCTATTTCCTGCCGCGCGTCGGTGGGCGATCGCAGCAGGCAGAGGATCTGACGGAGGAAGTCTTCGTCCGCGTGCTTGAGCGACTCGAGCGTTATGAGGATCGAGGCTTGCCATTTGGCGCCTGGCTCTTCCGGATTGCGCACAATCTGCTCATCGATCATCAGCGCCGCCTGCCCAAGCAGCCGGTCGTTGCGATTGATGAGTGCGAGGAGCTGCGTGGGCCGGCCGAGAAAGAGATTCAGCAGGCACTGGATCAGCATGAGATCAGCATCACCATGGCGCGCCTCACTTCAGATCAGCGCAACGTGATTCAGCTTCGGTTTCTCCAAGGGTTGAGCATCATTGAAACAGCCGCCGCGTTAGGCAAGACTGAGGAGTCGGTGAAGAAACTCCAGGCACGTGGACTGATGGCCATGCGCCGCATCCTGGAAGGCCCGGCCCAGCGTCGCGCCGCCAAACTTCCCGCTGCGCCAGCGCCCATGCTGGCATTCGCCTCGTAAGATCACATATTAAACTGCGGAGACGCAGAGCCGCGAAGGCACACAAAAGGGAGACGGGTGAGCACATCGCTCACCCGTCTCCCGTTTGTGTGCCTCCGCGGTGCTTGTGACTGTTAGTTCGCGTCGGTGTCGGCAGCCGCGCCCTCGGGCATGAACTTCACGCGTGACGCGCCGCAGCGCGGGCAAGCAAATGGAAGCTGCGAGCTCTGGACACGCCACAGGCAGGTGAGGCACTTCCACCAGGTGGCCGGGTCCCCAAGTGTGGGCACATAGGCGCCAGTCTTATCGGTCATTCGCAGTCTCCTTCGGCGAAAAGTGTACAGGAAAGGGCAAAGGGCAAAATGCAAAAAGTGTCCTGACAGCCGGCCTCGGTAGTCAGGACACTTTTTGCCCTTTGCCCTTTGCCCTTT
>JBJXFJ010000237.1:0-19266 GCA_046154735.1 Chloroflexota bacterium | reverse complement strand
CTCAGGGGCCGGGCCGCCAGGGATGGCGGCGCTCCCAGTAAAGCCGAGAAACGCTGACGCGCCCCCCTGCCGTGGGCTACCGATAACGAAACGGGCCTGAAGACATGTCCAGGGTAATTCTCTCCATCACGCTTCAGCCCCGCGCCGTCGCACCCCCTGAATAACCGTCTGCAGCTCGGTCCCGCCAACACCGAAACGGTGCAACGTGAACCGCACCATCTCCGTGGCCAGCTCGAGCTCGCCCAGCACCACGTCATCCACCCCGTGATTGCGCAGGTGAGCCCACTCGGTCCGCCCATGGGCCCGCGCCACAATCGCGATTCGCGGGTTAAGACGACGAGCCTCCTCGACCACTGAGCGGGTCACTGCAGGGTCATCAAAGGCAACCACCAGTACGCGCGCCTGTTCAATATGCGCATGCTTGAGCAGTGCGGCATTGGCAGCATTGCCACAGTAGGCAGTGACGCCGCTCGTGCGCAGGTCTTCCACGCGTCGATAGTCCTGGTCAATCACGATGTATGTGAAGTTGCGCCGATCCAACGCGTCAACAAGGATGCGGGCAACGCGACCGAATCCACAGAGGATCGCGTGCCCGCGGACGCCGGCGTGATCCGTTGGCTTCGCCATGTGCACAATATCCGCGTGCCGTTCCAGGATGCTGACGAGCCGTGGGCGCCGTCGAATGAACTGTTCAATTGGGTCGATCAGGCGAAACAACCATGGGTTCAGCGTGATGGAGAGGATTGCAGTAGCGAGGATGAGGCTGTGACCTGCGTCAGGGAGCAGCCCCAGATTTCGACCAAGCTCCGCTAGGATGAAGGAGAATTCACCGACTTGAGCCAGGCCAACAGCAACCGTGAGGCCAGTCCGCAATGGGTACCCCAGCGCCGCCACGAGGGCCACCGCGGTCAATCCCTTGCCCACCACCACCAGGACCAGCGCAGTGAGTATCTTGTAAGGCTCAGCGAGCACGAACATTGGGTCAAACAGCATCCCAACGGAAACGAAAAACAGCACCGCAAAGGCGTCACGAAGTGGGAGAGCATCAGCCGCGGCCTGATGGCTTAAGTCAGACTCGCTCACCACCACACCTGCCAGAAATGCGCCCAGTGCCAGAGAGACCCCGAACAGCATGGCGGAAGACACGGCAATTCCCATCGCCACCGTCAGCACTGCCAGGGTAAAGAGCTCTCGAGACCCGGTCCGAATGACCTGCACTAGCAGGAATGGGATGAGGCGTGCTCCAACAAGCAACATCAGGGCGCCCAGAGTGACCACTTTGCCCACCGCCAGAGCGAATGCCGCCACAGGATGATCCCCGCCGGGGGCCGCGGTGCCGCCCAGGAGTGGGGCCAACCCCGGCAGCACAACGAGCAGGAGCACAGTGAACAGGTCCTCAACAATGAGCCAGCCTATGGCAATGCGTCCCGAGGATGAATCGAGAATCTGTCGGTCCTCGAGTGCCCGCAGCAACACCACTGTGCTCGCCACGGAGATCGCCAGACCCAGCACCAGGCCACTGGTCAGGCTCCATCCCCAGATCGTCGCGGCGCCGATTCCCAGAAGCGTGGCCACCAGGATCTGGCAGACCGCGCCCGGGATCGCGATGGCCCGAACACTGAACAGGTCGCGGAGTGAGAAATGGATGCCCACCCCGAACATCAGCAGAATCACGCCGATCTCGGAAAGCTCATGCGCGATTTCAGCATTAGCAACGAACCCCGGCGTGAACGGACCAATGACCACGCCGCCCAGAATGTAGCCGACAAGGGGAGGCAACCCTAGTCGAGAGACAACAAAGCCTCCCGCAAATGCCACGGCAAGTCCAACGGCGATTGTGACGATCAGGCCATCGGTATGGAGCATCTCAATCCATTGCCAATCAGTGTGCCCCTTGAGGGCGGAGCCGTCGGGACAACCGCTCCCTGCAGTGCAGGCGGAGAGCGAGCGGGAACCCGTGTGCTTATGCCCGGCTTGAGCGAAACGTTAGTGCTAATCAGACCGAGGTGGCGCGACGCTCAACACGGTGGCGAAGTCATCAGCATGCGAGAATTCGCACAACATGGGCCTGAATATCCACTCAGGTGGTTGCACCTGGTTACCGGCAATAGTGTCCCACGCGCGACTGACGTCCAGCACAGCGATACCCGAATGCCAACGGGGATCGGAGACCTACATGAAGTCGTGACCCGGGTGAACCTCTGGATTTAAATGACTAACCTAAACTTATGTCACAATGGTAAATCACGATCGCCATGGACTCGGTGAACCTACATCATGCCAAGACCCAGCTTTCGCGGCTCCTGGAGCGTGTTGAGCAGAGAGAAGAAATCGTCATCGCCCGCAACGGTCGTCCGGTAGCCCAACTTGCGCCCATGCACCAGGAGCCGCGCATGCCAGGTCGGCTCAAGGGCCTCATTGTTGTGCGCGACATCTTTGACGACCCGCTCTCAGATGACATCATCTCGTTCTTCTCCGGCGAGACTGCTAATGAGGCTGCTGCTTGAGACACACGTCTACCTCTGGTGGCTTGTCGATGATCCGCGCCCGAGCGATGCCTATCGAGATCCCATTGGAAGTGCCGACGCGCTGGTCCACATCAGCGCCGCCTCCATCTTGGAGATCGCCATCAAGCGGAAGTTGGGTTGACGACCCCGAATTAAAGGCGATGTTGTCGCGGAAATCGCCGCGAACCAATTCATCCAGCTTCCGATCGTTGTTTCATATGCCGTGCCGGCCGAACAGATTCCGCCCCATCATCGCGATCCATTTGACCGGATGCTTATGGCTCAGGCTCAGCTCGAGAACCTGATTTTGGTCTCGACGGCCCGCACGATGGCGGCGTATCAGGTGGAGCTGCTGGAATAGCACAATCTGGCGGATAGAGGTCGGGAGTGACGCGGTGGTGTCTCGCCCGCTCGCCCACCCTGTGCTGACCCAGCAACATGGTGTAGCCGGGTCTGATCATCCGTGCTCAGCCCTTCTTTCGGGGCTAGGTACACGTAGTGACCAACATCACCTCGCATACACATGTGTCCCGTCCAACTTGGTCCATTGGGTCCTCCCCACGGGTGATGCTAAAGATCTTGCCCGACAGTGCAGGGTCATTTCAAAGTCATGGAGTCGAGCGGCCCATCGTTCTAATCGGTGGCAGCAGGTCTCCATCCATGCCAGTCAACCGCTCGGGCACTGGCGGGTACGGAGACCCGCCGCCACCGTGGTGTGCGCCGGCATCCTTTCCAGGGCCAGCTTCCCGGACAACGAAAACACCCTGCCCGACAGTGACGTGCCAACCGCGGCGCCGAGAAGGAACGCACCATCTAGTGGGGCAAGATGCCCAACACCAACGACTGCCTCCACCCAACAGTCCATGATTGACTGAGCCCGACGGGACAGTGACACCGGATCCGCGGGGAGGCATCACGCGGTCCAGGCCGCGAGCCTATAATTAACCCTACGAGACCGCCATGACCTTTACCGTTGAAGACTTCCACGACCTCATCGCTCTCCTGGAGCAGCAGCCGGCCTGGCGGGCAGAGCTGCGGCGTCAGTTGCTGACGGACGAGATCTTGACGGTCCCGGTTCTCGTCCGTGAATTGAGCGACGCGTACCAGCGGAGCGACGGTCGGCTGGCGAGAATTGAAGCGATTGTCGAGCGCTTGGCGGATGCCCAGCAACGGAGCGAGGCTCGTCTTGCCGAGCTGGCGGAGGCGCACACCGAGGCGCGGCTCGAGGCGCTGACCGCTCAGGTGGCACCTCTGGCCGAGGCGCAGGCGCGCACCGAGGCGCGGCTCGAGGCCTTGACCGCTCAAGTGGCATTTCTGGCCGAGGCGCAGGCGCGCACCGAGGCGCGGCTAGAGGACTTGACCGCTCAAGTGGCATTTCTGGCGGACTCGGTCGCTCGGCTTGAGCGCCGAATGGAACGAGTCGAGATCGATGTCGGGAGACTGGTGGGCAGCGAGATCGAACGCCGGTTCGCTGACCGCGCGCCGGCGTATGTGGGCCGCTGGTTCCGTCGGGCGCACGTGCTCACGAGCGAGGCGCTGTTAGCACTGCTGGACGAGACCGAGGACAAAGGCATGCTCGATGAACAGGAGCGCGATGCCATCCTCCTTGCCGATACGGTGGTGCGCGGGCGGCGCCGTGAGGATTCCCGAGAGGTGTATCTCGTCGCCGAAGTCTCCTGGGGTATCGGAATGGGGGATGTGAGTCGGGCCATTCACCGCGCCGGCTTGCTGACCAAGGCAGGTGTGGAGGCGATGCCACTGGTCGCGGGTGAGTCAATTACCGCCGAAGCAAAGTCTCTTGCTCAGACCACCGGGACAGAGATGGTGCTCATCCGGGCCGGCGGGGACGAGATCGCCGCTAGCGCGTAACCGCGATAGTCAGGAATGCGTGGTGATGCGATCGTGCTCGGACATTCCGCACGTTCGTATCGGCGAGGACGATGCTCGCGCTGCTGGTCATCGAGGTAACCGACACCTCTGACGTCAACGACCGTCGCACAACAGGCCTGCACCACAGGCGTCAGGTGATTTCGGACCTGTAGATCGTGAACTTGAGCTTGATCCGCTCCTGCTGAGTCAGTCTGCCGGGTTGAATTCCCTGCCCTGGCGCTTCGGGTTGACGACGCGCTGAGCCTATCCATTCTGGCGGATGCTGGTGGGGCGGGACGCGGTAGAGTCGGGTTTCGAGCCCGACAATCTAAGCGATCGAATCGGCCACGATCGGGCGAGAATCCCGACACCACCGACCAATCCCTCGCGCCACATCTGCCACTCCGACCTCGCCTCTGCTACCCATGCGTTTGGTGTGACATCTCGGCCGTTCGACCATCGATCATGCCCATCCATCGGAAGCTTCTGGCCGCTATCAGTACTGCTTGCGCTCTCCGTGAGAACTGGCCTAAAGTACGCTGCTGCGGACCAGTCGCCGTGTGCCACGAGGACATCTTTGTCCATGACTCATCACATTCCGAAGGTGATCGTCCAGATCGCGCTATTGTGCCTGCTGGTCTGGAGTGTGCTGGCGCCCCCGAGCGGCCAGTCCGCCTTCACCCTCACCGGCTCGGTCGAATGCGGCGGTGGCGCCTGCATCGTGGATGGGACCGTCACCGTGCTCAGCGACGATCTCGGCCCACCTCCCCGATTCATCGTTATTCGGCTCACCACCGCGCTCATCGCGGACCTGGGCGAGCTGGACCAGGATGAGCTCATCGCGCTGGAGGTGGAGGTTCTCCCGGACGGCACGGTGGTCGCCCTCAGCGTCCAGGTGGCCAATACCGACGGCACTCGAAATACCGGCCTCGACCGCGCCGAGCAGCCCAATCGACCCCGCGAGCGCGACGACCCCAGCACCGGCGCCGGCGGGACCACGCTGACGCCGACCGCCACGCTCACCCCCACGCTCACCATCACACCGGGCGGGCCCACGCTCACCCCCACCCTCACCATTACGCCGGGCGGACCCACGCTCACCCCCACGCCCACGCCCACGATTACTTCGACGGCCACGACGACGCCGACTGCTACGACCACTTCGACCACCACCACCACCCCCACTTCGACGAGTACGCCGACGGTCACCCTCACTCCAACCGTGACTCTCACGCCGACGGTCACCCCGGTGGTCCCCTCCGTGCAATGGACCGTGGCTACCCAGAACCTGAGCGAGGGCGCCGGCACCACCACGATCACCGCCCAGCTCAGCGCCGCCACCACCATCCAGGTGACGGCGCCCTACGCGGTTACCGGGAGCGCCGGTCTGCCCGGCGATGCCACCCTCAGCCCGGCCAGCCCGCTCGTCTTCGCCCCGGGAGTCACCAGTATGGTGATCACGCTGACACTGATCGACGATTCCACAGACGAGCTCGACGAGACGGTTGTCCTGACCCTGGGCGTCCCCACCAATGCCACCCTGGGCGCCACCAGCGCGCACACCGCCACGATCACCGACAATGACCCGGCCCCGACGGTGCGGTGGACCCTGGCCAGCAGCAACCCGTCCGAGAGCGCCGGCACCGTCCAGATCCAGGCCAGTCTCTCCAACCCCAGCGGCCAGACCCTGACCGTGGACGCGGTTGACGCCGGGACCGGGACCGCCACCAGTGGCGCCGACTACTCCGCGCTGGGCACTCAGTCGCTCAGTTTCGCACCGGGCGTGACCACGGCGAATGCCAGCCTGACGCTGACCAACGACACCCTGGCCGAGGTGGGGGAGACGGTGGTGCTACAGCTCCAGAACCCTAGCGCCGGGGTGAGCCTGGGCGCCCAGACCCTGCACACCGCCACCATCGCCGATAACGATCCCGATCCGACCATCCAGTGGCAATCGCTCAGCCAGAATCCGCTCGAGAGCGCCGGCACCGTCACGGCCACCGCCGAGCTCGTCTTTAGCGGCGGGACCACCGCCACCGCCAAGACCGTCACAGTTGACGTGGCCGTGACCGGCACCGCCAGCCAGGGCGCCGCGCTGGACTACACCACCAGCCCGGCCTTCCCGCAGCCGCTCGGGCTGAGCTTCAGCCCCGGCACCACCACCCGACCGGTGGATATCCTGATCAACGACGACAGCCTGGGGGAGACCAACGAGACGGTCATCCTGACCCTGCAGAACGCGGTCAACGCTACGGTCGCGGCCAATCCGAACCACATCCACACGCTGACCATCCAGGACAACGACCCAACGGCGGTGAACGATAGCTACACCGCCACCGGCAACGTGCTGCTCACGATCGGGGTGGGCAACGGCGCGCCTTGCACCCAGGCGGATAGCGACGGGGTGCTGTGCAACGACAGCCCGAACGGCGCCAGCCTGCTCACCTTTGGCCCCAGCAGCGGACTCGAGACCGGCGTCGGCAACGCCGGCACAACCGCCAATAATGGCAACGTGACGCTGCAGGCCAATGGTAGCTTCACCTACAACCCGCCGCCCGGGTTCACCGGCAACGACACGTTCAAGTACCAGATCGGCTCGCCCGGCAGCAGCATCGCCACCGTGACCATCACCGTCAGTGGTGACGGCAGCGGCAACAACCTGGTCTGGTTCGTGGACGAGAACGCCGCGAGCAACGGCGATGGGCGGTTGACCAGCCCGTTCAGCACCTTGGCCAACTTCCATGCCGTTAACGACGGGGCGGCAACGCATCCTAAGGACGGGGACTACGTCTTCCTGTACGAGAGTACCACCAGCTATGTCGGGCCGGTGACCCTGCGTACGGGCCAAACGCTGTTCGGCCAGGACGCGACCACCTCAATCGCGAGCTTCAGTGGCATCACCGTGCCGCCGGGCTCGAGCACGTTGCCAGGCTCCAACACCGGCGGCGGCACGGTGACCATCACGGCCGGTGGCGGGGCAAATGCGATCACTCTGGGCAGTAACAACACGCTGCGCGGGTTCACGGTGGGCGCGGTGGGCAGCAGTGGGACCGGGATCTTCGGCAACGCCTACGGCACCCTCACCTTGGCCGCCAATGCCGGCACTGCCGACGTGACGATCTCCACCAATGGGCGGGCCCTGTCTTTGACCAACGGCAGTGTGGCCAGCGCGTTCGCGGGCGTGACCAGCACCGGCAGCGACACGAGCAACGTGCTGCTGAACAGCCTGGGCGGGACCTTGGACCTGGGCAGCGGCAGCTTGAGTGGCGCCACCGGCGACTCCTTCACGATGGACACCGGCACCGGCACGGTCACCTACGCCGGCAGCATCAGCCACACCGGTGGTAACGATGCAGTCAGCATCCAGAACAAGACTGGTGGCGCGGTGACACTGAGTGGCAATATCACCGGCAGCAACGCCGCAGGGGGCGGGCTGCGGCTCAACACCAACACCGGCGGAACCTATACCTTCAGTGGCGCTAGCAAGTCCCTGAATACCGGCAGCGCGCCGGCCGTGACCTTGACTGGTAACCCTGGGGCCACGATCGACTTCACCGGTGGCGGACTGGCGCTCAACACCGGTACCGGCGCGGCCTTCACCGCGACCGGCGGGGGCACAGTAAGCGTGACCACCGGCGCGGGCTCGAACACGATCGGCACGTCGAACGCGCAGTCGCTGCAGCTGGATGGCGTGACCGTGGGCGCGGGGCAGATGACCTTCGCGACGATCAACGGGACCAGCACCAGCACCCCCGGCATCGCCCTCAACAATGTGAGCGGCACGGTCAATGCCGGCGGCGGGAGCTTGGTTGCGTCGGGCACGGCCAACCTCGTCGACGTGAACGGGGGCAGCGCGGACCTGAGTTACAGCGGGTCCCTGATCCACTCCGGCAGTGGGCGGCTGGTAGACATCACCGGGCTGGGCAATGGGGCCAGCGTGATCCTGAGCAGCAACCTGAGCTGTACGGCAAGCTGCACCGGGATCAACCTCAGCGGCAACACCACGGCCAGTAGCACGGTGACGTTCAGCGGCACGACCAAGACGTTGAGCACTGGTGGCAACGCGGCAGTGACCCTGGACAACAACGACGGGGCCACGATCGCCTTCACCGGTGGCGGCTTGGACATCGATACAACCAGCGGGATCGGCTTCAACGCGATTAACGGGGCGGCCGGCATCAGCGTGCAAGGGACGGGCAACACCATTACCAGCACCACCGGCACCGCCCTGAACGTGGCCAACAGCACCATTGGAGCGAGTGGGCTGACGTTCCAGAGCATCTCAGCGAATGGCGCATCCAGCGGCATTGTGCTGAATACGACGGGGGCGAGCGGCGGGCTCACGGTTACCGGGACGGGCACAACTGATAGTTCCGGTGGCACGATTCAAAACACCACGAACCGCGGCGCCAGTTTCATCAGTGCTAGCAATATCACGCTGAAGAACATGGACTTCACTAATGCTGGGACCGTGGACCTCGACGCGACAAACGGGGGCCTTTCGACTGGTGACAATCTCGATACCAACGCCGCGATCCACCTTCAGAGCGTCACAACAGCGACACTCGATAACCTCAACATCTCTGGCGGCACCGAACAAGGCATCAACGGCAACACAGTGTCCAACTTCACGCTCAACAACAGCAGCATCTCAAACGCTGGCGATGGTCCCGATGAAGACGGCATCCACTTCTTCAACATGTCCGGAACAAGTGCGATCACCAATACGACTATCACCAGCAGCGGAGACGACAACCTGAATCTTCAAACGCAGTCAGGGACACTCGACCTGACAATAACTGGCGGAAGCGCTACTTCTGGCGGAGCGAGCGGCTACCTCTTCGGCATTCGAGGCACGACCGATGCCACGATCACGTTCTCGGGCGTGAGCTCAAGCGATAATTTCAGTGGCGGAATCGTAGCCGACGCATTCGACAATTCGATCATGCGGCTCACGGTAACGGGTAGCACGTCAAGCAGCAACAACGATCAATTGTCTGTGAGTGCGGGCGACAATAGTCAAGTGAGCCTGGACGCAAACGGCAACACGCTGAGTAGCCCCAATGCTGCGGATTTCGTTGTCATGACCTTGCTGGGATCGGCTTTCGATAACGGATTCGTGTTGAACGCCAGCATCGATAACAACACGATCACCACCGGCAACGATCGGACCGCGGATGGTATCCTCGTTTTCAACGCTGGTGGTGGAACGATAAACCTCGCGATCACCAACAATACGATTGATTACCACGGAACCCAGCGAGCGATTGCCCTGCAAAGCGGTCAAGATGGGGCCGGAGCCATCAATGCCACAATCACTGGCAACAACATCGATGTGAAATTGGACGGAACCAACAACGCGTCCCAAGGCATCATCGCCCAAGCCGCCATCACCTCGCCTACTGGCGATGGGGCGTCGGTCTGCGCTGATGTTGGCGGGGCGGGCGCGTTGAAGAACACGTTCACGCACTCGCTTGGCGGCAGCATGGCGGGTGGAGACATCCGCGTTCGACAGCGAAACAATGGCACCATGCGTTTGCCCGGGTACGCCGGGACGGCAACGGATACGGCCGCCGTCATCGCCTACCTGGCGGGACGCAATACCATCGTCAGCGCCTCCACGGCGACGGTCGATTCTACAGGCTTTGCCGGTGGCGCCGCCTGTACCCAACCAACTATCCCATAAGGTTCTCCTGGTGCCCCAGCCCCACGACTGTCCCAGTGGCGCTGGCCGCGGGAGTAGCCCACGGCCATGACGCGCCTCTGCTTGCCAGCGAGGTTGACGGTTGCTGAACGACCGTTACGCGGGGACAAGTGTCTGATACCGCGGCTATCGTCAGCTCCCTAAGGGAGAACATCCATGGCGCCACCACGACGGCCTTTTCAGACGAGCTCTTCAACTTGATGATGCCGAAGTAGCGACCGAAGCACGGTTAACTGAGCGGTGGGAAGTAGCGATGAGCTCGACAGGGATTCGATCCTCTTCACGCAGCGGACCGGATCAACCTTCACCAGCCGAGGAGTCTGGGGTATCGTTATGAGGACGACGACAAACACGCGCGCCAGTGGTTCAATGACGCCATCGCTGAATTCAGGGCGTACAATGAGACCAATTCCTCCGGGCGGAGCCGCACGATGTCTATCACACCCACGAAGCCAATGAAGTTGGCGTCGGGCGACCGCTTGACGCGAGCTGAGTTCCACCGACGATATCTGGCCTCGCCCAAGATCAAAAAGGCCGAGCTGGTGGAAGGAGTGGTCTACGTGCCATTTCCCGTGAGTGCTCGACACGCCGAGCCGCACAGTTGGATGATCGCTTGGCTTGGTCTCTACCTGTCGCGGCAGCCTGAACTGCGTCTCCACGACAATGCAACCGTGACTTTGGATGTCGACAACGAGGTCCAGCCCGACGCGTGCCTGTGGCACGAGGATCCTGGTGGGCCGCGACTGAACGACGATGGGTATATCGAAGGCCCGCCGCAGTTCGTGGTTGAGATCGCGGTCAGCTCAGCCTCCTACGACCTGCACGACAAACTCCGCGCCTATCGACGGGCGGGCGTGCGCGAGTACATTGTCTGGCGCGTCGAGGACCAGGCGATCGACTGGTTGCGCCTGCACGAGGGAGCCTACACCCGTGTTGAACCTGACACGAATGGCATGATTGAGAGTAGCGTGTTTCCGGGCCTCCGGCTCGCCGTTGCGAAGATGCTTAGCGGCGACCTGGCAGGTGTGTTGACTGAGGTCAATCGGCCGGCCCCCTGAGGCGATCCGCACGCGCCTCCTCGCCCGTTCTGCAAACCTGCCCGTCGTGAATCCCCTGCCTGCCGCGTCGAACGGCGCACCTGCCTGTAGGGGGCGTGCGCGTGCATGTGATCTTGGGCAATTTCAGTCCAGCGGTAGAGGATCCCAACTGGCACGGCCGAGGGAGGCGCTCGCGATTGTCGTGGGTGATTGGACAAGCCAAGATTCATAGGCCGGTGCGGTGCAAAGCTTCCCGGCCCCCAGGGGCAAAGCCGGCCCGGCCCCTCTGGGAGCGCTGCCATCCCTGGCGGCCCGGCCGTCGAGGCCGCTCCCCGGACTCCCGGTAGCTGATTACGTTAGTGCGGTGCGGCCCTCAGCGGCCGGACCGCCAGGGATCGCGGCGCTCCCAGTGGAGCCGGGAAGCTCTGACGCGCACCCTTCATAGGCCTTCGGGGGCTGCATGGCAATGCTACACTCGCATCATGATGCTATGCGTCAGCGAGCGGGTCTATGGACACCCCGATAGCCATTCATTCTGCCCCACCGAAGACCCACGAAGGAGGCCTCATGCGCACAACGATCACCCTGGATGACGACGTCGTCGAAAAGCTGCGCACCGAGACGTTGCAGACCGGGCGCTCGTTCAAGGAGACCGTGAACGACGTGATCCGGCTGGGGATTGTGAGTCGGTCGCTCCCGAGGCAGGGGGAGGGACTGCATCCTGGCCGGGAGCTAGTGGGTCAATTGACTTCCATCGTCTGCACCAGCTTTCGTTCTGGGAGGCACTCATTATCGGCGCCGCCCGCAAAGCTCGCTGTACCGTTCTTCTCACCGAAGATTTGCAGCATGCTAGTCGGCTAGGAGCTCTGAATATTATCAACCCATTTCTGTGAAATTAATTCCAGTTGGAGCGTGTCAATCCCCCGCGCCCTCAGTCGCCATTAAAGCGCAGTGATCCGCAATGGAAGCTCTGCTTTTCTAAGGTGGGCCATTTGGCTCCGTTGCAGGCAGAGCGGACCTGGACTCAGATTCTGACGGTGATATGACTGGCTGGCTCAACCCCAGCATCTCAGAGATCTTCACGGTTTGCAGACCGCGCTCACGGAGACCATCAATAATGGGTCCAAGCGCGAGAGCATCCTCGGATTGTGCTCCCACGTGAAAGATATAAATCGCGCCGGCTTGCGCGCGGCTGAGACATCGATCGATGATGCCTCGCGTCGGGAGACGATTCCAGCCGAGTGAGTCCACCGTCCACATAATGGTGTAGTCATATCCTTGATCGGCCACATCCTTGAGTACACTCTCATTCAGGTCCCCATATGGGGGACGGAAGTACGGCTGGGTGGATCGCCCAGTGAGTCCCTTGATCAGCTCTTCGGTGCGCTCCAGCTCAGACGCGCGGACATCGACACTCAGTGGCCGACTGTTTGTTGAAAACCCGGTAAACGAGCCATGGCGCCAGGTGTGATTGATCAGCTCATGCCCCTCGTCATTCATGCGCTGAATGAGATCGGTGTTCTGCTGCGCCCAGAGCCCGGTCATTCCAAATGACGCCTGGACACCGGAGTCGCGGAGGATATCCAGAATGAGCTCCGCGTATCCCCGGTCTGCACCCGCATCAAACGTCAGCGCCACGGTGGGGCAGCTTGACGGACCACGGTCAACCACCACGGAGCGGCCAGGGGTCGGCTCAACCACGGGAGCCTGCGGCTTGCACACCTCAGGCAATTCCTGAGAGCGGGCGACCGGGTTCAAGAGTGTGATGCTAGCCAGGGTGAGGAGCCCAGTCAACGCGACAGAAACGGATGCTACCCTGAGCGAGCCACGCCACCGATGCACACTGAATTCTGGGCCCATCATTCCTACAATTGCCCTCTCTTCATTAGGATCCACCGCTGAGCGAACCATGATCAATCATTCTCCAGCATGCCTCCGATCCCTGCACCGACCCTCGGCTTGCTACCCGACCATGCTCGGGACCAAGCTATCCGAGGCACTCTGAGCGGTAACCATACCAATGAGGGTCTCACTTCACCAACACGATGATGACTCGGTAAGAAGCGTTCAAATCAGAGCAACACACAACTTCACTGACCCCCGCCGGGTTGCAATAGTGAAACGAATTGCGTTGAGTAGTCATGCGTCGGGTGGGGTGCGGAGCCTGACAATGGCGTCCAATGTTCCAAACGGTCAGGCTCTTAACAGAGAGCAAATGATACGCGGGAAATTGCCGGGCGGACTCTGCCTAGTTCTAGTCCGTGCCACACGGTATCGAAGGTGGAGTCACCCTCGCTCGTAGGGCACCATCAATCGAGCCTACTACTGATGGAGGCTTTAGCGGGCTCTCCGATCAACAGCTTCGACGAATCGACCGGTGATGACAAGACGATGTGAGTAGTCCCGTGTGATCGGATCAAACCGCCCCGTGCAGGTGTAGAGCGTAATCCGACGATCTCCGGACGGGTAGATGTATCCGAATTCACCGTTTGGGACGGACACTTTGTCAACAACTTCCCAGTCCGTGCGATGCGAGTCAGTAAACACACTGATTCGATCACCTGCGCTCAACTGCCCAAGACGGGAAAAAACCCGTCCCGCATCTATGGTCTCCACATGCCCGGTGTAAACGGAATTCTCAGGCTGACCGGGGAGAGCTGAGTCCGAGTGGTGTCCGATATCCCACGCCGGAACTTCGTACGCTCCGTTCGCGGTGCTCACCTGACTTACGCGTGCGTTCACACCAATTCGGGGAATGCGCATCCAGACAGGTGGGCCCATGTCAGGGGTCATCAGGCTCTGCGATGCGGTGCTGCCAGCATCTCTGAGCTCCGCTGGCGTCTCCAAAAACCGCGGATCTGTAGCTTCGGGCTCGATTGATCTGGTTTCTGAAGACCACGCAGACAGTGAGTCAATTTCTACCAAATCAAGCCCCCGGACGTCCGCGGCTCCCGGCAGTGAGGCCGCACTAAAAGCTTCAAACAAGCCATGAGCACTTGACGGCTCTAATTGGAGCGTCTGCTCCAGGGGAGGCCCCTCTGGCTGATTGCGCGCGTGCTGCCAATCCGTCCAGTATGAGAATGTGAGGACGGCTGCCGCGAATCCCATCAGCACAAACCCAACACTCAGGAGCAGATTTCCAGCAATCCACACCGACGAGCGGGGAGACGTATGGACGGACGGAGTGATTGAAGTCAGATGTCCCATATTTTCATCCAGGCGCAGGAATGAGGAGCGGCCGGAACGCTCCCCAGTTCCCGGCCGCTCCGTTCAACGGGAACTACCGACCGAATCGTCGGCGGAGTGAGAAGCCACCCACTCCCATCACCAGGCCAATGCCCGCAAGCATCGAGGCTGCTGCCACGGGCCCCATGCCGCCAGAACGGCCAGCGGCCGGCGGAAGTAGGACCGTATCAATAGCGTGAATGACGCCGTTGCTGGCCTGAACATCGGCCGTCACAATGTTGGCGTTGTTCACACGGGCAGGGTTGACGGTGAAATTCAGTGCCGCCCCCTGGACGGATGGCGCACTCGGGCGGGAAGGAAGATCCGCCGCGGTGACTCGACCAGCCACCACGTGATAGGTGAGGACGGCCCGTAATTGGCTTGGATTCTGGAGTAGCGAGTCAAGTGTCCCCGCGGGGAGCTTTGCAAATGCATCATTGGTGGGTGCAAACACTGTAAACGGCCCCGGGCCGCTCAGAGTCTCAACAAGTCCTGCTGCCTGAACGGCGCGGACGAGTGTGCTGAACTGTGCATTTCCGGAGGCCACTTGCACAATGTTCTGCTGCCCCTGGGCACTTGCTAGAGGTACGGTTAGCAGTAAGGCGCTCGAAATGAGCGCAAGCGTGGGAACGATCCATCGGATGAATCGCGGAAATGCGTATGGACGATGTTGTCGTTGCATTTGTTATCTCCTACCGTGAGGTCAGTGTGGCCAACTGCTACTTTCACGATAGGCACGCATGCCGGCAGACTCATACGCAATTCATAGACAGAACTTAGACATTCGGGCATATGCTCCGCCGCGCTGAGCCCGGGCCCGGCTGCTCGGAATGCGGCGGCAATAGCACCTGAATGGAGCGAATTTCATCTCTCTAGTCCTTCAGGTGGGTAGGCCGCATGAAAGCCAGCGGCAGTTCCGGCACGAGTCTGGCAAACGCATAACCTGATTGGTGACTCGGCCTGTACTGGGCATCAAATTCAGGGCCGTGGAGCGGATGATCCCGCTCGCCCAATATCAAGGAGAAACGATGAGCGGCGAATTCCTTTCTGATATTCAAACACTTCGAGCCCGTGCTCGTGAGCACATTGAGCGTGGAGCCGTAACGTCAAGCTACGGCTCAGACCTACCCACGGTCATCAGACTGCTCAATGAGGCGCTCGCAACCGAGCTTGTCTGCGTTTTGCGCTACAAGCGGCATTTTTACATGGCCACTGGCATCAACTCACCCGCGGCGGCCGCGGAGTTTCTTCAGCATGCCACGGACGAGCAAGGCCACGCCGACCAGATCGCCGCGCGCATCGTTCAGCTTGGTGGTGAGCCCAACTTCTCGCCGGATGGACTTGCTTCACGGAGCCACGCGGAGTACGTGGAAGGTGACACGCTAGTGGAGATGATCCGTGAGGACGTGGTGGCCGAGCGGATAGCCATTGAGTCCTATAGCGAGATGGCCCGATACATTGGCGAGGGCGATCCCACCACCCGGCGAATGCTCGAAGGGATTCTAGCCGTGGAAGAAGAGCACGCGGATGATCTGGTGAACTTGTTGAGTCAGATGGAGCGAACCTCCTGATCCATCCAGGCCACAGACTGAACATCTGGCGCGCCGACACTCGCGGATCGTAGCGCTCATAGCGCGGCCCTGGTTACCAGACAGTGTCGAAGGAATGTGTGGCAACCAGGGCCGCGGAGTGTCAGAATGTACACCGAACGCGATTGAGTTGCGCGACGCTTGTTCGAGCTACTCCAACTGAACTGTCCACGAGCCAGACAGCGCAGTCATAAGCCGCTCGGAGTCGCGGCTGCTTGATTCGCTTTGAATCGGCACATCACGGAGCCTGAGATACCCCTGCGACCCACCCCTGGCACTGGAGTCACCAATGGTCCGAGTGTTCCTTCGTCACGAGGTGGCGGATTACGCAGTGTGGAGAAGTCAGTACGATACGTTCGGCGCGGAGCGACGCGCCATGGGTGTGATTGGCGAGAACGTGTTTCGTAATGCTGAAGATGATCACGAAATCACCGTGACGCACGATTTTGAAACGCTTGCCGCGGCCGAGCGATTCGTGAGCCCGCGGCACCTGCGCGAGGCGAAGGCAGCCAGCGGGGCGGCCATTGAGCCCTCAATCTGGTTCGCAGAGCTCTAAAGAACGCGGGTGCAGGTAAGAGCTCACATCTCAAGGGATGTTTACCGCAGAAACTCGGAGACCCAGAGCGAACGACGAAGTAACTCTGCGTCTCCGAGTCTCCGCGGTGAATATTCGTCCCATGGAATCTGAACACATACGGGTACGGCCGAGCTTTGGACTCCCGTGGAGACGTCCCTATCCTATGAGGCTGGTTGGCCCGCCAGGATCGCGCCACTCAACAAATGCCCGGCATCCGGCACCATGGGGCTGCGCCCGAGAGTCCTGAGCAGCTCGTAGACGGTGGCCGTGGCCGCGGAGAGCACTGGCTTGCCAAGCTGATCCTCTGCAATCTTAATGGCCGCAAGCGAGGGCATCTGGACGCAAGCGGAAAGTACGATCGCATCGGCGTTACGAGTGTTCAACCGCGCCGCGATCTCCGGAAGCTGCAGTGGATCCAGGCGACCAACTTTGAGATTGTCGGCAACTTCCAGACTGATCGCGTCAACCACCTCGATATTGTCCGACTCAATGTAGTCCACCACGAGCCGCGTGAGCGGCTTCAGATACGGCGCAACAATTGCCACACGTTTGGCACCCAGCGCGTGGATCCCGGAGAGAAGTGCCCCAGCACTGGTGACCACGGACGCGGTTGCGCCATTGGCGCTAACCACCGCGGAGAGGCGCTCTTGCGACTGGCAATGATAGCCTGCGCCCTGAGCCATAATGGCCACCAGACACGAGTAGGCCAACACATCGCAACGCGCATCGGCAAGCTCAGCCGCGCATCGGTCACTCTCGCCATCCATTCGAGCAAGCTCCTCTGGAGTCACCTGCTTCATCCTCATGCGGCTCGAGTGAAACGTGTACTGCTCTCCCGTGACCTGACCTCGACGGTTGAGCATCGCCGGAATCTCAGTTTCCATGGTTGTGTTAGAGCTCGGGACAATGAGCCCCACCCGAACGACGTCAGTCATGATAGTGGTCCTTTCTCCCGTCACTGTAGCCAATCCACCGCGCGGCCTCAGGTCATTCCCCGGACGCAGGGCCCCGTACGTTCGTTCTCTGAAATTATCCACGTGCGTGTCTATAATCAGCTCTAGCGCACGATGGGCGCCACAAGTCGGATTCAGAGTAGGAAGCGATTGTGCCCCGGGTCGTCTTTACCTCCAACCTCCAGCGGCACATTTCGGCGCCCCCCAGGGAGTCCGCCGGCAAGACGGTGCGTGAGGCGTTGGACGAGGTGTTCGCGCACAATCCTCCATTGCGTGGCTATATCCTCGATGATCAGAACCGCGTCCGCCAGCACGTGGTTATCTTCGTCTCGGGCCAACGCATCAAAGACACGGTCACCCTCAGTGACACCGTGAGCGAGACTGATGAGATCTATGTCATGCAGGCACTCTCCGGCGGCTAGTCAACCAGTGAATCAACCGTGGGGTATTGTCGCGCCTCAACACTTGAAACGGAGCGCACACCGTGAGTGACATACTCCTGATTGGTACAAGAAAGGGCCTCTTCACGCTGGAGCGGCAGGGGAACGGCTGGTCCATCATTCGCACCGCGTTTTTGGCCGATCCAGTTTCTGTTGTCCTCCCTGACCCACGAGATGGCTCAATGTACGCGGCGCTCGCGCTCGGCCATTTCGGCGTAAAGCTCCATCGCTCGTTAGACGGCGGTATCACCTGGGAGGAATGCCAGGCTCCGGCTTTCCCTGGTCAGCCCGCTCCCAGCGTGCCCGGATCGGAGCCAGAGCCCGGGCAAAACGGGGATTCGGTGGCGCAGATCTGGGCTCTGGAAACCGGCGGCGTTGACGAGCCGGGCGTCCTCTGGGCCGGGACCGCGCCCGCTGCGCTCTTTCGATCCACGGACAGAGGCTCATCCTGGACGTTGGTGGAGAGTCTCTGGGACCGTGAGGAGCGCAAGGGATGGTTTGGTGGCGGCACAGATCTGCCCGCACTCCATTCCGTCTGCGTGCACCCTCTGGATAGCCGCCAGATCACCGTGGCTATCTCCCTCGGCGGTGTCTGGCACACTGCCGATGGCGCTCAGTCCTGGGAGCCCCGCGCCAAGGGAATGCGTGCCGATTACATGCCTCCCGACCAGGCCTACGAGCAGAATGTCCAGGACCCGCATCACCTGGTTCAGTGCCCGGCGGCACCCAATATCCTGTGGGCCCAGCACCACAATGGCATCTTCCGTTCAACCGACGGTGCCCTCACCTGGGAAGACGTGCCTAATGTGCAGCCATCCGCCTTTGGCTTTACTGTGGCCGTGCACCCAGATGACCCTGACACTGCCTGGTTTGTGCCTGCTGTAAAGGACGAGCTACGCATCCCCGTGAACGGCCAGCTCGTGGTCACTCGCACCCGCGATGGCGGCAAATCATTCGACATCCTCCGCGAGGGCTTGCCTCAGCAGCACGCCTACGATTTGGTTTATCGGCACGGTATGGATGTGGACGACACCGGCACCCGACTCGCCTTCGGCTCAACCACCGGGTCGGCCTGGATCTCAGAAAATCAGGGCGACACCTGGACCTGCCTATCGAACCATCTGCCGCCGATCAATTGCGTGCGGTTTCTGGGCAAGCGTCTGCATCTCGATAACGTCGAGAAATGATGAATGGTCTTGGCGTGACGGCGCTTTAAAGTGCGGTCCGCATACCCTCTAGTGCACCGTCCAAATTGGTTTGTGGGGTTCCCCTGCCACTGGTGGTGTCGGGCATCTTGCCCGACAGTGAAAAACTTATCGCGCGGCGACGAGCAGGAACGCACCAGACTGTCGGGCAAGACGCCCG
>JBJXFJ010000234.1:0-3697 GCA_046154735.1 Chloroflexota bacterium | reverse complement strand
CGCTCCCGTCCGCGGTGACCGAAACGCTTCCTCCATCATTTCGTATGTCACCCGGCCAAAGAGGAGGGCATCGGCTCGGGTGAGGTTCTCGACTGCGTGACGATGCAATTCTTCATCCGCGACTATTCCGCGATGATCGCAGCACCCGTCCAATGTGACGTTGATAGAATACCGAAGGGCTCCCATTTCGTAATGGTAGGGCCGATGGTCGAGCGTAGCAAACAGTGCGCATCACCCTCGCCATCCTCCACCTTTTCGATGCTCGTTGTGCCTAACGGATACGCGTTCTGCGGCGGGACATGATCATCGATGCGGCCGGCGGGCGCAGCGAGAAGCTTGGGATTAAGGTCATTGCTGTCCTGAACGGGACTCCCACTATCACTGCAGCGGCGCCGACAACGCCGGTCGGCACGAGTTCGAGCGAAGTTGGGTGTGTCAAGGAGCTAACAAATTCACGCGAGTCTGTGAATGTTGGCCGCTTTGTGCGAGGTGGCCTGCGTTGTTAACCTAGAGTCGAGACGAGATCCTGATCAGTGGTGCAGCGCAGCCAGGAGCTTCGCGGAAATCAAGCGAGGGGGTGGCGGAAATGGATTTCAACCCCCGACCAGGGATTCCCGATTCTAAGCCCCGATCCCTCGGTGTGAATCTCCGTCATCTCGATGGCCGGCCCTGATTGGATAGGGACCGCTGGGGCTCCGCGGACCGGCTCGTTCCGAAGGATAATGAACTGCCGGGACCAGGGTGCCGGGCTATGCGTCAGGGGGGCGATTTCAGTCCGAGCTCGTTGGCTACCTGACGCTCCACCACCGTGCCCTCGAAAAACCTGGTGTTTCCGCGGGTATGCAGACGAGCGGCGTTGGAGAATGTGAACTCTCGGAAATTCTGCTCCGTTACGAAGCCGTGCTCCAGCAACTCAAATGCTTCTGGAATCACCCCCGAGAACTCTGGCACATCGAAATGCGTGAAGTCGGAGCTGAAGATCGGCCGCAGGCGCGCGCCCAACCGTGGATCAAAGGCCCACATGGTGGCTGGGTCGTCTGCCTCGCAGCCAAAGTAGAAGCTCTCGCCGTAGACCGCCTGAATGTCCGCCTTGCTGGTGACGCCGGATGCGGCGAAGTCGTCCGCAACGTGTTCGGGACGCCCCAGCTCGGTGAGGCTGCACTCTGGGCGAAACGCATCGAGGCTATCCATGATCGCATCGGCGTTCGCCTTGAGCCGAGTGTCGCCATAGTGCTCGATGAGCCGATGCAGCTCATTCACATTGGTAGCGCTCGGGTACTGCAGCCCGTCCGGACGGCGCTTCTCCCAGTGCGCAACCATGTCCAGGTATTGCTGGCAGGCCCAACTGATGCCGCCTTCCATGAAGCCAAAGTTGAGCCCGGGGTTGCGGTGCAC
This sequence comes from Chloroflexota bacterium, assembly GCA_046154735.1. GTDB lineage: Bacteria > Chloroflexota > UBA6077 > UBA6077 > JACCZL01 > CAVXYC01. Next base: position 2,302 of record JBJXFJ010000234.1, on the reverse strand, counting down.
CACCCCGCCCAGGAATACACCGCGGGCGAACGCGTGGTTCGATTCAGCGAAGTGCCCAACGTGGTTGTACGTGAAATTGCTGATCGAGGCGCGGTCGGACCAGCGGGGGCTGCCGGAATGCTGGGTGACCGCGACGCCCAGCTCAATGCACCGCTGCCAGAACGGCTCATAGTCATATTGGCTGTCCAGGGCGATGTTGTCGCAAAACATCGCCGCGTTCCGCGGGTCGGCAACCCCGGCGGCGGCCGGAATGACGCGCTCCTGATTGCCACGCAGCATGATTGCCTTGAAGCCACGTTCGCCCACCGCGTATTCCAGCTCGGCCAGGGCCTCATTCGGTGTCTGGGCTGGAATGATTGCGACCGGCGCGAAGCGATCCGCATACGGGGCAAACATATCCCAGGTCATCATGTTATAGGCGCGCGCAGCCGCTGGCTGGATATCGCCCGCGTAGGTGTGGATTGACAGGCCGAAACTTGGGTAGATGATTGCGAAATCAATGCCGAGCTCCGGAAGACGCTCGTTCAATAAGGCCGGCAGCAGCGCCGTGGCCTTGTCACGCGTGTTGGAGGTGACGCCCCACCAGATGGTGCGGCGCAGCCGCTTGTGGTGGCGCTCCGGCCAATCTGCGCGGTACCACTCGCTCCCGTGGTGCCAGATGGCGCGTATCTGATCAACGGCGCGCGTGCCGCCGACTTCGCGCAGATACTCCAGGAACACCGGTATCGACTCGAGCCAGTGGCCGTCACCATCGATGACCGGGTGGCCAAGTTGCGCACGAATGTCCGCCGCTCGTTGCCCCATAATCAATCCCCCCAACTAGGGTGTGGCCGCATTATATCGCCCACTACGCGCGTCAACTGTCCGCGTTCAAGGCTTGTCCTCGGCTAAAGTGGAAGTCAGCATGACGGCACAAGAACGTATCCGTTGTCATGGTGCTGAGCGCAGCCAGTGAAGTGTCCTATGCTGTCGTCGTCGGAGTGGAGCGTACTCATAGATAGGGAGCGGACGTTGCTCGGTAGAGAGCAGGGTGGTATCGGGCATCTGGCCAGACAGTGTCCGGTCTGACGGGCCGGACGATCGGGCAAGATGCCCGACACCACCGCAGCACTTTCGAGCTACCTGCGCCGAGCTATCCGAGCCAGTACTTTCCGGTTCGGGAAGATACCAGAGCTCTATTGGATGTTTCGCTGAGCACATCCACATCATCCGTCACGCGCAGCCTTGCGTTCAGCATGTCGAACAGGCACCGTGCGTTCAGGAGTAGTCCCAATCAGTTCTAGCGCCGCGCACCAGTCGTCGTCCGCGCAAAGGTGAGTGGTGAGAGCGATTCGCAGAGGGGTAGGTTTGATGTCTGATTTCCAGCTCGCGCCCGGCTTCAGCATGCACTATGAAGCGGATGATTTCACCGATCCGTGGACTGCGCCTGAAACCGTGCTCCTCCTTCATGGAAACTGCGAGAGCGGTCTGGCCTGGTTCGGCTGGGTTCCCCAGCTCGCCCGCCACTTCCGCACGGTTCGCCCCGATATGCGGGGGTTCGGTGCCTCAACGCCGATGCCGCGCTCGTTCGTCTGGAGTCTCGATTTGGTCATCGATGACTTTGTGCGGTTGATGGACTCGTTAGGCGTGGAGCAGTTCCACCTCGTGGGAGCAAAAATTGGGGGCACCATTGCCCGTGCATGTGCCGCCCGTCGACCGGACAGGGTCAAGACACTCACCATTGTGGGATCTCCGCCCCCAACGCGCACCGATCAGGAGTCATTGCGCACGCGATTACACGATCTTCAGACCAATGGCGCAGAATCCATGCGCGCCTGGGCAAGCTCCAGCATGGGCAGTCGGCTGGGCAGCACGTTTTCCGCCGATGCCAAGGAATGGTGGGTCGACTTCATGTGCCGCACATCGGTGGAGACATCGATCGGCTTTCACGCGGGTGTGAACATGGCTGATATCACAGATGACGTTCCGCGCATCAAGTGTCCAACGTTGGTGATCACCACCGAGGGGAGCAGCCTAGCGAGCGTCCAGGAGACGAGGGCGTGGCAGGAGCAGATTGCCGATTCACGGCTTGTCGTGGTCCCAGGCGATTCATTTCATGCTGCCGTCACGGATGCGGACCTGTGCGCACGGTTCACACTTGAGTTCCTTCAGGATCACCGCGAGCAGTAACGGGCGCGATCGGGCTGCGACGGAGCGCGACTGCCCTGGTGGCCTTCGGTGCACCGGCGCGGTCGCCATCATTGAACGCCAGATCGGCACCAAACGTCTCGGCCAAGGCCTTCGCCGTGTCCTCGTGGGCGGT
>JBJXFJ010000229.1:0-16793 GCA_046154735.1 Chloroflexota bacterium | reverse complement strand
TGTCATTTCGTCCGCCAATGGCGTAAATGGTGCCATCGAGCCAGGTGACCAGGGCCATGTGCCCGCGCGGGCTCGGGAGCGCGGCACGGGCTGTCCATGCGTCAGCATTCGGATCGTAGCTATCGTTTCGATCGGTGAGGACTGGTGAGCTCAACTGCGCACCGCCTATGGCATAGAGCTTGTTCCCAGAGGCGGCCAGAGCAAGGTGCGTTCGCGCAGATGGGAGCGGAGTCCGTGATAGCCACTCTCCGCCAAAGGGCGCGTATTCCTCCACACTGTCCAGGTGCGTGCCCAACGTGTCAATACCTCCGGCAACCCAGAGCGAGCCGTTGAGCGCGGCCACGCCGTGATGTCGGCGAGCCGTAAGCAGGTCCCCGATGGTTGCCCAGGTATTCCCACTGGGGTCATAGGCGTCAGCGGCAACGAGCGCCGTGTCATTGAGATCGCCACCCACGGCGTAAATCAGACCGCCCAGCTCCACCGAGCCGAAGAATCGGCGCGCTCGGGGCATGTTCGCCGCGGACGTCCAGGCAATGCTTCCCCTCGGGCCGGGCGTCCATGTCGCCGTTGGAGTCATCGTTGGCAGAGGTGATTCCGTCGCCGTGGGCTCCAATGTGGCCGTGGGGCTCGGTGTGAATGTCGCCATTAGTTCCATGGTGGGGGTGGCCGTGGCGCTCACCGTGGGCGCGCTGGTCTGCGTGGCTGTTGGTACTGCTGTCGGCGTACCCGAGATTCCTGGCTCTGCGCCGTCCAGCACGTCGATAGCGTGGGCTCCGAGGCGCGTCACATAGACTTTGCCCGTGCCCGGATGGCGCGCCATGTAGAACGGCCCGCCGGAAATGGCCAACGTGTCGATCACACTATTCGTTGCACCGTCAACAAGCTTCACCTCACCAGCATCCAACCGCGAAACGTAGATGCGATTGGTCGTAGGGTTAATGGCAAGCCCCGCCGTGGGCCCGCCCAAATCTATGTGGATAACCAGCGAGTTCGAGGTTCCATCGAATACGCTGATGCCCGTTCCGGAACTATGCGTGACGTAAATCTGATTAGTAACTTCGTTCACGGCCACCGCGTAGGCATTTCCATCCGGTAGTGGAATCGAGGTGATCACTTGATCGGTTGCGCCATTGATGACAGTTAAAGCACTGCCCGCACCACTGGAATCACCAATGTACACTCGATTGGTTGTGCTATTGATCCCAACTCCTATAGGGTTTCCACCTGTTGCTATCGTCGCGATTGCGGATGGGCTGGAGCCGGAGTCATCGATGACTGAAACACTGTGGCCGAGTTGATTTGCCACATACACCTTGTTTGTGGCTGGGTTGACCCCTAACGTGCCAGGACCGCTCTCAACACTGATTGGGCTCGTGGTGTTTCCGTTGCTCGCGTCGATCATAGCGATGGAATCCACATCGCCTCTTCCCACAAAGATGTGATTGGTGTTGGGATTGACCTGTATGGCGTTGAGCTGACCGCCCACAGCGATGGGAGAACCCACCTGGGTATCCGTGGTGGTATCCACCACGCGCACATTTCCCGAACCCGCGGTAACAACATAGGCAAGATTGTTCCCCGGATGGAAGCTGATCCCGTAGGGCTCTGAATTGGCTCCAAGCGATATGGTGGTCACCACTGCCAGTGCCTGCACACTCGGCAGGACCTGTAACCCCACTCCTGAAATAAATACGGTGAGCAGCGCGAAGACAACCACACCACGCCAGAGCCGCGTGGCTGAGCTGCCGGGTTGTCGAGGAGAAAGGGTCACCAATGCCCGAAGCGAGCCTCACAAGAACTTGGCCGGGACAGATCTTGAGTTACCTTCGTTGAGCGGGCATTCTTCTACGGTTCCGGAATTGTTGTCAAGCGGCTGGTGGTCCAGGTAGCTGTTCACCTCTCCAGAGATGTTCACCGCGGAGACTCGGAGACCCTGAGAGGACGACGAAGGAACTCTGGGTCTCCGCGGTGAACATTCGTCCCATGGAATCTGAACACTTACCAGGACATGCGTTGATGATTTGCCAGCTCTCGGCTGGGGTACACTTTCTTCATACTGCAATTGCCCGGTATCTGCCGGAGCACCGCTATCAGGGTCCGCGGGAGGGCCGCCATTCATGGATCAGCTTGAGCTCAAGGATATCGACACCGCGGATCCAGAGTATGTGGATCTGCTCAAGCGCGTGCTGACCATCCAGGCTGACTGCGAGATTGGCGGGCCACATCTCTATATCAAGGACATCCTGCCAACCGCGCCCAGCCGGATTGACCAGCTTGTTGTGGCGCGCACCGCGGCGGAGGAGATCGATCACTTTCGTCTCTTCTCGCGCCTAGCCAATGAGCTGGGAATTGACACGGCTCCATTGCTGAGCAAGCCCAACAGTGAGCGCTTCGTGAGTGCGTTCCGTGGGCGCATCTCCACCTGGGAAGACTTTGCTGTCTTCGGCTTCCTCATTGACCGCATCGGCCGCTACCAGCTCGAGGAATTCTTTGGCGCAAGTTACGCTCCGCTGGCTCGCATTCTGGAGCAGCCATCCAAAGTGATGGAGGAAGAGGCGGGGCATATCGATTTCGGCGAGACGCGCACCGCCGAGCTCGCGGCGAAAGGTGGCGAATCCAAAGAACGAATCCAGAGAGCTGTAGATTACTGGTACGTTCAAGCTCTGGACATGTTTGGACAGTCCGGCTCGGCGCGGTCAGGCCGGTTCATTCACTGGGGACTCAAGCGACGAACCAATGAACAAGCTCGGCAGCAATACATGGATGAGGTCAACCCATTGATCGAATCAATGGGACTCACCGTCCCGGATCCATGGATTGGGCGGAAGTATCTATAGAGGCGAGAGGCCGGTGTCTGGGTGCAACCTCCCACCTCCCGCCTCTCAGCACTCAGCACTCAGCACTCAGGAGTCAAGATTGGAACCGCACGCGGATACTGAGCAGCTTGACCTGTTTCTCCGAGAGGTTGTGGTCACGCTTCAGGCTGCCACCGGCCAGGGGCTCCGTCATGTACATGATGATCCAGCGTTGACTGACAAGGTGATCCAGGACTGCACCGAGCTCATTGGCCAGATCATGGACGGCGACGCACAAGGCTGGCTCCACTAACCGGGCCGCGCGCGAATTTCGGAAACATCCATGATCAGCCCGCTTCCATCCTGGCGCCGTGACCTAGAGGTACGTGCCTTCATGCCGGAGGCCATTCCCGAGACGTTTAACATGACCACGGCGTTGTTGGACTGCCACCTCCTGGCGGGTCGCGGTGAGCGCCCCGCCGTAGTCACTGATACAGCCCAGCTCAGTTACGCTGCGTTAGCTGAGATCGTGAATCAAGCCGCGCACGGGTTACTCAGTCTCGGCGTACGTGCTGAAGAACGCGTCATGATCCTTCTGCCAGATGGACGCGATTTTCTGGCCGCGTTTCTCGGCGCCATGCGCATGGGCGCCGTGCCCGTGCCCATCAATACACTGAGCGCGGTTGACGACTACGCCTATTACCTCAATGACAGCGGCGCCACGACACTGGTGGTTCATGACACGCTCTGGGAACGCATTAACTCCGTTCGGACCCGGGCTTCTTCACTCAGAACTGTCATCATTGCCGGCACGGCGCCGCCCGGCACCATCTCATTCCACGGGCTGATGGCCACCAGTCCCGGCAACCTGCCTCCGGCCTCAACCCATCGGGACCAATCCGCCTACTGGCTCTACAGCTCAGGAACCACCGGGCGCCCCAAGGGCGTGGTGCATCTCCATCAAGACATGGTTCATTGCATCCGTCCGTATGCTGAGCACGTGCTTGGACTCACCTCCGCTGACCGTACCTATTCCGCATCTCGGTTGTTCTTTTCTTACGGGCTGGTGAACTCGCTCTACCTCCCACTCTCCGTGGGCGCCAGCGTCGTCTTGACTCCCGACAGACCAGAACCCGACACCGTACTCACCGCCATCCGCAACCGTCAGCCAACGATCTTCTTTGGGGTGCCCTCCTTTTACGCTGCACTGCTCCGGCACATGGAGGATGTGACGGTCCTCCCAGATCTTCGCTCGCTGCGTCTCGCGGTCTCCGCTGGAGAGGCGCTGCCGGCTGCACTCTACCGTCGCTGGAAGGAGCGGACCGGGGTGGAGCTTCTGGATGGCATTGGCTCAACTGAATTCGGATACATTTTTATCTCAAATTTCCCCCGTCGAGTGAAGCCGGGATCCAGCGGTGAACTGATCCCGGGACATGAGGCACGCATTGTGACGGCCGAGCAGCTTCCAGTGCCGGATGGGGAGATTGGAGATCTGCTGATCAAGGGAGACAGTACGGCCGCGGGCTATTGGAACAAGCGTGAACAGACTCGGCAGACGTTCCAGGGCACATGGCTCCGCACCGGCGACACCTATCATCGCGATGCGGATGGCTTCTACTGGTTCCACGGTCGCGCGGACGACCTTATGCGGGTCAATGGGCAATACGTCGCACCGCTCGAGATTGAGTCTGTGCTTCTCGCGCATCCCTCCGTCAGTGAATGTGCTGTAGTGGGAGTACCGGATGACGATGGGCTCGTGAAGCCCTGCGCCTATGTGGTCACGGGATCAGAGTCGGCCTCGGCTACTGATCTGGACGAGTTTCTCCGCGCACGCCTCTCCGCGCTGAAATGCCCGCGCTGGATCCGTCTCGTGACAGAGTTGCCCAAGACACCCACCGGCAAGATACAACGCTACCTGCTGCGGTAGGGGTCCGGGCAGCGGTGACTCGCACGGGTCAAGTGCCAGTTCGGCTGGATATAGAGCGAGCTCGGACATCTGAGCTTCGAGGCAATCGGTAAGGAGAGGCTGTCCCGATCGTATATGATCGCCCTGCGATTCTGCGCCTAAAACACGGTGAAGCTTACAAGTGATGAGTATGACAACGCGGCTTATGAGTACGTCACTAAGGTTGGTGGTTCTGGCCGGACTTCTACTGGGCGGGCTTATGCTGCCGTTGGCAGGCGAAGCCCAGGTGAGCACGGGAGCCACCCTGACAGTGCTGCGCGGCACCGTGGCGGTGCTACGGGCAGACGGTACGCCGCTTGGCGCGGGACGTTCAGGCCTGCCGTTGGGCGTAGGCGACCAGGTCTCGACGATGGACAACGCTGGGGCGCTGGTAACATTCTTTGAGGGCTCGGAACTGGAGCTCGGGTCAAACACAACCATTGTCATCCTAGAGGCCAGCGGTCAGGGAAGCCGAGCAAATATCACTGTGGCCAGTGTCGTTGGTGCCACGGTCCACAGGGTTGTGGCGCTCACAGACCCCGCGTCGTCATACAGAGTGGAGTCTGCCGGCACCGTGGCTCTCGTGCGTGGCACGGTCTTTGGGCACTATGTAGACGCGAACGGGACGATTGTCCTGGCACTTCAGCGGTGTGATGCACCGCCGAGTGCATCAGTGAGGGTGCGGACCCAGTGCCTAGAGTTCCCATTTGAGGGTCAACTCGTCAACGTTGGCACGAAGGTGACCTACACGGCCCGCGGAAACACGATCATTGAGCCCTTCCGTTTGACCGACTCGTTGTTCAACGTCATCACGGAACTGCCCACGGATGAAGACGGAACCAAGAATCCTGGTTTCAATACGGGCTCAAGGGAATTCTCGCAGCACAATTCAGTGCCTTCTAGCGAAAAAGATACCCGCGGCCCGGGTCCGATCGCGGCAGGAGACTGCCCTCCACCAACGCCCGGACGGACTCAGCTCATCGCTTCGGTCGCGGCAGGTGCAACTGAGCTCCAGATCTGCCCGCCGACAGGCTTCGCGGTGGGAAATCGAATCCGGATCAACCCGGGTGGCTCACCGACCGAGACAGGGATTATTGCCGGGTTCGGTTCAATCTTGATGAAGGATCCAATAACAAATGGATACGGAAACGGAACGGCGATCGTACTCGAACCGGACCCAACCGGAACATTGACCGGCAGCCCGACGCCAAGCCAAACAGCGACGCCGACCGCGACCGTAACAGGAACGCCATCTCCCGGTCCGACACAGACGACCACGACTACGCCCACCAGCGGCCCCACGAATACGCTTACCAGCACGCCCACTAGCACACCTACAAATACACCTACGAGCACCCCCACAAATACGCCGACCAGCACACCGACATTGACACCGACCATGGTGCCCACGTCGCTGGTCATCGTCTCCATCGATAGTGTTGGCGCTCCGAACCCGGTCGTGGAGCCCCAGGGCGGCACCACCGCAACGATGAGCTTCCCGGTAAGCCTTTCCCGCGTATTCGATCAGAGTGTCACGGTCAACTACGCCACAACGGACATCACAGCAACAAACGGGGCTCCCTGCGGCTCTGTTGAACCCACGTTTGATTACGCCCCGGCTTCCGGTGCCGTGACGATTACGGCAAACCAGAACCCGCCCACCGTGAACATCGATGTCGCCATCTGCGGTAACTATCTCAGTATCATTGATGCCCTAACGGAGACATTTCGCGTTGACATCTCAAACCCGACGAACGGGGCAATCCTGAGTAACTCGCAGGCCACGGGCACTATCCGTGACCGACCGCGGTTGTCGATCGATAATCCATCGGCTGTGCTCGAGGGTGATTCGGGAACGACGACAGTCACGTTTCATGTCACGATGAGTCCGGCGAGTATTCAAACAGTGACGGTGAACTACACGACCGCGGATAACACGGCCACCGCGCTTGACAATGACTATGTGCCCACCAGCGGCACGCTCACCTTCGCCCCGGGCCAAACCGACTTGACTATCGATGTGACGATCAATGGTGATACCGCTACAGAACAAACCGAGACGTTTTTCGTCCAGCTCTCCAGTCCAACAAATGCGTCCATCGAAGATAGCGAAGGCTTTGGGGCAGTATCGAACGATGACTAAACAGTCACAGGTCATTGGCTTCGGGCGTGTACTCCAGGGGACCACTGCTTGGCCGTCAACGTGACAGAGCCCGGAGCAACCTGACTCGCCGCTCGCCTGGACCTGCACGAGCCCAACGGACAGAACCACCTCGATGCCTCACCAAGCCACGTGACCAATCGCCACACGCATCGACTGAACCGCTTCATCGCGGCAGGGAATGATTCCCTGCCGCGAGAACTTCTATGAAAAACGTGCATGCGCAAGTCCCGGTGTTCCGACCTGCAACGCGTACACCGAGGTTTTCGCCGTCACAAAGAGGCTCTTGATATCACTTCCGCCTAAGGCCACATTGGACGGTATCTCGGGCAAACGCAGCATGCCCAGTGAGGTGTCGTCCGCCTCAAATAACCTGAGCCCCCCGCGCCGGTACAGAACACACTCCCGGCCGCATCCACCTCCATCCCGCTCGGCCCGCCTTCGGCCTCATCGATGACATTTCCGCAAAGATGTGACGGCGGAGCATCGCACCCTCCGGCACCACCTTGAAGGCATGATGTCCTGCGTGTATTTCGTGTTTGAACCACGGGGCGTCCGCTCGTCAAGCGAGAACGCCAGGAGGAACTGTTCAGAACTCGAGGGATGAGCCAGGCTCGTAGTGCGCAATTTATTCCGCCGTCCTCTCGCGGACACCTTGCGCCAGATTGTCGTCGAGGGACCGCGAAATGAATTCCGCACTACGAGCCGAAGCCCTACCCGAGTTCTGACCAGTGACCCACGCGCGTTTATCTTGACATTAGGTGAGACGCCGCCAGCGTTCACCATCCCATTAACTTCGAGCCATACCATGTCCGCGTCACCACACTGGCCACTGCGGACACTTCATGATTTCAGTCAGCCATCTCCAACTCAGATTTCCTAACGGCCACGAGGCGCTCAAAGACGTTTCGTTTGAAATTCAGCCTGGCGAATTTGCCTGCATCATTGGGCGCAGCGGCGCGGGCAAGTCCACACTGCTGCGCTGCCTGAACGGATTGTTGCCGGCCACAGCGGGTGAGATCACACTGGACAAGACCCGGGTGACCATGTCAAACGCATCGGAACGCCGGGCACTTCAGCGTCGGGTCGGCTTCGTCTTTCAGGAGTTCAATCTCGTTGATCGCCTGTCCGTGATGAACAACGTGCTCGCTGGGCGGCTCGGTCACTTATCTCCGTTTGCCAGCAGCGTGTACTGGTTTTCCACACGTGATCGTGAGATCGCGCTGCGGTCGCTGGAGCGCGTGAACCTGGCGCACAAAGCCATGCAACGTGCGGACTCGCTGAGTGGCGGGGAGAAGCAACGTGTGGCCATCGCCCGAGCGCTGACGCAGGAGCCCGTGGCACTTCTGGCCGATGAGCCGGTGTCGTCGCTCGATCCGGAATTGGCGTGGAGCGTGATGACCGACCTACATCGCACGGCCAAAGAGACCGGCATCCCAACCCTGGTCAACATTCACGACGTGCGCCTCGCGAGCAGCTTTGCCGACCGAGTCATCGGCCTAGCCGATGGCATCATCGCATTTGATGGCCCACCGAGTGACCTGGATGAAGAAGCCATGCTGCGCGTGTACAAGAGCAGCGCCGCGGTCTTCTCTGGCAACGGGGATGCGGCGCCTGGCGATGAACGACTGACACAACCTGTAAACGCGGCATAGGGAGTCACTGAGTTGGCTGTCGCTGAATCCGTACGTACGCAAACACTCACACCCGATCTCCGGCGCCGGGTACTTGCGCCCATCAATCCGCCCTCGATCACAACCCTGGGTATCTGGCTCGTTGCTCTCATCGTCCTGGCCTGGTGCATCCAGGGGACCGAGATCAACTTACAAAAGCTGGAGCGCGGCTTCCCGGCAATGGGTCGGTTCTTCGCAAGCCTCTGGCCACCCGACAACGCCGCCTGGCTCAAGATGATTGAACCCATCGTGGCCACCCTCCAGATGGCCGTGCTGGGCACCATTCTTTCGGTCATCCTGGCATTTCCATTCGGACTAGTGGCCGCGCGAAATACGGCACCCAACCTGATTGTGTACGGCGGAGCTCGAATGGTCCTGAATACCGTGCGCGCTATTCCGCAGCTCGTCTGGGCCATCATCTTTGTGGCGGCGCTGGGGTTTGGTCCCTTTGCGGGCGTTGTGGCGCTGGGAATTGGCGGACTGGGTGTGGTGGGCAAGCTGTACGCCGAAGCGATTGAGGCCATTAACCCCCGCCCTGTGGAGGCGATCCGGGCGACGGGTAGCCATCCGCTCCAGGTATTCGCTTTCGCGGTGCTTCCGCAAGCCCTGCCACTCATGGTCTCGTACACGCTCCTTGACTTCGAAGCCAACGTTCGGTCGGCCACCATTCTGGGAATCGTGGGCGCCGGCGGAATCGGATTCGAGCTGCAGGCGTCATTCAGTCAATTCAAATTCCACGAAGTCCTCACGATTCTGCTTGAGATCATCATCATGGTCACCGCAATTGATAGGGTGAGCGCGTTTGTGCGCAATCGGATCATCTAGGCGCTGTGTCGTCCAACACGAAGTGGATAGAGAAAGCGGAGGCAATATCAATGACTCGATCGAATGACCTGTTGCATGAGGCCCTTCAGCGGCGCGCGACGCGCCGCAGGGTGCTCCGTGGCGGCCTTGGTCTTGCCGGAGCAGGCATGCTGGCAGCAGGATTTGGCGTCTTCGGCCAGACGCCGGGGATTGCCCGTGCCCAGTACAACACCTATGGCTGGCCCACTTCAGTGCCCACTCTCTCCATGGGTTTCATTCCTCTGGAAGACGCGGTCCAACAGCGGAGTCGGCTAAAGGTATTCTCCGACTTCATCTCTGAGCGGATCGGCGTGGGCAACGAAGTTGCCATTACCACCAGCTACGCGGCCCTCGTTGAGGCGCAGCGCAACAAGCAGACGGTGACTGGCTATTACGGAGCGCTGTCGTTCCTCCTGGCGGAGCAGCAGTTTGGGGCCGTGCCGATCATGGTTGACTCCGCGGACGGGGTGACCCCTGGTTCTTACAATTCCCTGCTTCTCGCGGGGAAGGATTCTCCCGTCCAATCAGTCCAGGATGTCCGTGGGCAGGACTTCTCGTTCGTTGACCCCGCGTCAACGTCAGGCAACCTCTTCCCCCGGGTCATGTTGATTGAAGAAGGTATGGATCCGAATCGCGACGTGAGAGGCCGGTACGCGGGGAATCATCAGAACTCGATCCTAGCCATTGCCAATGGCCAGGTGCCGTGTGGTGCGAGCAACAACATCTCCGTGGATTCGGCCATTCGCAATGGCGTGATTGCTCCAGACGCTCTGCGAATCCTTAAGATCTCGGACCCCATTCCAAACGGCCCATTCGCGGTCCATCCGGATCTTGATCCGCAGGCCGTGTCCCTGCTGCAATCCGCCATGGGTCAATTTCTCGATCGGGACATCCTGAAAGGGATGGAGCTGCAAGGGCCCCTGATCCCAGTGGAAACGTCCGCCTACAACTTCGTTCGTCGGGCCGCCACGGCGATCAACCTGCAGTTTGACGAAAAGGGCAAAGCAATTTTTTAGGGGACTCTCTCCGCATCCGCGTAGCCCCGAGCTGCATACGGGCAGCTCGGGGCTACGCTGTATCTACCATCCGCTCGCATGATTCAGATCGATAAGCTCAGGAGCCGTAATGGAACAGCGCGTGATTCTCTCTGGCGGCGTGGTTGTGTTTCCGGACACCACTCTGGATGCCGCGAGCGTCGTGGTTGAGCACGGCCATATCGTGGCGATTGAGCCGCGCGCCTACCCGGCCGGCATCTCCGCTGATGAACAGGTAATCGATGTCAGCGGTCGTGTGGTCATGCCCGGCATCGTGGACCTCCACAACGATGCGCTGGAACTGGAGATCAATCCGCGCCCCAGGTCCAATTTCCCGCTGCCGCTGGCCCTGGATACCGCGGACCGACGCCTGGCGGCCAGCGGCGTGACCACGGAGCTGCACGCGATCTTCTTTGCCAACTACGATCGCAAGGAGCGGCGCCTAGAGGACGCGCCGCAACGGGTCCAGGAGATTCGTGATTACGCCGCGTGCGGGGATCCGCTGGTTACGCATGACGTGCTCTATCGAGCCGATCTCTGGAATCGGGACAGCATTGAGCACGTCATCCGCGCGGCCGAAGGGGCCGTGTGTCCGGTGATCTCTTTGAATGACCACACGCCCGGCCAGGGCCAGTATCGCGATGCCGAGGGCCTCAAACTGTACCTCCAGAAGGTGGTGGGGCAATCCGCTGAGGAGGCGGAGCGCAACATTCAGCGCGAGATCGATCGGGCGCGTGAGCAACCCAATATCGCCATTGACGTGCTGGAGCGGGTGCGTTTGCTGCGCCAAGAACGTGATCTCGTGCTCGTGTCGCATGACGATGATTCAGCCGAGCGGGCGGAGCAGATGTTTTCCGCGGGCGCCCGGATTGGCGAGTTTCCCATCAACCGGGAGGCCGCTCTTCGCCAGCGCGATCTGGGGATGACAATTGTCATGGGCGCGCCCAATGTGGTGCGCGGCGGCTCGTCATCGGGCAATATCAGCGCCCTGGAACTGCTGGCCGAGGGTCTGGTTGACGTGCTGTGTGCCGACTACTTCTCACCCGCGCTGCTCTACGCCGTGGCCGCGGTCGTGGAGCAGAACATCCTCGACATCGCCAGCGCGACGCGGTTGGTCACACTCAATCCCGCACGGGCCATCCATCGCGGCGATGAAATTGGATCCATTGCACCCGGGAAGCGCGCGGACCTCGTGGTGGTAGATCTCCGTGGAAGCGTGCCACGGGTGGAGCAAGTGGTCATGAGCGGTCAGGTGCGCTTCCAGGCCCTCACTGCTCGCGGCATAGTCCAACGGGAGGAGTCGGCGCGGCCACTCAGCACATCACACTCCGGGGTAGGTGCAGGGTGCTGAGTCATGAACCCTCGCTCTCGATCAACGGATCGTCATCCGGATCAGAGTCATCATTCCGGTGCCTGGCTGCCCGCCCTGTCAGCGGTTGAGCGTGGATACATGGTCCGGGAGAACCCCGCTTCGCTCCCATTGAGAGCCTGGATATAGACGATTATCAATGTATTGATATAGACTATCTCTGTGAGAGAAGAGCCAGTCCAAGCTGAATGTGCGATTCGCGCTCCGGTGATTCCTGCACTCAGTTTCACACCGGCCCAGCGAGAACGGCTCATTCGAGTATTTCGAGCTCTGGGAGATGGAACGCGGCTGGAGGTATACCGATTGATCGCGGCGCAGACCACCGCCATCTGTGTATGTGACATTGTGACCAACTTTCAATTGAGCCAGCCCACCATATCGCACCACCTCAAGATCCTCCGTGAGGCGGGGCTGGTTTCGGTCTCTCGGCGCGGCGTGTGGGCCTATTACACGGCGCGCAACGATGAGTTGGCACTTGTACGCACGCTGATGGATGAATCGACACGGGCAGAATTGGCCAGCGCTCGCTAAACTGCCCCTTTTTTCAAACACGACATAGATGAGTGTCTATGAAAGGATATGAACGATGACAAACGAATCATTACCGCTGGGTACTGCGGAGGAGCTCCGTGAGACGGTGCGGTCAAAGTATGCCGAGCGGGCCCAGGCTGTGCTGGACGCGGCGTGCTGTGAACCAGAATGCTGCACAGACGAAGCGGCAGTTGTCGCCGCGGTGGAGTCTGCATGCTGTTCCACCTCCTGCTGCACTGATGCCGGAGATGCGAGTCAGATCACGTCAAACCTCTACTCCGGTGATGAGGTAGCGGTGTTGCCTGGTGACGCGGTGAAGGCATCCTTGGGCTGCGGGAACCCCACCGCACTCGCCTCGCTCGAGCCGGGTGAAAAAGTGCTGGATCTCGGAAGCGGCGGCGGTATCGATGTACTCCTCTCAGCACGACGGGTTGGCCCGGAGGGGTTTGCCTACGGGCTTGACATGACTGACGAGATGCTCGCCCTGGCCGAACGTAATCGCGCCACGGCTGGCCTCTCCAACGTGAAATTCTTGAAAGGACACATCGAAGACATTCCGCTTCCGAACGATGAAGTGGACGTGCTCATCTCCAACTGCGTTATCAATCTCTCGGCCGATAAGAAGCAGGTCATCCGCGAGGCATTTCGCGTGCTCAAGCCGGGCGGGCGCTTCGCGGTCTCGGATGTAGTCGTTCAGGGTGAGCTGCCTTCGGACCTGCGCAAAGACATGGAAGCCTGGGTGGGCTGCGTGGCCGGGGCACTGGAGGAAGGGGAGTATCGCCGAAATCTAGCCGCGGCCGGTTTCTCCGACATCGATGTCGAGGTGACGCGCGTCTACGATACGCGCGCATTAGCTGAGACAAAGGGTGCGGATTGGAACGAGCCGGAATTCCAGCGATTTGAGGCATCGGGCGGGCGTGTGGTGAGTGCCTTCGTTCGGGCGCGCAAGCCGGGCGCGTGAGATCCATGCGTTCGATCATTACCGGTGAGCTGCTTGGCACATTTTTGATGGTGCTCATCGGCACCGGGTCAGTGGCGTGTGCCGTGCTTACCGGCGCACTCCAGGGGCTCTGGCAGGTGGCGGTGGTGTGGGGCATCGGCGTGACTCTGGCTATCCACTGCACTGCTGGACTCTCCGGTGCGCATCTGAATCCCGCGGTTACACTGGCCTTCGCCGTCGTCCGTCCGGGCGATGTTCCGTGGTCGCGCGTGCCGCTGTATTGGGCGGCACAGCTTGTGGGCGCCATCGTTGCGGGGCTGGCCGTGTGGGCCGTGTTTGGTTCCCTGCTGGCCAGGTTTGAAACGCGCGAGGGGCTTGCGCGCGGGGCTCCTGGTAGTGAGCGCGCGGCGATGATCTTTGGCCAGTATTTTCCAAACGCGGCCATGTTTGGAGGCAGCACGGAGGCTGCCGGACTCGTCTCCCCCATGGGCGCCGTGCTTGTTGAAGCTCTGGGCACCGGCTTGCTCATGCTGGTGATCCTCGCGGTCACCGACACCGCCAACCCATCGGCGCCACCCCGTGGGCTGGTACCGCTGATGATTGGCGCAACCGTGGCAGCGCTTATCGCCGTCTTTGCGCCGGTCACCCAGGCCGGCTGGAACCCGGCGCGCGACCTTGGCCCCAGAATCGTCGCGTACCTGGTTGGATTCGGCCCCATTGCCTTCCCCGGGCCACTGGGAGGATTCTGGATCTATATCGTCGGACCCATGCTTGGAGCCGTGGTTGGAGCACTGGTCTACACACGCGGCGTTCGCCAGGAACAACCCAAACTTGCCACGGCGGAGCAGGCAGCAACGCCGCGGATCAACTCACAGCAACGGAATGGACACCGCCGTGATGAATCGGTCCAAAAAACCGCCCGCGGCGAAGCTGAAATCTAGGAGGTCGTCATGGTGATGAACTGGGAGCGTGATGAGATATTGAGGCGGACCATCCGCAATCTCGCCGGAGAGTTTCAGGGCATATTTAGCCTCGAGACCGTCGAGCGATACGTCCACGAATCACTCGCAGCCCTGGAAGGTTCGCGCGTGCGAGACTTCGTGCCCGTGTTCGTGAATCGATTTGCGCGCGAGCGACTGAAGGCACTGGCCCAAGCAGAAGGTCGAATTGCAAAAGAGCAGCCTGAAGTCCTCTTCGTTTGCGTACACAATGCCGGCCGGTCACAAATGGCCGCAGCGCTCACCGCGCATCTCAGTCAGGGACGGGTGAGTGTCCGCTCGGCGGGCTCCGATCCAGCGGAACAGATTAATCCCATGGTCATCGAAGCCATGAAGGAGCTTGGTCTCGACCTCACTGAGGAGTTCCCCAAACCGTTGACCGACGAGGTTGTGCGTGCCGCGGACGCCGTGATCACCATGGGCTGCGGTGACGCCTGCCCGATCTATCCGGGAAAACGCTATGAGGACTGGGTGGTCAACGATCCCGCCGAACAGACGCTGCAATCCGTGCGAGAAATACGGGACGACATTCAAGCACGCGTGGAAAAACTGCTGACAGAGCTGGAGGTGCCCGTGGCGCGCTAGAACGCGCCATCCGCTCCTGAACGATCATTCAATCCGCACGAACGGCATCACCGACGCGACTCCGTCAACGTATTCTGACGGGGTCACCTCGCACCCACGGAGCTCAATAGTGATCGCGCGCCAGCGAGTACTTTTTCTCTGCACTCACAACTCCGCCCGCTCCCAGATGGCCGAGGCATTGCTGCGGCTCCTCGCGGATGACACCGTGGAGGTATGTTCGGCCGGCACGGAGGCAACGCACGTTCGCCCGCTCGCCATACGCGCCATGGCGGAGCTTGGCGTGGATATCTCAGGGCAGGTCAGCAAAACCCTGGATCGCTTTCTCAACCAACCGTTTGACTACGTGATTACCGTGTGTGACAGCGCCAATGAAACCTGTCCGATATTCCCACGGGCCGTCACTCGCTGGCATTGGAGCTTTCCGGACCCATCACGGGCAACGGGAACGATTGACGAACAACTTCAGGCATACCGTGATGTGCGCGATGCCATCCGGGCGCGAATCGAAGCTGAGCTTCTACCACTCGTCGCCAGGGAATCCAGAACAGGCGCCGAACGGTAAAGAGTGATCAGCAGGGGGTGATTGCTCCCGAGTTTCGCCTGCATCGAAACGTCCGGACGATGCGATGGGAGTAACGATGGTGCGGATTATTTGATCCGCCATAATGGCGGTTATTGCGGCGCTACCGGCGTTGAGTAGCGTAGCGACGGCTCTGGCGCGGGAAGCGCCGCGCTCAATCTCGGAGCTCATCCGAGTCGCCGAAGACCTGTACCCGTTCCGCTACGACAATCACATCACCATGTTCATTGTCACCGACGAGGGTGTGATCTCTGCCGAACCCCTGGGACAGCAGAACCCCCTGGCCCCGGAAATGCTGAAATTGGCCATTCGGTCCGTTACGCCACAGCCGGTGTGATACGTTCTCATCAGTCATTGGGCGATGGACCAGGGTATGGGCGGCGCCGTGGTTGCGGATACGGCACAATTTATCAGCCACCCGATTACAGCCCAGCGCATTGCCGCGGCCAACGACCCAACAACGCCCATGCCGACAATTCTCGTGAGCGATCATTACACGATTCAGCTTGGCGGGTAAGCAGTCACCGTGCAATTCACCGGACGTAATTAAGGAGATGATTACCTGGTGGCCTTTACGGTGACTTACATTCGCAGTAAGGCCGTAGTCTTCCGCGACTTCGCTGCCGGGGATCTGAATGATTGGGTGCAAGCGCTGAATTGGATCGAGCAGAATCTGGGTGGTGACGCATTGCTACTGGGGCACTCACCGGCCGTGGTGACCAAAGACGCATTGCGTGAGACTCGCCAGTATTTGCTGGATCTCAAGTCAGCAGTCACAAGCGCACGAACCGCCGGTCATGCGGATAATGCTGGGGGCATGATTGCCGCGGTGAAAGCCGAGCTCGCCCTGGAATACGCATCATTCAGCAACTTCGAGAATTTTCTACCACCGAACATCGCCGGGGCGATGCGATCGATGGTCGGGCAACAGGTTCCGGACGGAGGATGGGAATCAGGCTAGTATCGATGGGCATATGAGCCTCGGTATTCCGCTGTGGACTATCTACCGCGCCTCTTCCGCCGGAGTGTACTAGGTGCTCGTGAGGATGTGGCCGGTCGTATGCGGGAAAGAAGACCGCTTCCCAACTGAGACGGCCTTTGCGACACTACCTTCAGGCGCTGTTTCTACACCTCGCAAGCGCTTGGTGTACGTAGAAACGTCTCAAGCGGTCTCGAGCAGCTCCGCCCAGCTTGCGGCGACGAGGAGCCGGGGACCCATCCGCTCCAACCGCTCGATGTCGACAATATTCTCCAGTGCCACCCGCGTGGCGGCATCCGGCGCCCCAAACTTGGTGGTGCCCATGAGCAGCAGCAGACTGCGTGCTTCCACGGCGCGGCC
>JBJXFJ010000227.1:0-6129 GCA_046154735.1 Chloroflexota bacterium | reverse complement strand
CGATCTCGGGGTGATCCGGTCGGGACGGGCGAGACGCCCGCGCTCCGGACGGCGGATCCGTCTTCAATGGTCCTGAACGTGACAACTGACCCACTAGTAACTCCCCTGCATCAGCGTCCCGCGCACTCTACAGTTCAACCGTAATGCGCGGTATCATGCGACTCTTGAACGCCTCACAGAAGGACCGCTCATGAAAATTGACATCTATAACCACGTGATGCCAGCTCGCTACCTGGACCTGATGAAGCAGCATTCCAAGGACCAGGGCATCATCAAGCGCATGAGCAGTCTACGCATGCTCTGGGACATTGAAGCACGGGTGCAGATGTTGGATGAGCAGTTTCCAGACGTGCAGCAGGTGCTCACACTCTCACTGCCGTCACCGGAGCTCGTAGGCGGGCCAGAGCTGTCCCCAGAGCTGGCAAGAATCGCCAATGACGATATGGCCGCCATGGTGGAGCGCTGGCCGCAAAAGTTCCCCGCGTTCATTGCCTCTTTGCCCATGAACAATGTTCCGGCCGCCCTGGAGGAGATGGATCGCGCCATTGGCACGCTCGGCGCCCGCGGCGTGCAGATCTGCACCAACGTTAACGGCCGGCCCATTGACGAGCCGGAGCTACTCCCCGTCTTCGACCGCGTCACCACTGTGCACGATCTGCCAATGTTTATGCACCCGGCCCGCCCGTCCTCGCGTTCCGATTATGTTAATGAAGATGGCTCCAAATACGAGATCTGGCAAGTACTGGGCTGGCCGTTTGAGACCAGCGTGGCCATGGCGCGCATGGTGTTCTCCGGGATGTTTGAGAAGCTGCCGGATCTGCGGCTTATCACGCACCATTGCGGCGCCATGATCCCCTTCTTCAGCGGCCGGGCCGAGACACTCTGGGCGCAGCTTGGCAGTCGTTCTGCCGACGGCAGCGATGCCGAGCTCCTCAAATCAATGAAAAAGACGCCCATTGAGTATTTCAAGATGTTCTATGCCGATACGGTGCTTGGCGGATCGGCCTCAGCACTACGCTGCGGTCTGGACTTCTTTGGCGCGGATCGGATCGTCTTCGCCAGTGACTGCCCGTTTGACCCAGAGAACGGCCCCATGTTCATTCGCGAGGGCATCCGCTCGATCGAGGACCTAGAACTGTCTGACGAAGACAAGCGAAAGATCTATTTGGAGAACGCGCTGAGGTTGCTGCGGCTGCCATTGCCAGAGCTCCCATGATCGAGCGCTGCTGAACCGGCGAGGCAAAGACCAGCGCTTACGCAATGCTCATGCACGCAACCGATCTGACTCGCACTCGAAGTGACCATGGTCTGTGACCATGATATGATTGAAGCCATGAAAACGATGTCGATCTCCAAGTTTAAGGCAACCTGTCTCGCTGAGCTCGAGCGGGTTCGGCAGACCGGTGAGTCTCTTCGGGTCACACGTTTCGGAAAACCCATCGCGGACATTGTTCCCGCGGCAACCGATCGACCCACGGATGATTGGCTTGGCGCCATGGCTGGAACGGCCGAGCTTTGCGGAGATATTACCGAGCCATCGAGCTCACTCGTACCCTGGGAAGCCCTTGAGTGAACTTGCTCCTAGACACGCATATCTGGCTCTGGTTGCTCCTCGAGCCCGAGCGGCTACGTCCCCAGATCATCAACATCGTCAAAGATCGAGCATCAGAATTGTGGCTCTCACCCATCAGTGTCTGGGAGGTTCTATTGCTCTCCCAGCGTGGTAGCTTCCGCCCATTAGGAAATCGCACCCCGGTGGAATGGATTGACGAGGCGCTCAGTATCCTGCCGCTACACGATGCACCGCTCACAAGACAGGTTGCAGTGCATAGTCATAAGATTCGGACTGAGCATCGAGATCCGGCGGACCGGTTCCTCGCGGCCACTGCCTCAGTCTACGATCTCACGCTGGTAACGAACGACGAGCGCCTACTCCGTGGAGAAGGCTATCGAACACTTGGCAACCGCTAACGCTGTCCGCGAGCGTGGATCGGCGCATGCGCCACTGAGCGCGCCGCATCACGGCCCACTCATCAATCCGGACGGGCACTCCATAAGTCAGAATCGTATTGACTCAGGTCCCGGACCAGAAAATGGCCGGCGCCGGAACCGCCTTCAGCCTCCAGCGAAATGATCTGGTTCTGAGTGGGGTCGCGGACGACGCCCATGGGGTCCTCACCGCGAACCATGCGCGCAAGGTTCTCCTCCAGCAAGTGACGAAACAGGATGACGCCCTTATCCGATGCTCCCAGCCTCTCGGCTGATCGGTCACTCACGGCACCCTGGGTGATCCAGATTGCCATGTCCTGATTGAGCACTTTGTCCATGATCAGACGGCCATCCGGGTCCCGGTACGGGAGCTCGTATGTGGGGATCGCGGTCTGGGGCTCCGCGTTTGCCCGTGGATGAACCTGATAGGTGTAGTAGCGTGTATGGGTATCGTCAATCGGCACTCGAATCTGCATATTCGGATGCCCCTGACCGTTATTGCTGCGCAGCGTGGTCGGAAACACAATCGGGTGGCCCGTGCGCCAATCCTCCACGTCTTCATCCTGACCTTCCAGGAGCCGGCGTTTGTACACACCGTACTCGAAGACATTGAAGGCGATGCGCGCGTGGTGCTGTTCCACGGTCAGGTTCGCTTTACCCTGTCGACGCAGCAGATAGTTCAGGTACCTGGCGTGAAGATACTCCACATGAACGGGATCCATGGAATTTTCCACCATCTGGAGCCAGTTGCATGGGAGCAGGGTGACGCCGATATCACGATCCACATCGTCCCAGACGTAGATATCGAATCGCGGCAGCAACGGCGCTGGTGCCGGTCCAAGATACGCCCAGATGAGTCCGCTCATTTCTTGGACCGGATACGCCAGAATCTTGACGCGATCTTTGAGCGTTGATGACGCAGGCTCCGCCGGCGTATCGACGCAGCGACCATCGAGGGCAAACTGCCAGCCGTGATACGCGCAGCGCAATCCAGCCGCCTCAGGAATTCCATATGCCAGTGACGCGCCGCGATGCGGACAGCGCTGGGCAAGCAAGCCGAGCCTGCCAGAGTCTGTGCGCACTAGGGTGAGCGGCTCGCCAAGAAGGGTTACTGCCAGCACCCGATCACGCTGAAGCTCAAACGTTGTGGCCACCGGAAACCAGTATCGACGAAGAAGCTCACCCATTGGCGTGCCCGATCCAACCTGGGTCAATCGAAGATTCGCATCGTGAGTCAACATGAGCTACTTAACCTCCGGACTCGTTGACAGGAGGAGGCTGAGGACCCTGCCAGTGAGTAATGCTGACGCGCGCACAGAGAGCCACCACCCAAGACCATAGCACTGCTCGCCCGGAGGCCGTAAGCCCTGCTTGGAAGCGTGGTCTTCCTGGAGCACAGTCCGAAACATCTACGCTGCTGCTTCTTGGTGCCATACCGTGCGGGGAGCACCTTGATGCATGAGGCATTCAGACTGAAACATTGCTGCTCAAACGTTGAACGCTCGCAACACGACACCCCCCACGCCAGCCGCGGCAATGACGATCACGGGGTGAATCTTGCCCGTCCAGCTCAACGCGATGCCCAGGGCGGCCATAAGCAGATCTCCGGCGAAGCTCACGTTGAAGCCATCGAAATCCGCCTTCAAAATTCCCACACCAACCGAGAGCAGCAGGCCGGCAGAGGCCAGACCGATACCTTGCATGGCGCCCCGTACCCAGGGTCGGTGCAAGGACCGCCGGATGATTGGCGCCAGCGGGAGCACCAGTAATGGCGGCATAGAGGAGCCAAGCATGGCCAGGAATGCCCCTGCCCAACCGGCCACCATGTATCCCAGGCTCACCACGAACATCCCCGTGGGGCCAGGACTGAGCCTGCCCACCGCGAGCGATTTGGCAATATCTGCCGCGGTGACCCAGCCACGCAACTGCACCAGCTCTTGATGCAGGACGGGGAGCGCTGCCTGCCCGGCAAAGGTGATCAAGCTGGACTGGAAGAACACCTGGAAAATGGCGAGATAGTACTCCCAGGGGATCATGTGTGACCCGTTCCGGTCCAAGAGGGATAGTATGCGAGGAGCGCGCCAATGATTGCGGCGCCCAGTAGAACCAGCACCACGGGTGCCTGAGCTCCGCCAACGAGCATGGCCGCCACCAGAACGATCAACCAGTCGGCCCAGCCGATTCGACCTTTGCGAGCCGTAGTGCGGCCGAAGAAAAAAGCGAGTGATAACGTCATTCCGCCGGTGGCCGGAATAATTCCACGGAGCATTCCCTGGACCACGGGCTGGCTCTCGACGAGCTCCAAACCGGCCGTGAACAGGGTCGTGATGATGGCCGAGGGCACTACAAATGCAATGACCGCCACCGCAATGCCGCGCTTTCCATGAAGTTGATGGCCCAGTAAACCAGCCAGGGCAATGAGGTGAATGCCGGGGCTTGCCTGACCGATTGTCCAGCACTCACGAAACGTCTCAGGCGATATCCACCGCGTTCGCTCCACCATGAGTGATCGAATCATGTACATCGTGCTTGGCCCACCGCCAACGGATTGCGAACCGATCGCCAGCCAGGTCCGGGCAAGCATCAGAAGTGACGGGCGGGCGCCGTCATCGGCCGCACCAGATTCACCACCCACAGCTGGAGATGCGTTATCCACACTCTGGCCACTTCTGGCAGCCCACGTCAGCCCTCGGCATACGCATCAAAGCTGGCTCGCCCAACATCGTGTCCGTGATCGTTCGTCTCGCTCGTCTCAGTCCGGTCATGGTCCTCTCAATTTCGCATGCTGCGCTAGACAGGATAGCTCGGAATGCTCGAGTCGCATACCTCATCCAACCCCCATGAGCCCCCCAACTTGAGTCTCTCGTACGGAAGGGCGGATATGGCGTGGTGGATAATTCGATAGAATCAGGCTTCGATTATCACAACTGCGTCACCGTCCCGATGGCAGCCAATTTCGGCCATTACAGAGCTCGTTACACATCGCCATTGACCAGTGATGACACCCTGATGAAGAGTGCGACCCCTTCCGCCGCGGGAAACGTTTCTGCTTACGGTGCCACTCCACGCGGCCCTCGACGCCCAGCGATCATGAGGCGGAGGCTCGCACAGAACGGGTGCCTTCATAGTAGGGGTAGCCCAGGCCTGGCACCCTGACGGGAGCGCGGCTACGGCTGATACATTGACGTCAGACGGAGACCTCCGAGCACCGAGCAAGGCCGAGAGAGAAGTTTCATGCGCATTCGCACCGTACCCGCCTTCATCGCTCTCGTTGTTTCCATTCCGCTACTCACGCCGCAACCGAGCATCCTCTTCGCCGAAAGCTCGACGTCCACCGGTGCAGCATTGCGGCTCAGGGCTGCGCCAGCCTCGGCTGCCGCGGAATCACTTCCGGATGAGGCCTCTATTCGTCGCGTCCTGGCACCAATGACCGTGGCCAACTTCACGGTTCATTCAGCAACTGGCGAAGGTTGGGACGTGATGGAGAACCTCACGGCGACTGGTGGGACCGGCAGCGGCCCTGAAGTCCCAGTGATGATCTCCATCGCCGGAGCCGAGCTACCCACCATGGAAGGCGCTGCCGGTTTCGCACAGACAAAGCTCCAGTACTACCGCGACGCCGTCAGGATGATTGGAATTGACGGTCAATTGGGACCAGCCGGCGACACGCTGACAATGGATGCTGACGAGGCCTACTTCGGCGCGTTTATGACTCCGGCGGGTGCAAGTGACCGAATCCTGACCGCGATCCTCCTGGCTCGGTACGACTCTGTTGTAACCTCTGTGGAAGTCACCATGATGTGGAACACACCTGGCACCATCAGCGAGGACTCTCAGGCAGGCGTTGGAATGATCACCGGCGCCCTCGCCGCGCTTGTCAATGAGCTCGCCTCCTGAACGGTCATCTCATCTAAGCTGCTGCATTGATTTTGAGGCGCCGGCAGATCGCTGCCTGTGCGCCTCTGGTCATCCGCCGGGCCAGGAGCAACGCTGGGCAACGTTCCGCGTAACTGCTCACGTCTCGAGGGATGTTCACCGCAGAGGCTCGAAGACGCAGAGTTACGTCGTCGTTCTTTCTGCGTCTCCGAGTCTCCGCGGTGACTATCCGTCCCGTCGAATCTGAACACTCACCGTTCCGGC
>JBJXFJ010000218.1:0-4047 GCA_046154735.1 Chloroflexota bacterium | reverse complement strand
CGGGCAGGATGCCCGACACCACCGGTGGCGGGAGATTTCCACAGACCAAGTTGGACGGGGCATCAGTGGTCAGTGACACAAGGTGTGGCGAGTAGCCCGACCCCGGCTTGTAGTGCGGAAATTATTCCGCACTACGAGACGGCGCGACGCCTCCCTACAGATCTTTTGTCACTGTCCACTGGTCCGATATCACGAGTTGTTAGACTTACAGTGCCAAGTAGCTCGCGATGTTTCGAAGCATGTCCTCGGTGTCACGCAGCGTATTGAAGCGCGGCTGAGCGGCGGTGTGCGGCGTGAGGAAGACGTTGGGGAAGCTCAGCAGCGGATCATCTGGGCGTCCTGGCTCCTCATAGAGTGGATCCAGGCCAAACCCGCCAAGCTTCCCAGACCTGAGTGCGTCAAGCAGAGCCTCGCGGTCAATGATCTCGGCACGTGATATATTGATCAGGTACGCGCCATCTTTCATCTGATCCAACCGTTGGCGATCCATGAAGCGGCGCGTTTCGCTGGTCAATGGGAGCTGAACACACACCCAGTCAGACTCGGCTAACAGGCTCTCCAGTGACGCAAACTGAACGTGCAGTCGCGTCTCGTCATCGGGAGCAAGTCGATGCCGCTGATAGTAGCGCACGTGCATTCCGAAGGGAGCGATGCGGAGCGCCACTTCCTGGCCAATCTCGCCCATGCCAATGATGCCCATGCTGGATTCATACAGTGTGGTCAGGCCCCGAACCCGGGGCCATCCGGACATGGCCGTGTGACGTCGGTCGTATGTTCCGGGCTCGTAGCCCGCGGCGGAGAGCTGCTCAACGCTAATGAGCCCGCCAATCTCGTGCAGCTTTCTCGCTAAGGTGAGCATCATAGCGACGGTGTGCTCAGCGCAGGAGATGTTGGCGCGCCGGCGCTGCGTTAGCACCTGCACACCCCGCTCGGTACAGGCCTCGAGATCGATATTCTTCGGGAGTGCGCCAAACTTCTGAACCACTCTGAGATCTGGTCCAGCGGCCAGCTCTGCCGGACCAACTTCGAGTGATTCGACAATGAGCGTAGCGGCACCCGACAACGCCTGTCGAAGTTCCACTACGGAACCAACCAGGCGCACCTCAGCCGGATAGAGCGGACTCGCAGTCGCACGCATGCGCTCGAGCCAACCATCCAGGTCTGGTAGGTCGTGAGAGAAGAAATAGGCGAATGCGGCGCGGCGCTCCTCCGCGGTACTCGGATCCAGAATCACCTGGAACATGCGCAGGAACGGATCGTCCTCTACCACGAGGACAGACTGGCTACTCATACCTCTGGATCCACCTGGAGCGCTCCCAGCACGCGTGTATGCATGTTATAGGTGGCGATGAGCACCGTCAGCTCCACGATCTGCCGTTCACTAAAGTGTTGACCGAGCGCATCGAAGACGGCGTCGGAAACCTGCACGTCGCGAGTCATTGCATCAGTGTAGGCCAGCACCGCGCGCTCGGCCGAATCAAAGGCCGTGGAGTCCTCCCAATTGCTGATCGTGTCGCACTGTTCCTGAGTCATACCATCTTGAATGGCGTAGCGGGCCAGGTGTGTCTTGACCACGTACGGCACGTTGTTGAGCATGCCAACGCGAATGATCGCAATCTCCCGTACCGCCCCACTCAGTTCCGTCTTCCAGCGCACCGCGCCAATATGCTCCAGCCATGAGGTTGCAATGTCCGGACTGTGCAACAACATTCGGTAGGGGTTCAGGAGTCGCCCGTCGCGTCCGCCGCGGATGCGGTTGATTAGGCCTGCGAGCTCGGGGTGATCATCTTCCTGAATGTACGAGATGCGCGCCATGGCGATCCTTTCTTGTGAGCAGTATGGGACGTGGAGACCAGGTCATTTCGTGGTCAGTTCCACTGCCGCCCCCGGCCAATAGGGTTTGGTTAAGAATTAAGAGTGCAGAGTGAAGACGGACAGATGAGGAGCCGAACAAACTCGCATACGCACTGGCTGCTCGCACTCCTAACCCTTAACTTTTCACTCTTAACTAAACCGTATTAGCCGACACCGACAGTGGGGCTGATGAAGAATCGATTCGTCACCTTCAGGATGACACCATCACCGGGCCAAATTAGGAAGCTCAACCGGTGGCGGAACTTCTACAGCGATGACCGCGGGCTCGTTGTTTCGCACACTCTGCAGGCCGCGCTCAAGCGCTGATTTGAGCTGTGAGAGCTCAGTCACTCGCTCTCCGTGACCTTCCACAACGTCCGCAAGCTTCTCGAAGCGCGGCGCTGGGTCAAATCGGCCGCCCACATAGCCGGCAGCCACGGCGTAGCTATCAGGATAGAGACGATCCAGACCCGAGGTGCCGGTGCTATAGGTGTTGTTGGCGAACACCACGGAGAGATACGCGGCTTTGTGGAAGCGACCCGCCCAGAGCGCCGGCATGGGCGATCCGAATGTGTAGTAGCCGTCGCCTGAGAGCAACACCACGTCCTGATCTGGGCGCGCCAGCTTCACGCCAAACGCGGCGCCGCTGCCCCAACCACCGGAGCTGCTCCCGCTACGGAAATAGGTGCCAGGCTTGCTTCGCCGCGCGTACGTCTGCACGAATCCGCCATTGCTCAAGCCGTCATTCAGGATGATGGCATCCTGGTCCAGTAGCTTGGCCAGCTCATAGCCTACTACTCGGCCGTTCAGCTTCCCCGCGGCCAGGTCGCGCTCGGCCAGCGCTTGATCGCGCTCGTCGATCTCACGCTTACGCTGTTCCAGCCGCTCGCGACGCGCGGCAATGCGAGACAGATCAGTGGCCGTGAGCATGCCTGTCGCGGCGTCGTAGACGGCACGCGCCACGGCGGCGGAGCTGGCCGGAATCCACAGATCGGCTCGATATTCGATCGTCTTGAAGCGAGAGAGGACTGGATCGATGGAGATCCAAGCGATCTTGGCATCGCGGCTTGGGGATTCGCGACCTGGAGAATACGGCGAGAGGTGCTCAAAGATGAGCAGCACATCCGCGTCCTTCGGGGCTGGGCCGGTCCCGTAGAAGGGGCTGCCGGCCGGAAAGTTCATTCGGTCCGCGCCGGTATCTTCCATATATGGAATGGCCAGCAGCTCCGCCAACCGGACCAGCTCCTCGATCGCTTCCGGCTCATGACCCACCTTATTCGCGTAGATGCACGGATTCTCGGCCTTCACCAGCCATTGGGCCATGGTTCGCGCATCTTCCGGACTGGGCCACACGGCGCGTGCCACTCCTAGCTCGTCACGCGTTGGGAAGCGTGCGCTGCCAGGCAGCGGGAGCATGGCGGTTTCCTGCGGCACAGCCATGTAGACTGGGCCCCGGGGTTCGCTCATGGCCACCTGCAGGAGACGGCTGACAATAAGTCCGGGATTATCCTGGTGCTCTAGCCGATGGTCAATTTTGGTGTACTGGCGCACGATCTCGCCCTGGTCGCGCGGCTCTTGAATCCACTGAATGCCAGCTGCCTCGCGACTTCCGCGCATGGAGCCCGGAAACGCTCGAGGGCCGGTGCCGGCCATCATCAGCACGGGATAGTTCCCGCGCCAGGCGGTATGGATCGCGGCGCCATAATGCAGTGTGCCCACATCCACGTGGACGCAGGTGGCGGCTGGCGCATTGCGGATCATGGCATTGCCCAGCGCGGCGTTAAGCGTGACACTCTCGTGCATCATCGTGATGAGCCGTGGGGCCGGTCGGCCGCGTGCCTCAGCCTTGGCAATCGCCTCCTGGAAGAACACCAGCTCCGAGCCCGAGACGAAGAACAGATTGTCCACCCCCCCGAGCTTCATCGCGGCCACCAACGCATCCGACCATTCGTCCGCGCCGTACTCGCCCCACCAGGACTCGATTCCCGGGACTTGTGTTTCAAGTGCCATCATGCCTCCCGCGGTCTTTGATTGGTTCACTTACGCCGACTGAAGCTAATTAAGAGTGATGAGTGATGAGTGATGAGTGATGAGTGATGAGTGATGAGTGATGAGTGATGAGTGATGAGTGATGAGTGATGAGTGATGAGTGATGAGTGATGAGTGATGAGTGATGAGTGATGAGTGATGAGT
>JBJXFJ010000217.1:0-13598 GCA_046154735.1 Chloroflexota bacterium | reverse complement strand
CGGCGTGGCCGCCGGGCCTGCTGTCCGCGCTGCCGCCACATCTTGACCAGCCCGACCGCGCTTCACTCCCTGAATGTACTCCATGGCCCCGTCAACCTCGGGGGTACCGGGAATGCGTAGCTGGTGCATATTGAACACGAGCGACTGTTGACGATCGTACGTGCCCAGCTCAAAGTCCGGCGCCATTACAATCGCCCGAAACGGACAGGCCTCAACACATAAAGCGCACTCAATGCAGCCACCCATATCCAGATCGAAGCGCTCCAGCACCTTCTTTCGATCCGGCCCCGTCTGATATTCAATTTTGATGACATCCACAGGACAGGCAATGGCACAGGCGCCGCACGAGGTACAGCGCAGCTCCCCATTGTCTAGTTCATAGATGAGACGCGGCCGACCCCGTGTCCATGGCGGCATCTCCATCTTCTCTTCCGGATACTGGATCGTGACGGGCTTAGAGAAGAAGAAGTGCCGGAGGGTGGTGGCCATGCCTGCCAGAATTCCGAGTCCTAGCATCGTCGATTACCTCAGGCCCAGCAGAGGCAGCACGTAGACGATCGCCAGCGCCGTCAAAGCGACATTTGCCAGCGCGATCGGGAAGAGCCGCTTCCACGCAAAATGCATCAATTGATCGTATCGGAGCCGCGGCAAAGTCCCGCGGAACCAGAAGAACACAAAGACTAAGGCACTCACCTTGGCCATGAACCAGACGTATGGGGGCAATATCGGTCCGTCCCAACCGCCCAGAAAGAACACCGATCCAAGGGCCGAGATGACAAAGACGTTGGCATATTCAGCCAGGAAGAACAGCGCGAAGCGCATTCCGCTGTACTCCGTATGAAATCCGGCGATAATCTCAGACTCAGCTTCCACCAGATCAAACGGGGTTCGATTGCTTTCAGCCGTCCCCGCGATCAGGAAGATCAAGAACGCCAGCGGACCGATCGGGAAGTAGAACAGGTACCAGTTACCGGCCGACTGAGCACGCACGATGTCTTGCAGTGACATGGACCCGGCCAACAGCACGGGAACGAGCACCGCCAGAATCCCGGGGATTTCGTAGCTGACAAACTGCGCCGCGGCGCGCATGCCGCCCAGCAATGAATACTTGTTATCGGAGGCCCAGCCAGCCATCACAAAACCGATGCTAGGTAGGCCGCTCATGGCGATGACGAACAGCACTGCCACGTTGAGATCAGCCACGGCCAGTCCCGGCGCAAAAGGCACCACGGCCCAGACCATCAGTGACGCACTCAGCACAATGATCGGTGACAGCGCAAACAAGAGCTTATCAGCACCTGCCGGGACGATGTCTTCCTTAGTGAGCAGTTTGAGCGCGTCTGCCACGGGCTGCAGTATGCCAAACGGACCAACGCGATTTGGCCCATAGCGATCCTGCATGCGCGCTATGACCTTACGCTCGAAGTAGACGAGTGCCATCACCACCACCGGAATGATGGCGAAGAGGATTGCAATGCCAAGGAAGCTCAGGAGGCCCGTGGCCAGCCAATCCGGCATGAAACCGAGCAATACCCCATAGAGGAGATCTCGGATGAAGCCGAATGGGTTGTTGATGAATTCCACTACCGATCCACCTCACCCATCACGATGTCAAAGCTTCCGAGGATCACCACGGCGTCCGCCACTTTGTGACCGATCGCAAGTTGTGACAGCACTCCGAGATTGATAAAGCTAGGAGCGCGGACTTTGAATCGATACGGCGTAGTGGTGCCATCCGATACCAGGAAAAACCCGAGCTCGCCCTTGGGGGCCTCAATGCGCGCGTACGCTGAGCCTTTGGGGGGTCGCAGCACCTTGGGCAGCCGCGCGCGGAACTCTCCCTCCGGAATCTCTGCCAGAGCCTGCTGAAGAATCCGCACGGTCTCGCGCATCTCAGCGACTCGCACCAGATATCGGTCGTAACAGTCTCCGTTGTAGCGAATCGGCACATCCCAGGCAAAGCGATCGTAGATGCTATACGGCTCGGCCCGACGTACGTCGTAGTTGATCCCACTGGCCCGGGCAATTGGACCGGTGATGCTAAACGCCTTGGCCAGCTCAGGCGGCAGATAACCGACGCCGATCGTACGAGCTCGAAAGATTTCGTTATTGGTCAGCAGTGACTCATACTCATCGATCTTGCCTGGCATCGTATCCACAAAAGCTCGGGCACGGGCGATGAATTCCGGGGAGAGATCCCGAGCAACCCCGCCGAAGCGGACATAGCTGGGGTTCATCCGCACGCCCGCGCAAAGACCGAAGAGATCCAGGATCTCCTCCCGCTCACGGAACGCGTAGACCAGGGGCGTGAACCACGTACCCACGTCTGCCCCAAACGTGCCAATAGCGACGAGATGGCTGGCCAGTCGATTTAATTCAACCGTGATGACCCGTATGTACTCGCCCCGTTCCGGCACCTCCAACCCAGTGAGCTTCTCCACAGCCAGGGCATAGGCGAGATTGTTCGACATGGGCGCAAGGTAGTCCATGCGGTCGGTGAGCGTGACCGCCTGTACCCAGGTGCGGGCCTCGCCCAGCTTTTCCGTCGACCGATGGAGGTAGCCCATGACGGGCCGAGCCGATATGACCGTCTCACCATCAAGCTGAAGGACCAGGCGAAACACTCCGTGCGTACTGGGGTGCTGGGGGCCCATGTTGAGGGTCATTTTGCCCTCTTCGTTGGGCTCCATCACCTCCATAGTGGCGCCCTCAAACATGGTCGTACTCCGCGGTGCGGCCAGAGAGTGGCGTTTCGCGCTGTTGATCCGCGCCGTAACGCAGATGGTGAACGAGCACGTATTGGAAATCCATCTCGAAATCCTTTCGGAGAGGATGTCCTGGGAAATCATCATCCAGGAGAATGCGCCTCAACTCCGGGTGCCCCGCAAACTTGATTCCCATGAGGTCATAGACCTCGCGCTCCTGGTAATCGGCCCCGGGGAATATGGGCGTGAGGGAATCCACCAATGGATTGGGCTCGGGCTCAAGCGAGACCCGAAGTACGAGACAGCCGGCCTGCCGTTCATAGTCGTAGCTATAGAAGTGGTACAGCAGCTCCAGCCGATCTTTCCAATCAACCGCAGTAATTGATGAGAGATAGTCATAGCCCAGCTCATCGCGCAGGGCCCGAGCGGCGGGCACCAGCCTGTCCCGATCAATCGTGACTTCCACATAGCCGTGCACACGCTCCCACTTAAGATCGGGAACGATAGCTTTGAGCACGGGCAACTCATCCGGATCCGCGGGCGGCTCATCGACCTTTGGAACGGGAGCGGCCGCGGGCTTGGCGGCAGCGGGCGGTGGCGCTGACTGAGCGACGGCTGGCTTGGGGGCCGCAGGTGCCGGCGCGGCGGGCGACGCGGGAGCGGCAGCCTCGCTCGCTTGCGCTGGAGCCCGTCCAATCCCTGCCGCGGCTGCGCGCTCCTTATAGAGTCGCGCCCGATCCGCCGGGCCCATACCGGCCATATCGTCAGTTCGCGCGAGCGGATTTCCGTTTGCTTCGTCAGCCATACGCCTTCGTTCTCTCCGCCCTAGCTCTTGCCCGTGGCTGCTTCGCTGGTAATTTTGCGCTGGAGCTGCATGATTGCGTGCAAGAGTGCATCTGGACGCGGAGGGCAGCCAGCAATGTACACATCAACCGGCAAGAAATTATCGATGCCCGGCACAGTGCTGTAGGAGCCCTGGTAAGGCCCCCCAGCGATCACACACGTGCCCATGGCTATCACATACTTGGGGTCCGACATCTGATCGTAAAGTCGCCGCACCGCGGGCGCCATCTTTGTCGTGACCGTGCCCGAGACGATCATCACATCCGCCTGCCTCGGCGAGGGGCGAAACACCTCCGCACCGAATCGCGCGATGTCAAAACGCGCGGTCCCAACCGCCATCATCTCGATTGCGCAACAGGCAAGACCAAACGTCATTGGCCAGAGCGACGAGGTGCGCGCCCAGGCAACCAATGAGTCCAGCGACGTCACCATGGCATGCCCCTTGAGATCCCAGGGCACATCCAGGCGCGATTCCAGAATCTGATCGGCCGGTTTAGGCTGAGCGAAATCCAGTGTGGTGGTGTCAGCCTCGATGTTGATGACTGTTGGATATGTGAGATTGAATTTATCTTGATTATTCACTGACATCGCCAGGGCTCCGATGGGCGATTGTTACATCCACTCGAGGTCACCTTTACGCCAGGCGTAGGCATACCCCACCAGTAGAAACGCAACGAATATCGCCATCTCTATAAGTGCAAAGGTGCCAAGCTGCTCAAATGCAACGGCCCATGGGAACAGGAAGAGCACTTCCACGTCAAAAATGACAAAGATCAGTGCGTATAAGTAATACCGAGTTCGAAACTGGATATGCGTGGGCCCAATGGTGGTCATCCCGCTTTCATACGGCTGCGATTTCACCGAGTCGGGACGCTTGGGCGCCAACAACTGCGACAGTCCCAACGGCACAAGCGGAAAAATCAGCGCGACGACCAAAAAGAGCGCGACTGGGCCATATGTCTCAATCAAGAGCATTCCAACGATTTCAAATCTTCCGTCCCGGGGCCATTATATGCAACTCGCCGGGAACACGCGGTGGGATACGGTGAGCAGTGATTCACGCGTGGCCGCGCGTGGCTATTCTCGCAGATGGATGCACGGGTGGGCGGGCGACAAATGCCAGGACGGCTGAGGCGCATGCCGAGGCACTAAACGCCCAGAACGCCAGCGTATAGTCCTGCGTCAAGTCATAAACATAGGCCGCGAAGAGCGGCCCCGCCACGTTCGCTATAACACTGAACGGATGCAGTACGCCTCGGATCGTTCCGAGGAACGTCCGACCATAGTAGTCAGCCCAGATCTTCGGCTGAAGGAGGCCCAGGCCCTGGCCCATACCAGTCCCCAGGACGAAACCATAGAGCCCCCATGAGCCGGGGATAATCAGAAGCGACCAGAGACCGACAACGCGAAAAAGGTTGCTGGCGGTAAGACAATATCGGACAGGGATACGATCGGAAATCGTCCCCCAGAGCACTTTTGCTCCAATGGTGATGACATGGCTGAACGCAAATACGCTAGCGGCTTCCACCAATGAGAGCCCCGTGTCTTTCAAATAGGCCACCGTGTGTTGATTCAACCCAGACGCCACCAGACCAACGAGGTTGAACGCCATTACTAATATCCAGGTGGTGGGTTGCCGAAGAGCCTCGGCTAATTGCCAGCTTTTCTCCGAGGACGGCGCAGCCATACCTGGCGATCGTGGACCGACCGGCTCCGTATCACCATCCGGTAAGAGTCCCATATCTTCCGGCGTCCGCCGAAACAGGAACGCGCAGGGAATGACAATGCCGGCCACCAGGAAGCCCAGAATTGTCCACGTGGACCGCCAGCCAGCCACGCCAATCAGGACGGCCACTGAGGGCGTCAGCACCACCGCTCCCACATTGAGCCCGATGCTGCTTAATGCCAGCGCGCGACCGCGACGACGCACGAACCATTTGGCCACGGTGGTGCTGGTGACCAGATTTCCCAGCTCGTTAAGGCCGAGTGCCGTGGCCAGGGTAAAGAGCACGTAAAACTGCCAGGGCTCCGATACCGCGCCCATTAGCAGATAGCTCACGGCCGCCACGCATGCGCCCATGACCATGATCACCCGTGGCCCATATCGATCCAGCATGACGCCCATCAGGGGTGTCACCATGATGTTGACCAGACTCTGGACGGCCACCGCGCCACTGAGTACTGTCCGGTTCCAACCCAGATCATCGCTCATGGGCTGCAGAAAGACCGCGAACGAGGCGTGCCCGGCGCCAAATGCCACCGCCTCGCACAGAAACGCCACGCCCACAATGACCCAGCCATAGAAGAAGCGCGGGCGCTGCCGAATTACGGCTCCCTCTGTTCCGGGAGAGTTAGTTGGGGACATCGCGGAGCTCCACGGAGCTGATGCTATGTCATTTGAACCGAGCGCTGCCTAGGACGCATGGCTCCGGGCTGCTCGCACATGCTGAGGGCTCGCAGCCCTGAGCTCAGCTCAGGACGCTGAAGGCTCTCTCAATTGGGGGAGTCACGTTGGCTTCGCGACCTCTCTGGCCCGACTCCACGCCACCCTGGACACTTTCATCCAACCGCTTCTAGCGATGGGCCGGGCCCGAGAGAGTCGGGGGGCATTCTTACCAATGCTCGACATCTGAGGAGTGGCGATTACTCCGACGCGGGGTCCTCGCCGTCAAATGTTCGCAGCACGAGGGACTCAACACCGACGGTTGGCGCGAAGGACTGTGCCTCCGCGGTGATTGATTCGCCCACCACCACGGGAATTGCTTCCAAGCCTGACCGAGCGAGCAGTCCGGCACGGTGGGCTGCTCGTCCGACGTCGCCCATGCCCACGCCCCAGGAGACTTCTGCAACCATATAGACCAGGCGCTGATCGGCACGCAGCCGGCCGCGGACTACTGCATCAACCCGGAGGAGATCCATGCGTTCCCCTTCCGTGATCGTCCCACTTTCTTCGGCATCATCGGCAATCCCCGCTAATTCCTCGCTAGTGAGCACATGGGCTCGGCGAATCCACCGGCTGAGGTACGCATGGGCGAATCGCTCGAATCGGCGCTCGAGATCGCTGCCCTTAAGCCTTCCAACATCCGCGGCGATCCTGTCCTGTGTGAGCGCGAGGCGGGAAACTTGAGCCGTCAACTGCTGAATAGCCCGCGTCAACTCGTCGAGTTGACGCCCGATTTCACTTACTCGCTCCTCAGTCCGCACCTGCGCCGCTGCCAACGCCTCGAGCTGCCGCTCGATCCCAGCGACTCGCTCCTCACTCCGCACCTGCGCCGCCGCTAACGCCTCGAGCTGCTGCTCGATCCCGGCGACTCGCTCTTCGGTCCGCACTTGCGACTTTGCTAGATCACGGAGAATCTGGGGCATCTCAAGCAGCTCGTCCGACAACAGCGCACGACGCAGCTCCGCCCGCCACTCGGGCTGCTTCTCGAGTAGCTGCATCAAGTCATGGAGATCGGAAATGGTGAACGCCACGGGTCTGTCCCGCGAAAGTATACCCAGATCGAATACCTCTCGCGGCCCAAGCTCCCGATAGCTCTGGAAGATAACGGGCGTCACAACTGCCGCCACCGATCACAGCTCCTGGCATCCGGCGAGCGCCGGAAGTGACGACCCTGTGAAGCGCCGAGTCAGTGCTCAAACGTGCCATCGGGTCTGCCCACAGACCCATGCTCAGACGCAGTACATGACAAGTCCGTGCTAGCATCCCCTGAATCTCATTACTTGGAGACGTTCATGGCCCCGCGCGATCTCCGCGCATTCATCAAGCAACTCGAACAGGCAGGTGAGCTCAAGCGTATCTCAGCCACCGTGAGCCCGCGCCTTGAGATTACCGAGATTGCTGATCGGGTCATGAAATCAGATGGGCCGGCGCTGCTGTTTGAGCAGGTTGAGGGCTCGTCTATGCCTGTATTAATCAACGCGCTCGGCTCGCGCAAGCGCATGTCCATGGCGCTCGGCGTGACAGACCTGGACGAACACGCGGAGCGCATCCGCAAGCTGGTGACGATGGCACCGCCCGGCGATCTCGCCGGTAAACTGCGCGCGCTCGGTGATCTGAAGGATCTAGCCACTATTGGGCCGAAAAGCGTCTCCAGGGGCGCATGTCAGGAGGTCATCGTTCCTGAACCTTCGCTCAAGCAGCTTCCGGTGCTCACTTGCTGGCCCGATGACGGTGGGCCCTTCATCACCCTGGGACTTGTCTTCACCAAGGATCCGAGAACCGGGAAGCGCAACGTGGGAATGTACCGGGTGCAGGTGTACAACGATCGTGAGGCCGCCATGCACTGGCAGCTCCACAAGGGCGGCGCAGAGCACTACCGCGAGGCCGGCAAGCGAATGGAGGTGGCCGTCGTCATCGGCGCGGACCCGGCCACGGTCTACAGTGCCTCCGCACCGTTACCGCCAAGCATCGACGAGCTCCTTTTCGCCGGATTCCTGCGTCGGGCTTCCGTAGAAACCGTCAGATGCCGGACCGTTGATATCGAAGTGCCGGCCAGCGCGGAGATCGTCCTGGAGGGATACGTCGATCCGGATGACCTGCGGGTTGAAGGCCCCTTCGGCGATCACACTGGTTACTACTCTCTGGCGGATCGGTATCCGGTCTTTCACATGACCATGATGACCCATCGGCGCGATCCGATCTATCACACCACCATCGTCGGGCGACCTCCCATGGAGGACTACGCCATGGGGAAAGCCACGGAGCGGATCTTCCTCCCGCTCATGCAGCTCGTCGCCCCGGAAATCGTTGACGTCAATATGCCGGCGGAGGGCGTATTCCATAATCTCGTGCTGGTATCAATCAAAAAGCGCTTCCCCGGTCACGCCCACAAGGTGATGTACTCGCTCTGGGGCATGGGTCAGATGATGTTTGCCCGCAACATCATTGTCGTTGACGCCGACGTGGACGTTCAGAATCTCTCCGAGGTGGCCTGGCGTGTCACTGCCAATGTGGACGCACGCCGCGACCTGGTGATCGTGGATGGGCCGGTCGACGTCCTTGATCACGCTTCGCCACAGCCGCTCTTCGGCGGCAAACTGGGCATTGACGCCACCCGCAAGACCTCCGCGGACGGCTACACGCGCGAGTGGCCGCCGGACATCACGATGTCTCCCGATATCAGAGCGTTGGTGGATCGACGGTGGGGAGAATACGGACTCTAGAATCGACGATCCATTCATCGAGGTTCATCGGCCCGCCGTACCAGACCAGCCGAGCGCCTGTGGCTCGGGAATTACCCATTGGAGTCAGACCGAAAGGCCGACTCCAGTGCAGCGAGTGCACGTCGGCAACTGTCGAGCTGGAAACCCGACTCCGCGGGGTTAGCACCAAGGCTTGTCCATGAACTACTCCTGGCGGCAACGGCAGTGAGCGGCGGAATGCACGGGTTCAAAACCGCGAACTGCTATCATTGAGCCTGAATATCAGAAGAAATGCATCGATGCGGAGGTTCTCTGTGACGTCAGTCGTGAGTGAACGCGGCCAAATTACGATTGATCGGCAGGCGCGCAAGATGCTGGGCGTCGAGGCCGGAATGGTCGCCATACAAGTCGTTGTGGACGACCATCTTGAGATCTCATTTGTACCTCAGAAGCACAATCGCTCTGCGTTCGGCGTCCTGGGCACTCCGGCTGGACCGATCCCTTCCTGGGATGAATTGGAACAGGAAGCGGCTGCACTGATCGCCAGTGACGCAATCGAATGCCGGTAAACTTTCCCATTCAAACAATTGATACAAGCGTCATTGTTCGATATTTGTCGAATGACATACCTTCCCTCGCTTCCCGGGCCCGGAGACTTATTGACTCAGACATTCCGCTCGGAATCACATCAGTAGCGATACTTGAGTCGAATTTCGTCCTGCGCTCACCGCGGTATGGATACGAGCGCGATTCCGTGCTGGACGGACTGAAATTGATTCTGGGGCGAGAGAACATTATCGGCATTGGGATCGATACTGCCCAGGCAATCGCGGCGCTCGAGCGATGCAAGGGTTCATCGAAAGTGAGCGTTGGGGATGCTCTGATTGCGGCGACGTGCCTCACTGCTGGGGTCACCGCCGTCTACACGTTTGACGCACAGTTCACACGAAGCGGACTACGAATCGCGCCGTTCCCCACAGACTCGTCTTCACTTTGAATCCTAGTTCGGCCGAATGAAGCTCCTCCTCGAGAACGTCAAGTTTGAGCACACCATCTTCGCGTTGCCGTTTGCGTACCTCGGAATGGTGCTCGCCGCGGGCGGATGGCCCACCTGGCATCAGTTCATCTGGATCACCGTGGCGATGGCAGCGGCGCGGACGATGGCAATGTCACTCAACCGAGTGATCGATCGCGAGTTGGATGCGCGTAACCCACGCACGGCAATTCGGCCGATCCCAAGCGGACGGCTGAGCGCGTCAAATGTCTGGCTGGCAGCCGCGGCCTCGGCGGTGATCCTGACGTTTGCCGCGTGGCAGCTCAATGACCTGGCGGTGAAACTGCTGCCTGTGGCCATCGTCATCCTCACTGTCTATCACTACACCAAGCGCTTCACCTGGCTCTGTCATCTGGTCCTAGGAGTTGCTGACGGGGGCGCACCACTGGGTGGCTGGCTGGCTGTAACAGGGTCCATTGATCCACCGGCCTGGTTATTGTTCTTGGCCGTGACGACCTGGGTGGGAGGATTTGACCTTATCTACGCCTGTCAGGACGTAGACTTTGATCGAGCCAACGGTCTACATTCTGTACCCGTGCGGTTCGGGATCCGCACAAGTCTCTGGGCGGCGCGGATCGCCCATGTCATCACCATGCTGGCACTTGGAGCCGTGGGCACCATGCTGCACCTGGGCCCGCTCTACTGGGCGGGCTGGCTGGCGGCTCTCGCCCTGTTAGCCTATGAGCACAGTCTCGTTCATCCCCA
The DNA here is from genome assembly GCA_046154735.1 of Chloroflexota bacterium. Taxonomy (GTDB): domain Bacteria; phylum Chloroflexota; class UBA6077; order UBA6077; family JACCZL01; genus CAVXYC01. The sequence goes on along the minus strand of JBJXFJ010000217.1, from coordinate 3,146 downwards.
CGATCTCTCGCGATTAAACGTCGCGTTTTTCAATGTGAACGGGTACATCGGCGTCATCGTCTTTGGATTTACACTCGCCGCGCTCCTCATCCAATGAAGGAGAACCAGACAATACCTTCCGAATCAAGGCCAGGAAACGTCGCTGGTATCTTGCCTTCCCCAGCCGATCGTAGTCGCTTCGTAAGTGAAATGTTTGGGCGTATCGCCCAGCGCTATGATCTGATGAACACGATCATGACCCTCGGGCAGGATGCCTGGTGGCGTCGGCTGGCCGTGAACGCGGCTGCCGTGCCGTTGAACGGGACTGCTCTCGACGTCGGCTCTGGCACAGGGAAAGTGGCCCTGGGTCTCGCCAGGCGCGTGTCCGAGGGGAGAGTAATCGCCAGCGACTTCTCGGAGACAATGCTTCGTCAGGGACAGCAGGCAATGAAACATGATCCGGTGGGACGGCGTGTGACATTCGTCGTTGCTGATGCTCTGAACCTGCCCTTTGCAGATGCAAGCATTAACTGCGTGACATCCGCGTTCGCCGTACGCAACCTCACCAGCGCCTCTCGCGGTTTTCAAGAGATGGCGCGAGTCACCCGCCCGGGAGGCCGCGTGGTTTGTCTCGAGATCACCCGCCTAGACAACCGACTTCAGCGCGCCGTGTTCGGGGTGTACTTTAAGAGGCTTGTGCCGCTCATGGGTCAACTTCTCTCCGGTGACGCCACGGCGTACCGATATCTGCCCGCATCCGTGGACGCGTTCCTGAACCCGCATGAGTTAGCCGTACAGATGCGCGCGGCGGGTCTCGTCTTTGTGCGACGCAGGATGCTCGGGATGGGAACGGTGACAATGCTCGTAGGAACGAAACCAGACTGAGGCATTTGGCCGCGCCAACTCCGCCCCTCATGATTCTTCTATCTATACGGGTGTAAGGCTGTCCTTGAACACACTGAAGTGCTCCAGTGCCCGCCCTGATCCGATGGCCACGCACGTAAGCGGATCGTCAGCCACATAAGCGGGCACCCCGGTGGCGCGTACGAGAAGCTTCTCGACATTTCTGAGCAGAGCTCCGCCCCCGGTGAGAATCATCCCGCGATCCACGACATCCGCGGCGAGCTCCGGAGGGGTCTGCTCCAGGACGGCTTTCACGCTCGTAACAATGGACACCAGCGCATCGCTGATCGCCTCGGTGACCTCGTCTGAACTGATGATACGCGTCCGCGGGAGACCTTCAATCTGGTGGAGACCGCGTACTTCCATTTCCAGCGGCGGATCAAGCTCCAGAGCGCTGCCGATCTGCATCTTCACGTCCTCCGCCGTTCGCTCCCCGACGATGAGGTTGTACTTCTTGCGAATGTACGTGGCGATCATCTCATCGATCTTATTGCCGGCCACACGCGTGGAGTTGCTCACCACAATGTCATTGAGTGAGATCACCGCCGCCTCAGTTGTACCGCCGCCGATGTCCACGATCATGTTGCCACTGGCGCTATGGATTGGGACATTGGCGCCAATAGCCGCGGCCAACGGCTCCGGAATCAGGTGAGCTTCCTTGGCTCCAGCTTGAATGGTGGCATCGAGCACCGCGCGACTCTCAACGTTGGTCACTCCAGCGGGAATACACACCATGACCACCGGTCGAAAGATGCTGAAACGGCCGCATACCTTCCGAATAAAGTAGCGGAGCATGGCTTCCGTGATCATGTAGTCGGCAATCACCCCATCCCGCATTGGGCGTGACACGGCGATCCGTCCGGGCGTGCGCCCCAGCATGGAGCGAGCTTCGGTGCCAACGGCCAGGACGCGATTATCTATGGTGGAGTAGGCCACAACCGATGGCTCGTTCAACACTATGCCCTGGCCGCGCACGTACACCAGTACGTTCGCGGTTCCCAGGTCAATGCCGATGTGTTTGCCGAACATCTAGCGCGCCGGGCCCAGAGTAGCCATGGAGGAGAATGAGATCAGTGGAGCCAATACGCGTGAAGTGTAGGTGCGCAGGCTGACACGGGTCAACTCAAGAAGACGCAGCGGGTAGGACAGATCCCTGCAACGCACTTCAAATGTCGGGCGTAAATCGTGACAGATTCTGAGAGTCAGTCGGCGTGCATCGGAACGGTGCGTCTGCCCTATGGTACAGGCCCGAATTCGGCCTCCACCACCGCACCGAGGGACGTCAGCGTTTCCAACAGATCATCATAGCCGCGATCGAGGTGATAAAGATCGTGAATCGTCGTAACACCCTCAGCCGCCAACGCCGCAAGTACCACCGCCGCTCCGGAACGAATGTCGAGCGCGTACACGTCCGTACCCTGAAGCGGGGTGGGGCCGGTGATCCGTGCCGTCTGGCCCGCCACTTCGAACCGAGCGCCCATCTTCGTTAGCTCAACGCCATAACCCAGGCGATTCTCGAAAACACGCTCATGCACCAGACTCACGCCACGAGCCTGCGTGAGCAGCGTGCTAAACGCGGACTGGAGGTCGGTGGGGAAACCCGGGTATGAGATTGCCTGGATCTCCACACCTTCGAGGGTGCCGGTTGATGCCGCCGTGACACTGGATTCCATTTCTTCTACGCGCGCACGTGCTTCACGGAGCTTGTAGGTTACCGCGTCCAGATGTTCAGGGATGACCTGCGACACGGTCACTTCACCACCAGAGATCACGCCAGCAATAAGAAAGGTTCCCGCTTCAAGACGATCGGGCATCACCACATGGTTTGCGCCATGCAGCCGCTCCACTCCCTCAACTTCAAGCACGCTAGTCCCGATTCCAGAGATATTGGCACCCATCGCAACCAGGAACTGCGCCAGATCTGAGACCTCGGGCTCCATTGACGCATGCTTGATGATCGTCTTCCCATCGGCCAGGCAGGCGGCCATCAGAAGATTCTCCGTGCCAGTATGGCTGGGATAATCGAGATAGAGCTTGCGACCAAGAAGGCGCGTTGCTTCAGCCACATAGTAGCCATTGACGTGGCGCAGCTTGGCGCCCATGGCCTCAAAGCCCCGCACATCCACATTGACCGGCCGCTCGCCAATCGCACAGCCTCCCGGATGAGGGGACGCGGCATGCCCGACTCGAGCAAGCAGTGGCCCCATGACCAGAAACGATGCCCGCATGCGGCGCGCCAGATTTTCGCGGGAGCGAGTCTCGAC
>JBJXFJ010000202.1:0-2735 GCA_046154735.1 Chloroflexota bacterium | reverse complement strand
GGAGGATGCCCAAACGCATCTGAAGCGCACTATGCTCTGTTTGCGGGGACGCTTTCTGTGTCAGCCGCCCATCTTCGAACTCAAGCGCCGGCTTCTCTTCCGGGAGATCCAGAAATTCTGCAAGGGTGAGTCCACTCCGCGCTAGTACCATTGCTGCAACCGTTTCCGTAGGCTGAGGTCATCGTAACGGACCGCGGCTGAGGAGCGTCAGTGCCGCACGTGCGCCGTACGTTCGCTCATGGCCCTGAACTATGCTCACCGCTCAAGGACCGCCCGCAGAGGAGCCACGTTCCCTCTCTGAATGACCCGCAAGTTCTTCCAGTCTGATCCATGGGTAACCCATGTCTGATCAGCCCACGCTACGGAATCTCTCCCTGAGCAGCCACTGTGCGCGCGCTTTCCCGATGCATCGTCTAACCCGCGCGTGGGGTGCCGCACCACATCGTCTCGGGTACCCTGCTGGCGGAGCCCCGGCTGAGGAGAGAAGAGCTTTCGCGGGTGCACACTCCTTAAGCATAATCCCGAGATGGATGCGTGGAGCTTGTGGCACGTTCAGCGACCCTCCGCCCAGTAGACAGCCGACCGAGTGATCCCCGGCGGGTGGCCCGCCGCGTGCTGGTGACATTGGCCGTGCTTCAGGAGCGTGCCCGATCTGCCAACGAGCTTATGACCGCCGTCAGTGACGTGATCGATGATGGCGCGTACGGGAGCCAGCCCATCTTTGCCTTGCGGCGCGACATCCGGTGCTTGCGCGATGCCGGCTTTCATGTTCGTTACCGCCGGGCGGATGGGCGCTACGAGCTCGCCACCGGAACGCTTCGATTGCGCCTTGGACATGAACAGGTGCAAGCGCTGGCCATGATCCGAGCAACGTTTGCGCCGGAGGTCCCGCACGCCGGCGCCATTCAAGCGCTGATTCAGCATGTGGCCAGTCTGCTCCCAGACGAAGAGCGCCGATTGCTGGACCGACACTCCGGCGTGAGGGTGGACCTGCCCGCGGTAGACGTGCATCCCCCAGCTGGAGTTGCCCCGAGTTGGTGGACACCTGAACTAGGGGGACAATGTCCCCGCGGAGTCCACCATGGAAAAGCGAACACGCCGGAGCCTTACCGCTGCTTTCAAGGCGAAAACCGTGGAGCTGGTTCGCAGCTCCGGCACAACGATTGCCCAGGTCAGCCGTGACCTCAGGCTCACCGAGACGGCGGTGCGCCGCTGGGTCGACCAAGCCGCCATTGATGCCGGACAGCGGCAGGGCATAGCCACCGTCGAGCGCGACAAGTTGGCTCGGTTGCGGCGAGAAGTCCGTGTTCTGCAGGAAGAACGGGACATCCTAATAGAAGCCGCGGCCTTCTTCGCCAAGGAGACGACCCGGTGAGCCGGTTCCGGTTCATCGCGGTGGAGCAGGTTGTTCATGCGGTCGCTCTGGTGTGTCGGGTCCTGCAGGTCTCGCGCAGCGGGTTCTATGCCTGGCAACACCGGGGACCATCGCTGCAAGCCCAGGCGAACGCGGTGTTGACCACGCGCCTGCGGGTGATCCACGCCGCCAGTCGTCGCACCTATGGCGTGCCGCGCATGCACGCCGAACTCCGCGCCCAGGGCACCATTTGCCATGCGTATGACCAGGTGCCAGTGGCCGTGGACAAGCCGCGATACCCGGTGCTGGTATTCTCGCCGTCCGGCTTTCCGCCGATGCTGCTCACGGCCATGCTGGAGGAGCTGGCCAGTCACGGATACATTGTGGTGGGCATCAATCACACCTATAAATCCGCTGTTACGGTGTTTCCAGATGGCCGCACCGTGCCGCTGGATGTGGAGCGGATGCAGCCGGCGCTGGGCCCTTTTAGCGGCGATCCTGGAGCCGCGTTCCGCGGCCGCGCTGTCATTGCCATGGATCAGGCCGCGGATATCCGCTTTGTGCTTGACAAGTTGGAGGCACTCAATGGCTGGGCCGATGCGCTTGGTGGCCGCTTTGATTTGGGCCGGCTGGGCGTGTTCGGTCATTCACTCGGCGGGAACGCGGCGCTGGAGGTTGGTCGGCGCGATGCGCGCTGTTCAGCCGTGGCGAATCTGGCTGGCGGTGTCTGGAGTGAGGTGGGTCAGACCGGTCTGACTATCCCATCGTTGCTAATCCTGGCCGATCACATGGAGATGCGGCAGCCCTGTGAAGATCTGGCCCAGATGGGCGCGTATCCCAGCGTCGACTGGTGCCAGGCTGAGCGCGCCTTCAATCTGGGCGCGTGGCGAACCGTGTATGAGCGTTCTCGGCCCGGGTATGCCATGATTATCAAGGGTAGCGGCCACATCAGTTTCATGGATATCCCGTTCTTGCCAGTGGTACCGGGGTCGATGGTGGCTGCCGGCCTGGCCGCTGTTCAGATTGAGCGTGAACGCGCCTGGCGAGTTATCTGCGATCATCTCCTGGCGTTCTTCGCCTGGCATCCTGGCGGCGTTCCCGACCCGCACCTCGATGGGCTCAGTTGCAGCGACCCGGAGGTGGCTCATGGCCCCCCGGCACGTGCTTGTGGCCGGGTCCGCGCCTTGACTGACCCTGGCGCTGTTCACGGAGGTTCCTCATCTCCTGCATTCACTTGGTAGCTCGCGGGGTCGTCTCCTGGTGTAACAGTTCAGAGTTGAGGGGGCCATGGTGAAGTGCGCGGCAGCGCGTGGGAGTGCGACGTGCGGGAGCGCCGCTTTAGATTCTCCTGCAACCCAGTCCGAGGCATAAGGAAAGCGGC
>JBJXFJ010000199.1:0-11537 GCA_046154735.1 Chloroflexota bacterium | reverse complement strand
CGTCCAGAACAACCCGGCCACGCTCACCGATCCTTCCGGCCATTGTGCCGTGGACACACTCGCCGATGTGGCCTTCCTCATTTATGATCTCTACCGGCTGACTGCGGATAATCTGCTGGGCGGGGATCCCAAGGCGCTGGAGGCCAACCTCACCGCCCTCGGGCTGGACGGCGCCGGCGCGCTCGTGCCCTGCGCCACCGGCCTGGGCACCGCCAGCCGCGTGGCCCGTGGCGCGGTCAAGGCCGAGCGCGCGGGGTCGGCCGCGGGCAAACCGGTGATGCATCACATGGTGCCCAAGGAGATCCTCAAAGACCCCCGCATCTCCGCCGAGGTGGCGAAAGTAGTACGCGGCAAGAGGGGGGCTCCGAATAAATGGGCGATCCCCGAGGAAAAGCATCTCGAGATCCATCGCGGGGCGGGCGGCGGCAAGTACAATGATGATTGGAAGCAGAAGCTCATCGACCTCGGTCGCGACCCAACCGTGGACGACGTTCTCCGTATCCGTGACGAACTGGCGCAGAAATACGACCTCGAGCGCTACCGTCCATGAAACTGTATCATTTTAATCACCCACTCAATTACAATTTTGCCCAGGCTCACCGGGAGGACGTGCGGATCACCCCGACGGACGGGCCCAGTTGCCGCGTCTGCGGGGCGGACCGTACGTATGTGTCGGACCGGATGCAGCTCGCCTGGGAGCCCGGGAGCGATGTCGTCGGTGATTTCACGTTCCCTAGCTTCAACTGGGACCTGATCATCACTGAGCGCGTCCGGGATGTGCTGGCGCCGGTGTGCCCGTCACTGGTCCTTCTCCCGTTTGAGATGGTGCAGGACCCCAAGGTGCGCCGGCCGACGCGCATCACCAAGCGCACGCGCCCGCGCATCTGGCTCCCCTACGAGGGTCCCCCGCTCTGGTATCTCCGCACGCCCAGTTGGTGTCACCTCGATCTTCCCGCGTCCGGCGTGCGGATCATCAGTGAGTGCTCCACCTGCGGGAAGATCCAGTACAAGGACGACGTCGCCTTCGAAGATCGCCACATGGTCGTGGACCCGACCACCTGGGACGGTGCCCCGATCTTCCGGGTGGTGGAAGCTCCGGCCTGGAACTTCTGCACCCCGGCTATCGTGGAGCTGGTCCAGGAGCACGGTTTCACCAATGTTTCCTTCCGTGAGGATGGCGTGATCCCAGAACCCACGGTGTAAGGTGTTCTGAGCGGGCAGGGGCATAGCAGCGTGGCTGTGATACTGCGCGGGCCCTGCCAGCATTGGTACCACCAAATTCCCGTTTTGACGAATTCGGGAAGGCTTTAGCACCACGATCGGGCTCTTTCGGGCAGGTCTTGCTCCAGATGTTGCCGTCCAGTGCCCCGGGCTCCGCGATCGGACCTTGAATGGGTCCCGCATGCATCAATCGCGGTCAAGATTGGCGGAAATTTCACGGTGCCCGAGTTCAAATTTCGAATTTGGTGGTACCAATGGTCCTGCCAGTCGCCCCGACGCCGGCTGGTCAATCGTGGCATCGGCCCTTACGTGCAACGCCGTTGATAAATTCGGTGATGCCATCGGCCGGTCGCCGGTCGCGATCTCCCGGCCGGCGACCAACGAACCGATTGATGTCGCGCCTGGTTCCCTCGTTCCGGGTGGGGCGCGGGCGACCGGCCAGTCGCACCTACGGCATCCGCGCCATCCACGCCGTCTCCTTCGGAATGAACCCCGCCAGCATCCGCTCTGGAGGACTCTGCCATCCGTAGGGGCGACTGGCGGTCGCCCGTCGCGATCTCCCGGTCGGCGACCGACGAGCCGATTGACGTCGCGCCTGGTTCCCTCGTTCGGGGTGCGGATGCCTTCGGGCGACCGACCAGTTCCTCGAAGGCATCCGCGCCCATGCGGGGGTCGGGGCCGACACCGGCTGGGATGCAGTGTACGTGGTTCAGATGTTATCGCGGAATTGAAAGCGGTGTCACGGTCACACGCACTCCAAATCGCACATCGGAGGCAGGCATTTTGAATCGTCCTTCTTTGCTGGGCTCACTCGCTTCATCCTGCCCAATTCACTCCCTTTTGGGGACTGCGCAGGCTCTCTAGGCCGTGCGAACGACAAAGTCAAATCGCGTCTGCTTGCTACCGTCTTCAGCGTCTTGCATGGCCATGGCCAGAGCTGGTGAGAATATTGCATCGCGCTGATTGCCGGGCTCGCCCTGGAAGTAGAGCTGGGTGGTGAGGACGGGCGCCCCGGGGGCTTGGACTTTCAGATGGATGTGCCGGGTTCGTCCTGAATAGAATGCGGGAAGAATGGTTTCCAGACTGTACCGACCGTCAGCATCGGCAAATTGATGGCCGCGTAGACGGTAGCCCTCGTTGTCATAGGCGCCACGATCATCCGCTTGCCAGAAATCCAGCAGCGCACCCGCAACGGGCTGACAGTTCCGTGCCAGCACCAGGCCCGATAGCATCAGCCGCGTTCCGTTGAGACCGGGCTCCAGTAGGGAGGCCCGTTCCGGTGAGTTGCGCGTGAAGTAAGGGCCCTCTGTCTGTGACGGCGTCACGTCAGTCGGATCCACGCACTCTGGAGTCAGCGGCAGGGTTTGAGCCGTGACGCTGCCGTCTGTCATCCATTCGCCACGGCTGGCCAGCCAGGTGAGCGCCAACGGCGCTGAAATCGCCACCGAGGCTCTCAGGAAGTTGCGTCGACTCACTTTGAACGAATTAGTCTGCATGCTGGGCATCTCCAGATTGGCGTGTGAGCAGGCATCCACAATTGGCGCGTGCCAGTGACCCTCCCATCACTCTGGTATCAGTGTACGCAGTGAACCTGAATCAATCCTGAATATTCACATCCAGGAGATCAAGAATCGCGGCCGTGACCAGCCGGTGCTTGTGCCTGTGGTATAGTTTTTTTCACTTAAGGCTGCCTGTTTCGCTGCTCTCCCCCGCATGTTGCATGAGCCGGTCTGGATCGGCAACTCATTCGGACGGGTGCTGAAATCCAGCGATCGTCTGGCGGCAGTGGATCTGGGCAGAACGTGACGACGAGAGACTTCGTGAGCATCGCGGATCTATCGAGCGCTGAGCTTGATTCGATCTTGACGCTGGCATCTGAGCTAAAGGGAGCCGTGGTGCAGGGGCGGCCCCATCCTCGCCTGGCCGGTCAGGTGCTTGCCCTGGTGTTTCAGAAGCCATCTCTACGAACGCGCGCCTCGTTTGAAGTGGGCATGTACCAGCTTGGCGGCCATTGCATGTACCTCTCCCCGGCTGAGGTACAGCTCGGCGAGCGTGAGGGCGTGAGTGACGTGGCGCGGGTGCTATCTCGCTATGTCCAGGGAATTGTTGCTCGCACCTACTTTCATAGTGATGTGCTCAATCTTGCCCAGTGGGCAGATGTTCCGATTATCAACGGGCTGTCAGATCAAGAACACCCGTGCCAGGCGCTGGCAGACCTGCTCACCATCCGTGAACATCACCATGGTACGGATGCGCCGATTCTGGCCTGGATTGGGGACGGGAACAACGTGGCACACTCGCTGATGCTTGCCGCTCCGCGGGCCGGGGTACACCTGCGCGTGGCCACTCCGCCAGGCTACGAAGCGGATGCGCAGGTCACGAATGATGCAATTCAAGCTGCTGGTGCCGCGGGCTTAACCATGGAAATCTCACATGATCCAGTGGAGGCAGTGCGCGGCGCCCACTTCATTGCCACGGATGCGTGGTTCAGCATGGGCGAAGAAGACGAGCGAGACCAGCGCAAACACGCGTTTCATCCGTTTCAGATCAATGGAGATCTGTTGCAGCGCGCCGGGGCGGACGTGAAAGTGATGCACTGTTTGCCAGCGCACCGAGGGGAAGAAATCACCGATGAGGTGCTTGATAGCTCGGCGGCCATCGTGTTTGACCAGGCGGAGAATCGACTCCACGCTCAGAAAGCGCTCCTCTGCTTCCTCCTGGGAGATCGATAACACCGCGCGGCGCCATGATCATCTCAGGATCTGGGAACCGCAGATGACATTGCCGATTGGCGGCGCGCTCACAACCGGAAGGGCCACACTGTGGAGCAGATAGTTCAGGAGATTCAATCCACCCTGAGCGTGCTTGACCCGCGAAGTGTGATCGATATCCTGATTGTCGCGGCTATGATCTACTGGCTGCTCACACTCATCCAGGGCACCACGGCGGTCATGGTGGTGCGTGGCGTGGCCACACTGCTGCTCGTCGGCTCGCTGCTGAGCAACGTACTCCAGTTGACCATGCTCTCATGGCTGTTGCGCAATCTGATCCCGGCCGCCCTTGTGGCTATCCCGATCCTCTTCCAACCTGAGCTTCGCCGAGCACTTGAACAGCTTGGACGGGCTGGATCACTCTTTCCTCATCGCGGTGCGGCATACGCCCCGGCCAGCGCCACTGAGACGCTGGCGCACGCGGCCAGCGTGCTGGCGGAGCGCAACCTGGGCGCGCTGATTGTGATCGAGGGAGACACGGGGTTGGGCGAATTTACCCGAACGGGGGTCACCATTGATGGTGCGATCACGGTGGAGCTGCTGCTGAACATCTTTCACCCCGGGGCGCCGCTTCATGATGGCGCGGTGATTGTGCACCGAGACCGCGTGGTGGCCGCGGGCTGTCTCTTGCCCCTGTCCGATGTGTCCGCTTCCCCTTACTCATCGGGAACCCGCCATCGCGCGGCGCTCGGCATTACTGAGCAGACCGATGCCGTGTGCATAGTCGTGAGTGAAGAAACGGGACAAATCTCGCTGGCCAATCACGGCCGGCTTGTCCGAGACCTGGATGAGGACAAACTGCGGCGGGTGCTGAGCATCATTCACCAGGCGCCCAGCGGCGAAGCGCTTCGCACACTTCTCCGACCGCGCTCACCCGAAAAGGCCCTGAGCTAATGCTCTCCCGGCTCTCTCTAGATATCGGCCGCGCGGTGCTGGCGATTGTGCTGGCCGGTGCCCTCTGGATGGTGATTCAGGCAGATGAAAATCCCGATCGCACCAGCGTGACCGAGTTTGGCGTCCCCCTGGAGGTGGTGAATGCACCACCCAATCTGGTCCTTGTTGGAGAGCCGCCGCCCATCCAGGTGCGGGTGCGCGTGCCCATCGATGTCTGGCCTCGTCTTCGTCCATCCATGTTCCGTGCCTCGGCGGATGCGGGCACGGCAACGGCCGGCGCTAATGATCTGCCCATCACCATTGAGCGGCTTGATTCCGCGATCCGTTCTGCCGAGGCGGCCTCACCTCGAGCCTCGGTGGTATTTGAGGAGATTCGAGAGGTGAGCGTTCCAATTCGGGTCAACGTCCTGGGGAGCGTGCCATTTGGGTATACGTCACAGCCACCAAGAGCGCAGCCGGATCGCCTCACCGTCATCGGGCCAACGAGTCGCATTCAGCGAGTGGACACCGCCGTTGTGGACGTCAGGTTAGACGCTGTCACGGTCAGCGTTGACGCCAACTTTACCCCGCGTTTGTACGATGGGCGCGGCTCTGAAATCACTGGGCTCCGGGTGAGCCCGTCCACTGTGGGTGTTACCATTGATGTAGCCCAGCAGGTAACCTATAAGGAAGTGGGTGTCCGTCCCCGCCTCACAGGACGCGTGGCCTCGGGATACTTTGTTGATGGTCTGGACGTGGAACCGGCGGCGGTGACCGCGGTTGGCGATCCTCGAGCCCTCGCCGACGTAAACTATATCGAGACACAATCGATCGATGTCTCAGGCGCATCAAGCACACTCGTACGACGCATGCCCCTGGCTCCGCCACGCGGTATCGGCCTGGTGCAGGTTCAACCCGTAACGGTCACCGTGCGACTCTCAGCCATTGAAACGACGCAAATTATCCGCATTCAACCGAGTATCCAGGGGCTAATAGCCGGACAGATTGTCCAAGGGGAGATTCCCCCACTTGATCTCACAATTAGCGGCCCGGCTCCAACCCTGAGGGCGCTGACAAACCGAGATTTTTCAGCGACGCTTAACGTGAGCGGTTTAGGGCCCGGTCGGCACGGGCTGGCTCCAGCCATCAGTGTACCATCAGGCATTCGGCTGGAGTCCGCGGAACCGTCCATGGTCATACTTACCCTGGGCGTGACCAGCGAGAGCACCGGGCTGAGCGGCCAGGGCTCCGCGCAAGCATCTATCCCGTCAATCGATTGACGACATTCAGAGGAAGTCGCAGGCATTCATGGCGCGATCGATCGTTGCACTCGTAGGCCGCCCCAATGTGGGGAAGTCATCACTTTTCAATCGCCTGACGGGTGAACGTCGCGCGGTCATTCATGATGTTCCCGGCACCACGCGGGATCGCCTTTACGGCACCGCGGAATGGAACGGGCAGGAATTCACGGTGGTGGACACCGGCGGTATTGAACTAGAGCCTGAGGGGCTTCCCCAAGAGATCCGCGCCCAGGCTGAAGAGGCCATGCGTGAGGCGGATATCATCCTGTTCGTAGTCGATGTCATGACCGGTGTGACGGCCACGGACGCGGAGGTGGCCGATCTTCTGCGCCGCACAGACAAGCCACTGCTCCTGGTGGCAAACAAAGCCGACAACGTGCGCCGTGTCAAGCTGGCGGATGAGTTCTACGAGCTTGGCATGGGCGAACCGTATGCCATCTCCGCCCTGCACGGTATGGGCACCGGCGACATGCTGGACGAGGTGATTACCCGTCTACCGCGCGAAGAGTTCGCCGAACCGGATGAGAACACCTTCTCCGTTGCCATTGTGGGGCGGCCGAATGTGGGCAAATCCAGCCTGCTGAATGCCATCTTGGGCGAGCAGCGGGTGATTGTTTCCCCCACCGCGGGGACCACTCGAGACGCCATTGATACCGAGCTGGAGTACGGCGACGAGCGCGTGGTGCTCATCGATACGGCCGGCCTACGTCGGCGAGGGCGGATTGAGCCGGGCGTTGAGAAATTCAGCGTGCTGCGCTCAGTGCGCGCAATTGAGCGGTGTGACGTTGCCGTCCTCGTAATCGATGCAGATGATGGCGTGACCGCCCAGGATGCCCACGTGGCCGGCTACGTGCAGGAAGCGATGAAGGGCCTCCTAGTGGTCCTGAACAAGTGGGATCTCATCGAAAAGGTCCCCACGGTGGCCGCGGATTTCACGTCTCTGGTCAAGCGTGAGCTGAATTTTGTGGATTACGCTCCACTCCTGTTTCTGTCCGCACTTTCCGGTCGCGGAACGCAGCGTGTACTCCCCGCCGTGAAGGCCATTGCGGATCAACGGCGCAAGCGCGTACCCACCGCGGAGCTCAATGACGCAATGCGTGAGGCATTCGCCACGCATCCGCTCAACGATAAGGGCAAACCGTTCAAGCTGTTCTACGTAACTCAGCCCCAGGCCAGCCCACCCACATTCCTTTTCTTTGTGAATGATCCGCGGCGCGTCCACTTCTCGTATATCCGCTATCTCGAGAATCAGATTCGCGAGCATTTCGGCTTTGAGGGCACGGCGATCAAGATCGCGTTTCGCGGTCGCGGCGAACCAAAGAAATAGTTATCGCACTGGGCTACGTGAGGCCAGTGCGATGTAGCGCGGTAAAAGCACGGACTCGGGAGGCACGAGCCACGGCTCGTCGGGACCAAAAGGCGGCCGATCGAGGAGCCAACGGTCTCCCTCAACTCGCCCTTGCACGTAGCCCGATGCCTGCCAACGCTCGTCACTCTTCCCGGTGATCTCGGCCAGGACGGTCACTGACCTGATTGATCCCCAACGGCCGTCGATTGAGAGCAGCGCGGCACGCTCTACTGACAGACTGATCACGCGGATGCGATCTCCGGACTGGTGCTCCACGAAGATGCTCCATTCGTCTCGAATCCGCGGCTCAAGCCATTCAAGCGCCGCCGAGACATCGCGTGCTTGAACCGCGGCAACATAGCCGCGCACGCTCTGTTCGGCACTCCGCTCACGACCCTCGATCACTGGGCCGATCACGCTAACGGCAGCCGCGATGAGTAACAAGACGAGTATGGTACGCATTGCGGGATCACTATACCGTGCCCTGGAAGTCGTACCGTGGCCATCTGTGATCGGCCCCGCGCGCGGGTAGGGCTGCCCATCGCGTGGTTGCTTCCAGCGCCTTGTGATCAGCCAGCTCGGCCTCGCCTCCCTCGGGTATCCCTGCCCCCACCTTCCATACCCCGGCTCAGTCGAGGCGATTCAGGCTTCGAAAAATCGTGAAGCTGCACTAATCTTCAGGAAACATTCAGCTTTCCGGTAGCAAATACTCTTGCCCATGTTGCACGGCCTCAGGGACAATGATGAAAGCCATTGGTCCTGGAGTCACACACGTGGGTCTTACTCGCCTGGCCATCACGCGCCCGCTCGCCGTCTTGATGTTTATCGTCTGCCTGGTTCTGCTGGGCGGAGTCTCCTATACGAAGTTACGTCAGGATCGATTCCCGGCTATCAGTTTCCCGGCCGTGTTCGTACGCATCGATTATCCGGGCGCGGGTCCGGGCGATGTCGAAGAGCTGATCACCAAGCCCATTGAGAATGCCGTGGCCGGCCTGCCGGGGGTGGAGCTGCTGAGCTCCAACAGTAGCGAGGGCTCGGCAACGATTAACATTCGATTCGTCGAAGGTACCGACACGAATCTGGCGGCGCAAGACGTGGAACGTCGGCTGGCCGGCGTGCGCGGTCGGCTGCCAGTAGATGCGGGCGTCCCCAGTGTCACCAAGGCGGACGCAACAGCCTTCCCAATCATGAACATCGCAATGTCGTCGGGGAGTCGGGGAATAGCCGACATTTTCGCGATGGCGAATGATGACATTCTGCCCAAGCTCCAGGCCGTGCCGGGTGTGGCCGATGTGCAAATCCAAGGCGGCCTCCAGCGCGAAGTGCAGGTCAAGGTGGACTCCGCGCGACTCCGGGCGTATGGAATCTCTATCCAATCGCTGAACAACGCGCTGGCGCGTGAGAACATCAGCACGCCCGGTGGACGAATCTCCGAGGGCGATCGCTCGCAGGGAGTCCGGGCCCTGGGTCAGCTTCAAACCGTCGATGATATAAAGAACCTGGTCATACAGACGAACCCTCGTGTGGTACGCGTAGCGGACGTGGCCACAGTGACTGACACCTATCGCGAACAGGCGCGCATTCAGCGGTTCAATAGCGCAGATGCGGTGGGCTTCACCATCACCAAGCAGGCCGATGCTAACGGCGTCCAGGTCTCTGATGACATTCGGAAAGCTCTGGAAACAATCCAGCGCACAGTTCCAAGAGACGTACGCATGCAGGTAACGAGTGACGCTGCCTCGTTCACGAAGAAATCCATTGGCGCCGTCCAGAACGACCTGCTTATTGCAGTGGTGTTGACGGGCGGAGTGCTTTTCCTATTTCTCCATAGCTGGCGAAACACCCTCATCGTATTGCTGGCTATTCCAACCTGTCTGATCTCAACGCTCCTAGTCATGTTTTTCTCCGGGTTCAGTATCAACGTCATTACCCTGCTGGCCCTAGCGCTCACCATTGGTATCCTCGTGGACGACAGCATCGTGGTCCTCGAAAATATCAACCGTCATCTCGAGAACGGTGAAGATCCGACACAGGCCGCGCTCAAAGGCCGAAGTGAGATTGGTCTCGCTGCCATTGCCATCACCCTCGTTGACGTGATCGTGTTCCTCCCGGTCAGTTTCATGACGGGCAACATTGGTCGACTCTTCAAAGAGTTTGGTGTCACCATCGCGGCAACGACGCTACTCTCACTCTTTGTATCCTTCACGCTCACGCCAATGCTGGCCTCGCGCTGGCTAAAGCCCGGACATGAAACAGGTCTCGTCGCGCGATTCGGCAGGTGGTGGGAACGCGGCTATGACGCCATCGCCCGCAAATACCGCTCGGTGCTGGCCTTCGGCCTCAGAATGCGATTCGCAGTCCTCGGCATCGGATTTGCCAGCCTGGCCGTCTCCTACATGATGTTGCAGACCAACATGATTGGTTCTGAATACGCCCCCGCGGAGGATGACGGGCTTTTCCAGGTGAATATCTCCATGCCGGCCGGCACATCGCTCGATGGCACCAACGCCGTGGCTCGCCGAGTTGAGACGATTCTTAAGACGATTCCAGAAGTGCATGACATCTTTACATCCGTGGGCGGCGGTGGTGGTGGCGGCGGCGCAAACACTCGCAATGCCACGATTGCCGTCCAATTGGCTGAGCACAAAGAGCGGCATCGCACCGTCTTTGAAGTCATCAGTGAGTTTCGGCGGCTGACCCGAGGTATCCCTGACGCCCAGATTCGGGCCAGCGTCCAGAATCCTCTCGCCGGCGGTGGCGGGTCAGGCATCAGCATCCGAATTCAGGGTGATGATCTCCAGGTACTCGAAGAGATAGCCGGACGAATAGAAAGCGTTGTCCGATCCACCCAGGGCGCCGTGGACGTTCAGAACTCCGCATCTCAGCGCGATCCTGAGATTCGCGCGGTGCTAGACCGGGAGCGACTGGCTGATCTCCGTGTCAGCGCATCGGCGGCGGCGCAGGCTCTGCGCACCAGCGTTGGTGGCGTTGTAGTAACCCAGCTACGGCCTGAAGGTTCAGACCAACTCGATATTCGCGTCATTGCGTCCGATAGTGAGCGCACCGATATCGCGGGAATCGGCGGAATCCCGCTCGTGGGCGAGGGTGGCAGCCTGGTGCGGCTTGATCAAGTGGCGCAGATCACCGCCCAATCTGGCCCAGCCCGCATTGAGCGGTCAGACCGCCAGCGGCGCGTGGATGTTTCAGGGGGTGTCTCAGGTCGATCGCTCGGTGATGTGAGCCGAGACATTCGAGCAGAACTGGCCAGGCTGCCAATGCCAGATGGATATCGCTGGATCATGGCTGGCCAAGTGCAGCAAATGGAACAAGCAACCACTACGCTGCTCTCCACACTTATCCTCTCGGTTCTGCTCATCTACATGCTCATGGTGGCCCTCTTTGAATCATGGCTCACCCCGCTATCCATTATGTTCGCGCTGCCCGTGGCGCTCGTCGGTGCATTCACCGGTCTCTGGATCACCGGGAACACATTCAATATCTTCTCGCTCATCGGCATGATCATGCTGATGGGTCTGGTTGGGAAGAACGCGATCCTGCTGATCGACTATACGAACACGTTGAGACAGCGGGGCTATGAGCGCACGGAAGCGCTGCTGGAAGCAGGGCAGACGCGACTCAGGCCCATCGTTATGACCACCAGTACGGTCGTTTTTGCCATGCTGCCACTGGCGCTCAAGCTCGAGGCTGGCGGCGAGACGCGAGCTCCCATGGCGGTCGTTATTATTGGCGGTGTCTTGAGCTCCACGATCTTGACACTCGTGCTCGTGCCCGGCGTCTATACGATGCTCGATGACCTGAAAATCTACTTTGGAAAACTCCGTCAGCCCAAACTTGCTCCAGCAACAGTGGGGCATACGGAAGTCGAAGTGGCCGGCCCTCCTGTCCCCACGCGGCAAGCCAATCGTTCACCTCGAGTTGAGGCTGTGCCGCCGCCAGTTCAGGGGGGAGCGGAGTAGCCTCACTGTAGGAAATTGACTCAAAGCGCAGAGAGAAAAGGTCCCT
>JBJXFJ010000188.1:0-12044 GCA_046154735.1 Chloroflexota bacterium | reverse complement strand
AGTATCAGACGGACGGCTGGTGGCGTGATCCGGACCGAGGCATCCGCGTGATCCAGGAGTACATCAAGCTCCCCTATTACCTGGTGAAGCGGCAGATTTAGAACGGATCAATCACCGGAGTTTGGGGTAGGCGGATGGTCCATCAGGGAGCCTTCCGTCACTGTGCACCGGCACCCCCCGCCGGCCCAGAAGGCCACCCCGGCGCACGGACATCAGGATCAGGGATCAGCCTCCCGGTGGCGCGGCGGTCTTGCGCCCCGCGCCCGAGGTATCACCAATGACCGTGTATCCGCCAGTGTTACGGGCATCCTCGGGCGGGGGGCACAAGACCGCCGCGCTCCCGGAGGTCTTCGCCGTCGACACGCGCGTTCTGTTCCAGTGCATCCGAATGCAAGTACCATGCTAGCTGGGCCCTGGAGACGCCGGATTCTGGAACCGTGATCCGGCCTTCCCTGCTAGCGGCCGCGAGAGAACCACGGCCAGCGCATGCGCCGAATGGCGATATCCAAGGGTAGAAGTACCAGTGCACTGCCCACAAGCCATGGCCACAGCGGCTCAGCCCGATCCACGCTGGAGCGTGCAAGTAATTGAATCTCGGACGGATCCTTGAGCGCCCGTCCTCCGGTGCGCGCGGCGAGCTGGTTGAGCAGCTCTTGGTTGACACCAATGCCGCGAGATTCAGGACCCGGAAGCACTACGAAGCCAGTCACCTCATCGCGTGCCACCCGCCCGTTCTCGTATTGGGCAAACAGCACCCGGTAGATTCCCGGCCCCGGGGCCTCTGTGCGCAGCTCGTATACTCCTGGCCCCCGCTGCGGAAGTCGGGCTTCCACCGCGTCACCGGCAGGGGTTACCACGGTGGCTCGGGTGTCCTGGAGATCGGCAAAGGTGCCATCATCACGGATGCTCTCCGCATGGAGCGTGACCCATGGACCGTCAACCGTGGCGCTCACCTTGAGCTCCGGTCGCTGTGGCTCAGGCATTGACCAGCGGACTGCTTGTGTCCAGACGCGAGATGCTTCACCTGAGTCGATCCAGGCATTACTCCATAGTCCACGAGCATCGGACGTCCAGGCCACCACTCGCCCCAGCCCGTATTGCCAGTGAGCGAGCAGCGGGTCGCCTCGATCGGTGCCCAGCGCTGTGACGGCGCGCGGACGAGGTGTCGTCCCAATGTAACCAGTGAGCGCGGGGAGATTCGGTGAAATGCCGCGCAGGACCGGGCTGGGCTCGCCGGCCAGCACGGAAACGTCCCCTTCCACAGTTGCGTTCCGGGTCAGGATGTTGGCTTCCTTGCTCGCAATGCGCGGGATTTCCGAGCTCCGTTCGGTGAAGTAATAGCGGCCTTCGCCAATGCTTGCGAGCAGGGTCAGCAATTTGGTGTCAGAATCTGAGCCGACTGCAACCGTGGAGAGGGTGATCTCGCGAGGCCGCATGCGTTGAATGAGCCCGGCATAGTCGGCATTGAACGATTGTCCATCGGTAAGCAGCACGATGTGTTTGAGGCGGGCGTCCACCGGTGCGATCGCCTCATAGGCGGCTTCGAGAGCAGGGTAAATTGTGGTGCCCCCGTCTGCTTGAATTCCAGAAATCTTTGCCTGAGCCTGCTTCAAGTCATCTGGCGTACGCAGTCGGGCCATCGGAACAACCCATTGGTTGCGGCTGTCAAAGGCCAGGACGCCCAGCATGTCGTCCACCTGGAGGAGATCCGTCGCCTGAATCGCGGCCTCACGGGCCATCGTCATTTTGGACACGTCACTACGGAAGAGGTCCATGCTGCCAGATTTGTCGATCACGAGCATGAGTGCCACGCTTCCTTGACGGCGTCGTGAAGGCGGAGTGGAGCTTACCGGGAGCATCTCATCCATAATGGTGCCCTCATAGCCCCCCGGTCCAAAAGCGCGCTGTCCGCCGGTCACTACCAGTCCGCGGCCGAGATCCTGAACAAAGATCTGTAATGTCCGGAACTGATCGAGGGCGAGGGTTGTGGCGGGCACATTGGCCAGGACAATGGCCTCGAACTGACGCAACGTGTTGACGCTTGTTGGGATAGCACTGACGGGCTGGATCTCAACTTCCACACCTGACTCCGTCAGAACACGGGCCATCTCCCGTCCTTCGCCAGCGCGCTCCTCGATTACAAGCACTCTGCCCGCATCCTTGGTTATCGTGGTGGCCGCGGCCCCGTTGTTCTCGGCCCGACTGTCGCTCGGAATGTTGATTTCAGCGCGGATCGTGTGGAAGCCGACGCTTCTGAGGACGGGGGTCACGCTGAGCAGGTTGGCGCCCGCGTTCAGTGCCACAACCTGCTCCGCGACAAGTCGGTCATCCAGCCAGACGCGCAGGCTTGCCTCGGTCTCGGTCAGACTGTCCACGGTGACGGATGCGCCCAGCGGCTCTCCCACTCGGGTATGAGACGGCACCTCCACGGATCGAATAGAAGCATCCGTGGAATCTGGCAGCGGGGGTACCACGTGGTGAATGGTCATTCCGTCGGTGAGCGCCTCGGACTGTTGGACGTGGCCCTCGGTTTCCCAACCGTCGGTCATGAACACCACGTGGCGAGCGCCCTGGCTGGGTAGTAAAGCCGAGGCTACGCGCAAGGCCGACTCAAGGTTGGAACGATCCTTATCTTCGCTGAGTTTCTGCTCGGAGGGCGAGCCGAGATGAGTTGATCGACTGAAGGAGATCGATGCGAGACGATCTTCAGGCTGAATCGGTTCCTGTGCCTCTGCTGCCCAACGCTGGAACCAGGCTCGCTGCTCGGCGCTGAGGCTGCTGGACTCGTCGAACGCGTAGATGAGCTGAAGTGACGTCGGATGCAGTTGCAACCTCGGCTCTGCCAGCGCGGCCACAAGGAGCATCAGCACCAGCGACCGTGTGACCTTCGCGGCGCGTCGCTGCCCTGGCGGCACGCTGCGCAAACGGGGGCCGGCCACGCGCCAGAGCAGTGGCACAATGAGGATGAGCAACAGGAGGGCAGGTTGCTGAAAGGTAATGCCGAAAAAGTTCGTCATGTCTTGGGCCGGTGCGGCTGAAATCCCACGACCTGCGAGCGACAGAGCGCCGTCAGAAGATTCATCCGCGTCTCGCGAAGACGAGCCACTCAAAGGCCAGCAGGCCGATGCCAATGGCGACCAGGGGCCACCACCATTCCATTGCGAGCCGCCGTAGTCCTGACTCGTCAATCGCGAAAGCGGGTGGCCTGGGGAACGCGCGCGGCGCAATGTTGGATTCTCCGCCGTTTAAGAGGCTCACCGAGAACGTCCGCGCGGTACGTTGCGTTGCTGCATCTAGCACGCTGTAGCGTCCAATCTGATCGGTGTTGTCAAAGCGTGCCCCGGGGCCGGCCGATGACAGCGTTTCGCGCTGACCATCGGGCCGAATCACGATCGATGGTTGGCTGTCGGACGGGGCAGGCACGCTGACCACCTGCCCGGGACGCAGGGAGGGTCCGCTGACCCGGGCAAGCGTTGACGAGACGGTATTTGCTACCAGGACGGGGAATCCAATGGATTTTTCGAATCCACTTGCCACGGGGTCGAAGGCAAAGATCGCTATCGGCTGCCCTGCGCGCACACCTTCCACTATCAGTGGGCCGCGGGGGCTGCCGAGAACGGTATGTCCCCACGCAGGCGCCGTTATGCGGTCCGCACGCATAAAACGAAGGGCTGTTACGTCCACTCCATTGAGCAATGGGTGCGTCGTGTCAACCGTGGTGATTGGTGGTAACCGCAGATCGCCGGTGACCTGCACGATGCCGTTATCCCCCGGTGGATGTACCAGCAGGATCGCGCCGGACGGTAGGGATTTTGGGGACACTCCATCAAACACTGTCAGGTCCGCGGCGGCATTTGCGGAATCTTCCGGCGTCGCGGTCAGAACGCGGGCACCGGGGATGGCCCGCAGTGCGCGCTCCAACGCAGAGCTGCCCCGGGACACCAGCATGATCGAGCGCGGCCGAACACTGGGCAGGGCTACTTCGGCGATATCATCAAGTGGGAGGGCATCGCGCACGCTTAGACGAGCCGTGATGCGCGCTGACTCCAACGGCACGGACAGTGCCAGGGGAACTCGGCCATTCGCCGGAAGGTCAATCTGCCGAAGAGGTAACGGGAGATCATCGGCCAGTAACTGCACCGACGTTCGAACTGGGCGCGCTTCATAATTGGAAATCTCGGCGAAGACGTCAATGGCGCGAGCGCCGGGCTCGATTCGGGCAGAAAGATCAGTGATAGCCTGATTGCCGCCCGTTCCGGCCAGAGTCACGACTTCCAGAGGGAATCGACCGGGATTCATCTGTGTTGAGGTATCTGTGGCGGCATCGGTAAACACCAAGATTTCACCCCTGAGATCCTCAGTTCTGGAAAGCTCCAACGCGGCACGCATGACGGCGTCATCCAGGCGCGCTGGGCTTGCGCCGGCCTTGAGCCCTTTCACTGCAGGCTCCGCGTCCTTCGCGGGCCCCGCGAACTCTACGGTGGGTTTGTAGCCTCCGCGCACCAGGGTGACTTGGTCCGTGGGCGCCAGCGAGTTGATCCGTGAAAGTGCGGCCTGGCGGGCGGCTTCAAAGCGACTCTGGCCCACGTCAGAGGCCTGCATGCTGGCCGATGCGTCAATCACTAACCCCAGGTGTCGTAGGGTGTCACCTTCACGAGCCGGACGCATCAGAGCCAGTGCGAGCCCAAGACCAATGAGTATCTGGAGGAGCAGCAGCAGGCTGAGTGGGGGGCGCTTCACCCGATTTCGGGCGGTCAGTCCTGGGGCAAGTCCCTGCCAGAGCTCTACACTTGGCACCCGCAGGCGGCGTCGACTTCCGCGGAGATAGTGGATGAGGATGATCACCGGAATCGCCAGAAGGGCGAGAGCCGCCGCGGGAGCGAGAAATGTCATCGAACCACCTGGCAATTCCGAAGATCCGCAAGGACTACCTCCGGGATCGTGCGCTCGGTGCTACAACGCACGTAGCGAACATCCCTCTCGCCGCAAGTGCGCTCCAGGTGCTGACGCCAGGCGTCATAGCGCGCTCGATACGCCTGGATCACGTTCAAGCTCAGACCGACCTCAACAATTTGGCCGCTTTCCGCGTCCACCAGATCCACGTCTCCCAATGCTTCCGGATCAGCTTCAGCCTGACTGACCACGTGAAGCGTGACCGCGCTTTCCGATGCACTCCGGAGCGAGCCAAAGAGCACTCCAGGATCGGTGATACCGTGCAAATCCGATATCAGGAAGGTGAGCCCCGGACCGTTCCGTGGCCGGCTACGATCCATGATCGCGGGGGGCACGGCGGACACCAGGTCAACTTTCCCGCGTGGTGAGGTTGCATTGAGAAAATGCTCAACGACGCCAAATTGGTGAATACCAGACAGTGGGCCGATCGAGCGGTCCGCATGGCCGAGACAGGTGATGGATACCGAGTCGGACCGCGCGAGCGCCACGCGGCTCAGGGCCAGTGTGAGCTCACGAGCGAATTTGAATTTCTCAGGCTCTCCCCAATGCATCGAAGCTGAGCAGTCCAGGAGTATCTTGACCGACACGCGGAGCTGGGCCTCCGTTTGACGGAGCTGGAGAACGCCCAGACGGCCATAGACATTCCAATCTATTCGACGGACGTCGTCCCCATGTTGGTACGGTCGGTAATCGGCGAAATCCGGTGACGGCGCGCGCTGCCGACCACGGTGCTCTCCGCCCACGCTGGTGCGATGTCGCTGACTGACGACGAATTGCAGCCGGTCAAATGTGGACCAGGGTATGGATAGCGGCGCGACCTCGGGCCGAGGCTGCCGCGCGACGCTCCGAACAGAGGATGCAAAACTCCCCAACCAATGCGCGGCGGCGCGAGTGACCGCTCGGCGGCGCTGAGCAAGGCTCACGGTTCGCGCGGCACCGTATCCAGGATTTCGGCAATGACGCTATCAGTCGTGGCGCCTCGGGCTTCCGCCTCGTAGGTGAGAATGATGCGATGGCGGAGCGCCGGCGGAGCCACCCGGCGCACGTCTTCAAACGAGACATTCAGACGGCCGGCGAGTACTGCATAGACCCGCCCCGCAAGCATGATGGCTTGTGCCGCCCGCGGGCTTGCACCATAACGGACTGACTTCTTCGCTGAGTCCGTGCCCTCCGGGAGGTCGGCGTGTGTTCCCAGCACAACGCGAATGGCGTAGTCCTGCACTTCCGTGGCAACGGGGATTTCCCTGACGAGCTGTTGGAGATCCAGGATCTGGGCGCCATCCGCGATGGCCTCCGGTTGCGGTACTCCCGGGCCGGTGGTGCGCGAAACGATCTCGTGAAGCTCAGCGCGTGACGGGTAGGCCACGTTGAGCTTGAAGAAGAATCGATCTAGCTCCGCTTCGGGCAGTGGATAGGTCCCCTCGAGCTCAATTGGATTCTGCGTGGCCAGCACAAAGAACGGCAGCGGTAATCGATGAACGTTGTGCCCCACGGTCACGGTTTGCTCCTGCATGGCCTCCAGCAGCGCAGACTGCGTCTTAGGGCTTCCCCGGTTGATCTCATCCGCAAGTACGAGATTTGCAAAAATTGGACCCGGCTGGAATTCCGCGATGCGTCGTCCACTCTCATGATCAAAGAGCATGTCTGTGCCGGTCACGTCGGCCGGCATCAGGTCCGGAGTGAACTGGATTCGGCTGGAGCTGAGCTGTAACGTGCGGCCAAGCGTGCGGACCAGCATGGTCTTGCCCAGCCCTGGCAGGCCCTCAAGGAGGACGTGGCCCCCAGAGAGCAGTGCAATGGTGACGCCCCGTACGACAGATTGCTGGCCCACGATGACCTGGCTGACTTGATGCTCGAGCGCGGCAGCAATCTGCTGTAGTTGCTCGACCTCGCGGTGGGCGTTGATCATCGAGAGCTTTCTCCTCCGAAGTAGTCTCGCACGGTCTGGCGGCGATCGCTGGGCACGAGATTGCGCTCAGCCGCGGCAGTCCCTGGATCCTGGGGCTGATTCAAACTGGTTGAGGTGATGGTTGCGCTGGCCTCCTCGGTGTCCACGGGGTCCTCTGTTCCCGGTCGTTCGCTAATGGTCCCGCGACCAACCTTCACCGGCACTTCAACACGCCGGCCTACCACCTCGAGCCGTGGCGCGGAATCGAGTCGATTCTCCCCGGCCTGGTCTCCGCCTGGCGCTGAACCGTTAGCCGCCTGGCCGCTGCCTTCACCGCTGCCGGGTGCTGTACCGCCAGCTTGGCTAGCCGACTGTGTGGTTTGTTGGCCCTGGGTAGTGGGTGCCCCTGAGGGTGTCTGTGCGCTCCCCTGGCCAGACGCACTCAGCGGTTGTCGCTCGTCGGACTGCCCGCTGGCGCCTGACTGCTCCAGGTCTTGACGTTCTTCACGAATGCGACTCATCCCCTCAGCCAGGTCCTGTTGGGGCACTACAAAGCTGCCGGCCCTGGCCACTTCCTCACCGAGCTCCCTGAGAGCTCGCCGTTGCTGGGCATAATCTCGCCCGGCTAAGGCCTCGGCGGCTCGTCGTTCGCGTTCCTGGAGGAGTCGATTCTGCGAAGTCTCTCCAGCGGCAGCGCGAAGCTCGCGGGAGAGCTGATCCTTAGCCTCCTGTGAGAGCTGATCCGCTTCATTTCCGAGCTCGGTGAGCTGATTACCAGCCTGTTGGAAGCTGCCACGTTGGATGCTCTCGGCTGCTTGACGCCCGGCCGACGTTTGCGCCAGTCCCCGAGCAAGACGGTTGAGCTCTTGCCTCTGGGCCTGAGATTGGCTGGCCTGCCGCTGAATTTCGGACTCTGCCTGCGCGACTCGCCGTTCCGCGTCCTCCGGTGAGACACCGTTGGCCTCGCGCGCGCGCCGCAGGTCATCGAGCGCCCGCAGCACCGGGCTCACCGCTGCGTTGCCGCCCGCCGTATCGGGTTTGGGTAACGGCGGTGGATCCGGAATCTGGCTCTCTGGATTGAGCGGGCCCACCGCCGGGTTGGTCATGGATGTAAGGTCCGGCCGTGGCAAGGGTAATTGATCACTGAGGCTGGCAATCAGGAACATGCCGATGGCCAGAAAGCCCGCGGCGCAAGCGCGCCCGCCCTCACCACGGATCGCCTGCCGATTCATGCGCCACTGGTCGCGGTGGGCATGACCGGCTTCCACGGCGTTTGCTATTTGCAGGTTCACGATACGCCCGGCGCGCCGCGTTTGAATTGAATCGACCGCCGTGAGCAGTCGCTCTTCCAGGTCAAGCCTTCGATCGGCATCCTGAGCGGTGTTTACAACGGATGGCCACCGGCTCACGGCACCAAGGACGGTGGAGACAATCAGGATGGCGATCAGGCCGAAGGTAAACTCCACCGGGATGGGCCAGCGTGTAAGCCAGCTCAACACATAGAGGCCGGCCACAAGGGCGAACCCAATGGTCAGTGCCCGCAGTATCCGCAGCGTCACCTGCTCAGCGCCGAGTTGGCGACGGAAGACGCTCAGGAGCTGATCCAGCTCGGCGTACGGAGTCGGTTGGAGCGCTGGTGCGGTGCGAATGGCTATGAGTCCCTTGCTTCAATCACGAGCGCGCTTACAGACGAATTTCTTGCTTGCCAGCCGGCGGTGTCACTGTGATCGTCCGCGGGCGACTGGCCCAGATGAACCCTCCAGACATAAACGCGATGATCAACGCCGCCATTGCCGCCATCTGCTGCAAGTTCTGTGCGTGGTCCCGGATAAGTCGCGCTTCCACGGCGCCGTCCGTGTTGCCTGCCCGGGTGAGCTGCTGCTCCGCAAGTGAGGCGAAGCGCTGCCCGTCAATGATGCGGTATCCATCCATGGCTTCATGAGCCTGACGGAGCGCTTCCATTCCAATGGTACCCGCGTCCGCACGCGCAGCCAGGTGCTCGAGCTGCTGGCGCATTTCGGATTCAATTGACGGTGATACGCGGGCAAGACCCGTGCGGATTGTGACGCTTGCTTGAGCATACGCGCCGATATTGAGCAACTGCTCAGCATCAATAAACGCACGCTGAAAGGTACTGACAGCGTCAGCTCGGTCGGCCAGTGCGCGGGCTTCCGCGGCTCGAGTCTCGTGACGAAGATTGGTCCAGAACTGCTCCGACCGACGCGCTAGCCCGGCGGCATCCACCCAGCGCTGTTCCAGGGCAGCTTCTTGAGCGGGGCGTAGATTTCCGTCGCTCAAGACATTTCTGGGAAGCCCGGTTAATACTGATCCAGGAATTGATGCGCGCCAATCACGCTCCAGGTCTTCCACTGACAAGTGAAACGATGCCAAGATAGCGTCACTGACATTATGCCCATCACGGAGCGCATCGAGGAGCTGCATGAGGTTGCCAAGTCCATGCTGCTCAGCGAGATATGCCACCATGGCATAACTCTGCGGATAGGCGACATCAGGCTGATTCATGAATTCGGTCGTTCGGTTGAGGTCATTCCAGCTCAGGAGCCGCCGAGCAGTCAGCGCACGACGCAGGCCTTCCATGGAATCTGCTTCGGTCTTCGGGTCCTGTTCCACGTACTGGGCAATACCCTCATGAAAGCCAATTGGCAGGCGGCCGCCGGAACGCTGGCTGAGCAACAGATGAGCCAGCTCGTGCCGAAACGCTCCGACGCGTGATGACCCCGGGAGTGCCTCCAGGCGTACTAGTGCCATCCCTATCTCATCTCCGGCCGGTTTCGCATGTGCAAGGATACCGTGAGAACGGACCGCGGCTGGATTGGCGGTCACGTAGGCCTCCTCGGTGGGATACAGTCGAACGCGGATCGGTCGATCCAGTGTGGCTCCGAGCAGGTCTGACAACTCTCCGTGCACCTGCTCAACAAAGGCAGCATACCAGCTTGCCTGGGCTTGATGGTCCTTTACGGCCTCGACGCGAAACCGCGGCGTCTCAACGACAATCCATTCGGACTGGGCCGAAACGAGGGATGCTGACGCCGAAACAAGGACGACCAGCGCGACAATACCTGCGCCCAGTTGAGCTAGCGTCCACTTGAGAATGGCGGCCGCGGGCCAGCCGGGCGCTATTGAGGGCAGCGCCGACCGGATTGGGAAACGCCGCCCACGTGGATTATTCGCGGATCTCGACCACGGTACCCACGTCTGCCCAATGCCATAGAAAGAGCGAATCATCGAAATTCAAGCCCAAACAGCCGTGGCTTCCGCGATACCCGAAATTCCCAGACCAGTAATTGAAATGAAATGATGAGCCATCGTTCGTGAAGTATTGCGTATACAGGACATTGGTGAGGTGATAGCCGCCTGGACTATTGCGCGGGATACCGATCGTGTCACTGCTCATCGTCTCATTGGCAACTCGACGTAGGATTGTGAACGTGCCACGCGGTGTCTCCCAGTCCCAGGTGCCTTTGAGCGCTAGCGCCGTATCCACCACGTTATTATCTTCATACATTGTAATCATGACAGGTTCGCTGAGATCTGCATCGATCCAACGACCGGCGCGCCGGGTGGCCGGCTCACGCGGAACTCGTAACCCATCCGCGTGGACGAATTGGTTCTCAGCGATGCGGAACCAGGTGTCGCCATCCAGCCCCGCGACTTCCTCAATAACCCGCACCCCTTCATTGTGCGAAAGATTCCCTACCAGGTTGTCTTCTCGCACTTCAGCTTCTGAGCGAACGCGAGCTCGGCCAACGGCGCGCGCGGGGAGGTTCAGTGTCCTGGTCACGATGATGCCGGTCTTGAGATAGGCCTCAGGTGGGCTGCCGCTTGGACCCGCCATGTTAGCGTCTACCCAGGCCGTGCCTTCAGAAAGTGGATTCTTGACGTACAGGCGAGGGCCCTGCTGTGGTGTCAGGACCTCCAGGTAGCTCCACGTCCGGATTGGCCCAAATGAGGTAGCTTTGGCATCCGCGCCTGACCAGAGCTCGGTTGGTGAATGTGTCTGAACCCAGTAGGGCCGAAAGGTCTGCGCACTGGCGGACGCGGACGGCACGATGACCAGCAACACGGTAAGCGCGGTGGCAGCGAAAATTGACGCAAGCGACATGGATGGAGACACTTCCTGAGAGTGTTGGGCTGAACTTTAACCTACCATGACATTATCGCCCCTTCGGGTGGGAGTTCAAGGTGACGATTGTTACCAGTGAGGCACACAATACGGTCTAAGTGAAGAATAAAGGGTGAAGAGTTAAGGGAGAAGAGGGAGGGGGCACGGGGCAGATCACGCTCGTCCGCACCGGCTGCTTTCACTCATTACCTTTCACTCCTCACACTCAACTAAACCGCATTGAGCGGGGCACATTTCAAACGATAGTCTTCAGCAAGAATCGCGCCACCGGAGTTTGTGAGTCCTGTGACGCTCGGAGTGCTCCGTTGGCTTCGTGTATACTCGCCCTCAATCACATACCACAGGCGTTGACGGGAACGAGTAAGCGCAGGCTCCACCTTAGAGAGTTCGTGATTGGTGGGAAACGGACGGTGGAAGGCGCTGAAAATCATCCCTGAGCTACTGCCCGAAATCGTGAAGCGAGAGTAGGCGCAGTCGGTGTGGCCGGCCGATACTCCGGCTGGAGGTGCAGTTCTGCACCTCACCAAGTGCCCTGGCGCGGCGTGCGCCGGGGAACAAGGGTGGTACCGCGGGCTCTAGCTCGTCCCTGATTGGGACGAGCTTTTTTGTTGTTCGGGGATGAGGCATGGAGACACAACGGACCGTGGCCGTAACGATTGAGGATATTCGCCTGGCGGCGGCCGCCCAGGCTGAGCATCTGGACCGCACGGATGTGCGGTATTCCCAGGTCTTTAGCGAGATGCTTGGAGCGGAGATTTTCTTCAAGCTCGAGATCTTTCAGCGCACGGGCTCCTTCAAGAGCCGCGGCTCACTCACCAAACTGCTACGTCTACCGGTGGATGTGCGCGCCCGCGGTGTGGTGACGGCGTCGGCCGGTAATCATGGCCAGGGTGTGGCGCTTGCAGCCTCGCTCCTGGGGGTGCCGGCGACGATTGTGATGCCCGTTGGTGCGCCACTTTATAAGGTCACCGCCGTACAGCGCTATGGCGCTGAAGTCGTGCTCCACGGGCCGACCTACGATGACGCGCATGTGCATGCAACGGCGATTGCCCAGGAGCG
>JBJXFJ010000163.1:0-4500 GCA_046154735.1 Chloroflexota bacterium | reverse complement strand
TGTCCATCAATACGATGTCGACGCCATCCTGAACTTGCAATGCGTCGATTCCATCCCGGCCATTCTCAGCGTAGCGGATATGCCTGCCGTAGCGCTCAAGGGCGCTCGTCAATGCGAAGATATTCCGCATATCATCGTCCACGATCAGCACCGTCCGTCCCTGTAAGGCCGGATCTGACCGCTGAGCCTCGCGGATGATCTTCCGCTTCGCCTCCGGGAGCTGGGCCTCCACACGATGCAAGAACAGCGCGGTCTCATTCAGAAGGCGTTCAGGTGACTTCACGTCCTTCACAATGATCGTCTCGGTAAGCGATCTGAGCTGCGTCTCTCCTGCTCGGGTGAGCTCCTTACCCGTGTAAACGACGATCGGCACGGCCACATCGATCTCGCTCTTGATCCGCTGGATCAGGTCGAAACTGGACATGTCCGGTAAGCCAAGATCCAACACCACGCAATCGAACACTCCGTCAGCAAGTGCCTTGAGCGCTTCCTCGCCCGTTCTCACACCCACCGCTTTCACATCGTCATCGGCGATGAGGGTGATGATCGATTCACGCTGCACATCATTGTCTTCAACAACCAGCAGCGTGCGGTTTTCGCAATTAACGAATCCGATGAGTTTGTCGAACGCGCCGCTCAGTGCCTTCCGAGTCACCGGTTTCTGGAGGTGGGCAATGGCACCCCCTCCAGCGCTCGCTGATGTTGCTCATTACTGGAAATGACGTGCACCGGAATGTGCCGTGTGGCTGGATCGTGCTTGAGCAGATCGAGCACCTTCCAGCCATCAAGCTCCGGGAGCACCATATCAAGCGTAATTCCATCCGGCTGAAATTCGCGCGCCATACGCAATCCGGTTCGCCCGTTCAAGGCGACCAGCCCTCTGAATCCGCGGACACGCGCGCTCGTCAGCAGCACCCGCGCAATTGCGACTTCGTCCTCGATGATGAGCAATACTCGATCGCCCGATTCAATCATAGCCCGATCGTCGTCAAACATAGGTTCATCGACGGACTCCAACACTCCAGCATCAGTGTCGACGTTCTGCATCCCCGTTCGTCCACGGCGTGATGAGATCAGGGCAGTTTGCTGCTGATTGCGTGCTTCGGCCGCGGTCCGCCGATCCCGAGCTTCCTGCTCCACATCCATAGGCGATGCACCCGGAGTCATTGAAGCCATCGGCAGCTCAGTCGAGAGCGGGAGGTACAGAGTAAAGATGCTCCCTTCCCCCTGGTGGCTTACGAGGTCGATCTCGCCGCCCAGGAGAATCGCGATCTCTCGACTAGTTGAAAGGCCGAGACCTGTGCCGCCAAAGCGACGACTGTTGTCCATGTCAGCCTGCTGGAAGGCTTCGAAGATGATCGACTGCTTCTCGGCCGGGATGCCGATGCCGGTGTCCGTCACCGAAATGGCCACGACTGAACGGGCGCGATTGAGCCCTTCGTGATTCAGGCTCCAGCCACGCTCCGCCACACCGATCTTGAATTGGACGCTCCCGGAATCGGTGAACTTGAACGCGTTCGAGAGGAGGTTCTTCAATACCTGCTGCAGCCGTGTCTGATCGGTTCGAATCGCCTTCGGCAGGTCTGTATCCAGGTGGATCTCGAAGTCCAACATGCGCTGATTGGCCACCTGGCGGAATGTCCGCTCCACCTCTTCCACGATGTCCGAAAACCGCACTTGGCCCATATCGATGGCCGTGGTGCCGGACTCGATCTTCGAGAGGTCAAGGATGTCATTGATGAGCAGGAGTAAGTCTTCACCGGCTGAGCGAATGGTCTCAGCAAACTCCACCTGCTTGGGCACGAGGTTGCCCTCCGGATTGTCCGCGAGCTGCTGCGATAGGATGAGCAGACTATTCAGGGGGTCCGCAGCTCATGCGACATGTTCGCCAAGAACTGCGACTTGTATTTTGACGTCAGCGAAAGCTGCTCCGCCTTCTGCTCCAACGCGCGTCGTGCTTCCTCAATCTCACGGCGGCGGCGATCCACTTCTTCGTTCTGCTCCGAGAGCAAGCGTGCCATTTCCTCGAGCTCTAGGTTGGTCTGCTGCGGCTCCTGGGTGAGCGCCTGAGACTGCTTGAGCAGCTCTTCCGTGCGCAAGTTCCCGGCCAGCGTATTGAACACGATACCGATGCTCTCACTGAGCTGATCGAGAAAAGAAAGGTGCGTGTCACTAAATTGCTCGAACGAGGCCAGCTCGAGCACGGCGCGCGTCTCCCCTTCAAACAAGGCTGGCAGCACCACGATGTTCAGAGGAGTCGATTCCCCGAGCCCGGAGCTTATGCGCACGTAATCCGCGGGCACACTGGTGAGAATGATGCGTTTGCTTTCCAGTGCGCACTGGCCCACGAGGCCTTCTCCAAGCTTGAAGTAGCGCGGCAGATCATCACGTCCCTGGTAGGCGTAGCTCGATAGGAGCTTCAGAGCCGGCTCGCCATCGACGAATTCATGGAGATAGAACGCGCCGTGCTGCACGCCCACCAGCGGCGCTAGCTCAGACAGAATGAGTCGACCCACCGTCTCCAGGTCGCGTTGCCCCTGGAGAAGACTGCTGAAGCGAGCCAGGATGGTATTCAGCCAGTCCTGCGTGGTGTTCTTCAGGGTGGTATCGCGTAGGTTACGGATCATCTCGTTAATGTTGTCTTTCAGAAGCGCCACCTCACCTTCCGCCTCCACCTGGATCGACCGTGAGAGGTCGCCCGAGGTCACCGCGGTGGCCACGCCACCAATGGCTCGGAACTGCGTGGTGACGGTGGCCGCGAGCTGGTTGACGTTATCGGTGAGATCGCGCCAGGTGCCCGCGGCGCCAGGCACGCTGGCCTGCCCGCCAAGTTTCCCTTCCGTCCCCACCTCGCGGGCCACCGTGGTGACCTGGTCAGCGAAGGTTGCCAGGGTATCTGTCATGTTGTTGATTGTTTCGGCCAGCTCGGCAATCTCGCCCTTCGCCTCAAATGTCAGCTTCCGCCTGAGATCGCCATTGGCCACGGCGGTCACCACGCGAGCGATGCCACGCACCTGCTCGGTGAGATTACCGGCCATGGTGTTGACCGAGTCAGTGAGGTCCTTCCACGTGCCGCCCACGCCGCGCACGTCGGCCTGCCCGCCCAGCTTGCCTTCCGAGCCCACCTCGCGCGCCACGTGCGTTACCTCCGAGGCGAACGCGTTGAGCTGATCCACCATGGTATTCACGGTCTTGCTGGAACGCAGGAATTCGCCCTTCAGTGGGCGCCCATCAATCTCATCAGCCATACGCTCTGAGAGATCGCCGCGCGCCACGGCTCCGAGGACGCGTCCGACTTCGACCGTGAGTTTTGTGAGGTCGTCAATGAGCAAGTTGACGTTGTCCACGTTACCGGACCAGGCTCCACTTACCATACCCAGTGAGGCGCGCTGGCCAATGCGGCCGTCGCGACCGACAACTCTGGAGATCCGCTGGAGCTCCTTCGAAGTCCGCTGAGATCCATAGGCAATCGTGCTGAGAAGTCGCCCCGGCGCACAGCCCGCAAAGCAGCCAGAAGCTGACGCTGATCGAGCGCTTCTGGCTCAGCTAGCGTGGTTGACATGTCCCCCTCCAAAATCGAACACTCGGCGCGGCCCGAGACCTGGCCCTGAAAAAACATTAGACGGCACGAATACCTGAGTCAATGGCAGTGCGAATCTCGACTTTATCGGCGTATGCCCGTGATCTGAACCACGCCATTGTGAGCAGGTGACGCTGGGCCTGAAGTGCGGCTGATTGAACGTGCGGCGACACACGGTAAGTGTCATCCGTCTCGGCGTTCTCTCATGAACAGTCGGTGGACGGTATCGGTGTCCAAACTCCAGTCGCCCTAGCATGTACACCGGGTGACCGGCCTCCGTGTCTTCCGCCGGCTTCTCTGGTACTAAGCACTTGCTGGGAAGTCCTTCGTACATTGCTGGCTGCTGGCGGCACGCTCCACGGCCGTGCTTGAATCGACGATCTATTGACCGGCGAGTGCGTAGTCCAGCAGAGCCGCATCCCGTAAGGGTGCGGTCCCTCGCTCCGGAGTCCAGAGCCATCGATTGCGGCCATAACCACCGGCTCGGAGGCAGGGTCCAGCATCGCACCTCGTGCCCAGGATTCCGGGAGGAGGACCCGCACCCTCACGGGATGCGGCTCTGTGGTGGTGAGATTCCGGGAGAAGGACCCGCACCCTCACGGGATGCGGGTCTGTGGTGGTGAGCCGGAGAACGGACCATCGTCGTTGATCACGCGATCGTTGATCGGACACTCCACACATGGGTGGGCTTCTCGCACCATCAACGACTCCGGCTGGGCATTTGTATTACGTTTACATCATGGCGAATCGCTCGAGGACACTGGATATCGGCGTTACCAATTATCTCGAGAGGCGTGTTGCCGAACATGTATTGAAGATGATCCCGGGCTTTACCAAACGGTACAACTTGACTCGCATGGTGCACTACGAGGATACGGACGACGTGGGGTCCGCGATCCAGCGCGAGAAAGAGCTGAAAG
>JBJXFJ010000155.1:0-16710 GCA_046154735.1 Chloroflexota bacterium | reverse complement strand
AGCATGTCTTCGTGGTCTCGGTGGGTGATCCGCGCTCTGCCGATGCTGTGGGCAAGAACATCGCAGAGCTGGGGACGATGCGCGGGCAGCATCCCACGGATGCGTTCCTGGATCTGTCTCTCGAAGACGATCTAGAAACGATCTTTGCCACGGACCCGGTGGGTGGGGACCTGGAATCCACAGCGGAGATTCTGCGCAGCCCGCATGTTCTGGTGGGGCAGTCTGATGCCGGCGCGCACATTGAGTTCAGCGCGCACTTTGGCTATAGCACCACGCTGCTGGGCATGTGGGTGAGAGATCGCGGGGTACTCACCTTGGAGCAAGCCGTGCACAAGCTTACATTTCAAGTGGCGTCCATCTATGGCCTGCACGACCGCGGCCTGGTGCGGCCCGGCTATGCGGCCGATTTGACCATTTTTGACCCTGCCACGGTCAATTCCCATGAGCCCGAGTGGGCGAACGATTTCCCAGGCGATACGCGCCGGCTCATCCAGCGATCAGAAGGCGTCCACTGGACCATCGTAAACGGCCAGGTGATCTACGAGGCTGGGGCGCTTACTGGGGCGCTGCCTGGCGCCGTTCTGCGTGGCGCTGCGTATCAGCACTAGCCAAAACTAGAGGGGCAATTGACACGATGATCGCCATTGGCCGTCCGGAGCGCGGGCGTCTCGCCCAATACGGTTGAGTTAAGAGTGAAGAGTTAATGGTGAAGAGTGTGAACGGCCAGCGCGGACGCGTGTGTGGTCGGCTCCTCCTCCGTCCGTCCTCACTTTTCACTTTTCACTCTTAACTCAACCGTATTGGGCGTCTCGCCCGTCCCGATCAGTATGCGGGGTGCTCCGGTCGGGACGGGCGAGACGCCCGCGCTCCGGACGGCGGCGCGGGTATCAATGGCCCAGATCATCAAAGCAGACCCGCGAGGTCCGTTGAGCCTGACCGCACGCAGGCTTTAGGATGGCACGAGACAACGGTGCAGTTTGGGCCTTGATGACTCGTTCTAGCGTTGGTCGACAGCGATTGGCCCAGGCGGAATCGCCCCGGGCGATCGGAGCTCACCTCGTCATACTCGTCGTGATCATCGGGATCTCCATTGGGATTCGGGTCACGAACATCCTGGCGTTTGAGCCTTTCGGTGATGAGATTCGCTGGATGCACTGGGCGAACGACCTGTTCCGACTGGACAAGCCGGACACCTACTGGATCCCTTTGCGCGAAGAGGGCCGCCCGCCGCTGTTCTACTGGCTTCAGATTGTGCTCAAAGACATTCAGCCCAATATGTTCGTCGGCGGCAGATTCGCGGCAGCGATCCCCTGTGGCGCCGTTGCCGGCATCCTGTACCTGATTGGCAGTGACCTCTGGTCCAAACCAGCCGGTATTGCGGCAGGGCTGCTCTGGGCGATAAGCCCCATGAGCGTCATGTTTGGACGGCTGGCATCCTCTGATGACGCTGTGCTGGCATTCTGCGTGGGGCTGGTCCTGTGGTTATCTGTGAGGCTGGCACGTAAGCCCTCACTGGTTCGCGGGATCCTGTGCGGAGGGGCCATCGGCCTGGCGGTGCTGACCAAGACTACCGGACTCATCAGTGCCGGCATACCACTGGCGATCATTCTAGCTCTGGGCGCTCCCAGTGAACGGCGCAAACTGCTGCTGAGCGGGATCGGGTTGGCACTGGGTGTTGCAGTCGTCACCGCGCCCCTGATTCCCTGGGTTCCCCGGTTGGTGAGCAAGGTTCGCGTCCATACCAGCAGCACCGATATTGACCGGGTGAGTCGGCTCCAGCTCAATCTAGACGATGCGCGTGAGTACTACGGGTCGTACCTGGGCGTGCCCACACTCGGGCTCGCCGTTCTGGGTACAGTGGTTGGGTTGGTACGGCGCGACCGGAACACCGTGGCAATCACGCTGGCGTATCTCGTAGGAATGGCGCCGGCGCTCCTGTTCGTCTCAACATTCTATAGTCGATATCTCCTCTCGGTCAGCTTGCCTCTCTACCTGCTGGCCGCTTCGGCCATTGGTTGGATCATTCAGGTTGTGAGTATCTGGTCCTCCAGTCGGGGCTTCGCAGTGCGCCTGGCGGCTCCGGTGAGCGGCGCATGTATTGCACTTGTTGTGACCGCACTGATGGGGAGGGAGATTGCATTCACCAGCAGTCTCTTGACGCGGCCCAGCGTGGACTGGTTCCCGGAAGTCGATCAATGGCGGTATTTTCGGCACCGTTGGACGCTCGCCGGCTTGAGCAACGTGTCGCACTACCTGGAGGAGCAGGCCAAGCGAGGCCCGATTGGAGTGGCCGAGCCTCGGGAGGAGCCATACTATCGATACAATCTGCCAACCACCGCCCTGCGCCTGGCTCTGCGTGGGAATGAGAATATCCAGTTCACGAGCGTCCCCGATATGCGGGCGGCCGGTGCGGAGCGCGCCTACCAGAGGCTGGCCGCGTCTTCCCAGCCGATCTTCATCATCATGAATGAGATCAACCCAGCCGTGGCAGATCCCGACGACCCAAGGACTCGCGCGGACCAACGCATTCGCGAGCTGATGCCGAGTGCTCGCATCGTCCAGCTCACCGAAGGTCGGGAGAAAGACTACGCACTCGTCATCTACCAAATTGATCTGGGAAGCCTGGCCCGCCAACCGCGGGCCGCGTTGGATGATTCCCACTGGCCCCACTCTTGACGCTGCGGTATTCCCCGGTATCTGCTCACAAGACGAGCGGACCGCGGTTACTTTGGGGCGGTGCGCCCGGCATTTGGACTGCGGCTTGCGGGCACTCTCCGCCATCTGGCTGCGTCTGAAGCGTGCCAAGTTGACCTGATAGAATGAAAGTCCCTGGCGATTGTGTCAGTGATCGCCTCTCTCGGCTTTCAGGAGCGGGGAGTCATTCTTACGTCCCCTCTCCGTGTCTGTTCTTGTTAGAACGGACAGGTTGGAGGCAGGAGCCCGTCTACGTCAACCCCTCCCGCTGCCGAATCACTGGTCCATCTGCCTTTTGCCGGCTCCACCGGGTTGGTGAACAGGCCGCGTGTCTTGGACAGGTTCGCGCAGTTCGCACTCCCTCTCGGTGAGTGGCTGATCCTCATCCTGATCGCGTGCGCCGCGGTTGCCATGCGCTTGCCAAATATCGGTGAGCCCGTGGACAATTATGATGAGGGGGTGTATCTCCAGTCACTCTGGATGATGGCCCGCGGTTACCAACCGTTCCATGACCTCACGGCCACGCAGGGGCCGCTGCACCTCTATTCCCAATTTCCGTTCTTTCTACTGTTTGACCAGACCGTAGCAGCCGGCCGCTCCGCCTCAGTCATCTGGTCCACGGTTGGACTTGCGGGTGTCTGGTGGATTGCCCGCCAACTGGGCGGACCCTTGGCAGGTGTGGCGGCCGCTCTCCTACTCACACTGAGTCCAACCTATTTGCGGTTCTCGCGCCAGGCCCTGGCCGATCTCCCCGCTCTTGCCCCAGCACTCCTCGCGGTGGGCGCCGGGCTGGCCTATCGAAGGACCGGCCGTCAGTCCTTGTTGGTGGGTGCGTCCGTGCTGATGGCGCTCGGTATTCTCATGAAGCCCATCGTGGCGCCGGCCATGATTGCCCTGATGCTGATCGTGTGGCGTCCTAGCCGCTCCGGCTGGCGAGACCTCAGCAAGCTGGGCCTGGGAGTCGCGCTCACCATTGGGTCTGTGCTGCTGATGCTCGGACCCTATGCCGTATTCGATCAAATCCTCGGGTTTCGAAATGACGCGCGCTCGGCATTTGGCTGGAGTCTGGCAGGCAACTGGTGGGCGCTGGTGGAGAAGCTCAATCAAGATCAGGTTGGCTTCTTTGCCCTGGGCCTGGTTGGCCTGGGACTCACAGCGCTCAAGCCGTGGCGCGCAGGCCTTCCCGTGGGGCTATGGATGCTGGCCTCGTGCACGCTTCTACTGACTCACGCTCCGCTGCACTATCACAACATGGTCATCCTGATCCCACCACTTGCAGTTCTCGGCGGGCTCGCAATTAGTGCACTCCCAGCCATGGCGCGTCCTCGTACATTTACGCGTCTGCTGGCCGGTGTAACGGGCGCCACACTTGTGCTTTATATGAGCGCTGCACCGGAGCTCGTGCGCCGCGATGCGCGCATCCTGGAGAATATCGATGCCGCGGGCGCTGGGTCACACGAGGTAGACGATGTGGATGCCGCCGCGGAACGAATTCGCCGATTGACTGAGCCCGGGGACGTAATCCTTACTGACTATCCATATCTGGCGTTTCTCGCCGACCGTCGGGTGCCGCCGGAGCTGCTGGATCCTTCAGATGTCCGTATACGGGCCGGCGATTTCACCGATGAGTGGGCACTTGGCGTGGCCATGAGCTCAGCGCCGACCATTGTGGTGCTCTGGGACAACAAACTGCGGCGCCTGCCAAAAGTCATGGACTGGGTGGAAGAGCATTATGAGCAGGATAGGCGGTTTGGCACGGGTGACGGGCAACCGCGTGTGATCATGCGTTTAAATCGTCCAAGCACTCGTCCATGAAACGGACGCTCATAAGCGCGCGCGAGCCATGGGGCCGCGCTGGACTGGTCCTGTCTCTGACGGTGAGCGCCGTCATCGCGGCCGCCTGCGTTATCAACAGCCCAGCGTCTCCCTCACCAGCCAAAGGCAGTGAGCGAGCTGAGCGGCAGGTGGACGATCAGGTCTCGCGCCAGAAACCCCAGAGAGACCGTACAGAGTACACCTCCACAAGTGGCCAGCCCACGGCCACTCGCGCTCAGCTCCGGGAGCGGGCAATGACCACGGACGACCTGACCTGGTTGCCCGCTGCTCCAGCGATTCGCACGCTGCTCCCCGGTGTGCCAATTCTGCGTACGTCGGCCATTCAATTGAAGTCCGAGGCGTCGGCGGCCGAAGCGAGGTCGCGCGCCAATGCAGTGTTGGCATCTGAGGCGCTGACGCGCGCTTCGTTTGTTGTGCGGCACTGGCTTGATAAGCGCGACCCAGTCACAGGCCTGCTCACCCATCCGCATCGTGAGACACGAATGCCCGGTTGGTTCTATGAGGATACGGGATCAGATCTGTTCCCGCATATCACCATCGGTGCGTACTTCCTCTTCCCGGATCGATATGGAGAGATGCTCTCAGTGCTCGCCGCTGAGCGGCGCCTGGGATCCACCAGCTCCTCGCTGCCCGCGGATCTTCTTCTGCCGGATGGGCAGCAGGCGAGTAGCTCCGAGCAGGCGCGCATGTTTGGCGCCGCTGAATATGCGAAGGATGGATTGCTGCCCCTGGTGGAGCGACTGGGCGCGGATCCGTGGTTGGGACGGCTCCGTGAGCTGGCTGATGGCATGATCGGGGCCTCCACTACTCCAACGCGTCAGGGGCCAATTCCTGCTGGCTCCAATGAGGTGAATGGCGACGCCTTGCAAGTGTTGACGCGCACGTACTGGGCCACCGGTGACACGCACTATTACTTCGCGGCGGACCGCATAGCCCGAGCGTATCTCGAGGATATGCTGCCCAAAACGGAAGGGTTGCCGGCGCATGAATGGAAATTCTTGGAGGGTGAGCCAGTTGGCCCCCGCCGGTTACGCCTGTCTGATCATGGCAATGAGATTATTGCTGGGCTCGTCACCTGGCACCTCGCTGAGTCCCAGCGCGGGGAGCCACAAGCCATGATGCACCGGGTGACCATTCGAAAAATGCTGGATCGTATGCTAGCCAGCGGACGCAATCCGGACGGTCTGTGGTACCGCGTCATGAATATTCCATCGGGTGAGGTGGACCAGGAGGGGCTCAGCGACAACTTCGGGTACGTCTTTCAGGCATACATGCTCCAGGCATTCATTGAGCGCACCCTTCTAGGGGGTGATCTGAATCACGCGGAGCGATACGAGGAAGCCACTCGCACTGCCCTGCGGGCGCTCCCGAAGTACGCCTATTACCCCTGGCAGCGGGGCGCCATGGACGGCTTCGCTGATAGCGTGGAGGGAGCGCTCTCACTCATGTCGCGCTATCCTGATGCTGACGCTGAACGCTGGGTGGATGAACAGATCGCCGTACTCTTCAGTTTTCAGCGGCCGGATGGACTAATTGAAGACAATTATCTGGATGGCAACTTCGTCCGTACCTCACTGCTGTATGCCCATGCCTTGACCGGTGGAACACGGCTCGATCCCTGGCGACCGGACCTTCTGGTTGGCGCAACGCTGACTGGCACCTGCGTGCAGCTTGTACTGGGGAGTGCTGAGCCGTGGGCGGGGACGTTGAAATTTGACACGCCAAGACATTCTGAACAATTGCACTTACCCGCGGATTTTCCGAGACTGAACGAATGGACTGAGAGCTTCACCGCCGCTACCGGGCAGGAATACGTGGTGGATGGGCCCACCGTACTTGCGGGGGCCTACAAGGGAGAGCAACTTGCGGCGGGTATTCCACTCCGCTTGCAGCCCAGCCAGTCAATGGATCTACGTGTGTGTCCCAGGGTCACTGCGAAGTCGAGTTGACGGCGGAACGGCATGGAGGCAACGCCCCGCGCTACGGCGAGCGAGCCCATCGGGCACCGATGTCTGGGGTGAGGGAGGTTGCGGGTCGCGGGAACGCTGTGGTCCGGGTGTGGTCTGGGGTAGCATGGGGGCGTGTCCCCGGTAGCCGATCGCACAGGCTGCTGGTCGTCCTCGATTGCGCCGGGGGCGCACGGCTCTTGGTGTCCGCACCCCGTTTCAACCTTGACCAATGCGGATCAGACGATAGCCCGGCTGGTCCTTCCCGTTTGGACTGAAGCCGTCCACGTAATGCACTTCAACAGTCTGGCGAAGATCATTCGCGGTAACGCGGTGCACCAGCAGGAGACGTCCATCCAGGCTCTCCGGCGTTGTTCCCGCGGTCATCTCCAACACGGGAAGCCCGGAGACAGGCAGGAGCCATAGAAATGTGCTCCCTGCCGAGGCGCCCGCGGGCATCTTCACCTCGCGCAAACGTGGATCGAGCAGCATTGTCTCACCCGGACGCTGCTGGCCTCGGGCCGTGGCAAGCGTGCGAAGATAGAGCGAATTGCTCGCGCCGTCCTCAGCAGCTTCCTCATAGTATCGGTCCAGCCGGGTCAGTGAGTTGAGCGTCAATCCAGACAATGTTGCCATGAGCACAAGTGCCGCCAGAGGAAGTAAGCGTGGATGTCGGAGCTTCGTCCAGAGCTGCGCTAATGCGCAACCAATGCCCACAAACAGCACTGGTACCAGAGGCATGAGGTAGCGTCCATCCAGGATGGGCTTGTACTTCCCGTTGAGCAGAGGTGGGAGCAGGATAGCTGGGATCAGGCCGGCAAGCAGTATCCAGCCATAACGCCTGGGGCCCAGAACTAGGCCGAGCCCGCCAAGCACTGCGTAGATTGAGAGTCGTGGATCCCGCAGGTAGCTACCGGCGGACAATGCGTTGTCCATCATCTCGCCAGATGTGAGCTGCACCAGCGATCCAGCGAGCTGTTCCAGATTGTTAGCGTACACGCCTTGGTCAGCGCGCTCGCCCGGATCGCTATCGGCATCGAGATAGCGTGATTGCTTGCCCTGCACATCGCCCACCACCTGAAACTGAGTCTGAACGTGATGCAGAAGAAGTGGTGAATACCCGAGGACGATGCACGCTGCAAACAGCACGGAGTGCCGAATCTGGCGCCAGGCCTGGATCCAGATCGCGGTGGCCAGAGCCGCGCCGGCGAGGAGCGGGAATGCCGTCGGGTGTGTCTGTAGTGTGATTCCGATGGCTAGGCCCGCAAAGAGTAGCGTCCGCCCCTCCCGTCGTATTGCTGCTCGTGCCAGCAGCCAAAGGCTCAGCGTTGCGAGTAGCGGAGTGAGCGAGTGCACCCATGGGACATGGCTTGAGATGATGGTGTGGGCTGGCGAAGTGGCCAGCAGTACCGCGCCAACAGTGCCCGCCATGCGACCGCCTATCTCCTTGCCGAGTAAGTAGGCTGGAACAATACTCAGTGCGCCAATAAACCAGGCGAGGAGCATGGTCCCCTCCAAGCTTGGACCGAACACCCTGAAGACGGCGGCAAGCAGGTACACGAAAGGCGCACCCAGATAGGGTGCTTGATCTGCAAGTGGCCAGGCGCGGCCTTGAGCAACCTCTAAAGCAGACAGAATGGACGTGCCAAGTCCGGCAAAAGGGGGTGAGCTAAACAGGTTCTGCCAGCGGACACCGAGACCGACCAGCACCAGGCAGGTCACAAGGGCGGTATCCAGAACAGAGAGGGGCACGGTCAGCGGCAGAGCGCGCACTTCAAGTGGGCGCCGGCTAGGAAATGGAATTGCCATGAAGGAAGGGGGACCAGACGGTGTGGAGCTCGGAGAGAGTCCACGCGGAGGTTTCTTGATAGCGGGTGCGATCCACCGGAGCCTAACACACAGAAACGATGCAAACCCTGAACCGGTCGCACACCGGGACCTTCAGATCCAATACATTGATGTCACAACGATATAGGTTTGGTTGTTGACCGTATCATAGTGAGGTATTGGACATAGGCCCACTTCCTCCATCCGCGGTGCTTGGTTAGCCGCGATTACGTAACCGAGAGTACCGACAATCGGGCGGAGAACCGAGGACGCAGTTGTCACTGAGGCCGCACGATCGACCGCGTGTTTGACACCACCATGAAGATGCTGCTGAACCAACGGCGATTCGTCCGAGTTTGGTTGTGACCTCTCTCGTCAGTGATTCCGGAGCGGCCAGGGCTGCCACCCATTCATTTTCCCGCTGGACTCGCGTGGACCTTGGGATGCTCGCAATCATCGCT
The DNA here is from genome assembly GCA_046154735.1 of Chloroflexota bacterium. GTDB lineage: Bacteria > Chloroflexota > UBA6077 > UBA6077 > JACCZL01 > CAVXYC01. The sequence continues at coordinate 7,946 of JBJXFJ010000155.1, read as the reverse complement.
TTGGTGGCCATCGGCCTACGCGTGGCGTTCTTTTTCCATGCACCGGTCTTTTTTGAGGGCGATGCGCGCGGGTACCTGGTGCGTGCAGTGGAGATCACCGCTGGAGATGGGTTCCAATTCAGTCTCAAGCGCACACCGGGCTACCCTCTGCTTCTGGCGGCGGTATTTGAAATCGCCGGAACCAGCCTGGAGGCGGTGGTCCTGGTTCAACATCTATTTGGGATAGCTACCGCGCTCCTGACCTTTGACTGTGCCAGGCGGATCGCCGGGCGCTGGGCCGGGCTGCTGGCCGGGCTGGCCACGGCGACCAGCGGCTCCATGCTTATGTATGAGCACGTGATCCTGACGGAAGCACTCTTTACCGTCCTTCTCGTTGCCACGCTCTGGCTACTGCTGAGTGGCTTGATGCGTCGATCGATGCTGCTCATTGCGTTCGCGGGCTTGATCGCCAGTCTCGGGAGTATGATCCGTCCGGTTGGGCTTGCCCTGACCTTCGCGGTACCGGTGCTCGTGCTCTGGGTGGTTCCTCGGCGCGATGCGTTGAAACTCGGCGCCGTGTTTCTGGCGGCATTCGGCCTGGTCATGGCGCCCTGGGTCCTCCGCAATGCGCTGGTGCATGGCGAGGCGGAGGTGGTGCATCCGGGCCGATTCCTGATCGAACGTACCATCACCAATAACCAAACCGGCATCCCCATGTTTGCCGGGCCGGACCGCGCGACCGATTCACGCCGCATTCGTACGGGCCGGGCCATCTTGCGCGCGATCGAATCGGAGCGTCCAAATTCGTTCGAGGCGCACAATGCGCTCGTCCGACGCATGAATTTGACCGATGCTCAGGCCAGCGACCTGCTCTGGGATCTCGCCGTGGACGCTATTGTGCGCGCGCCCGATGTGTACGTCTGGGGAACCTGGCTTGAGCTCGGAGAGCTAATCACGGGTGAGCGAGAAACGGTTTCCAGCCACGTTGCAGATCGGCGGTCTTCGTGGAAAGGTACCGAGCTCATGCGTCTCGTCAACGCGGGCTTGTTGAACGATCTCTTACCTGTGAGCTGGGATGAGGAAGGGCATCGCGCAATTGCGGACGCCGTGACCCAACTGTATCAACCGACGAATGCGATCCTGCTCATACTGGGATTCTCGATAATCGCTACAGCTTGGGGCTTGCGGGATTCATCGCGGCGCCTTGCCCTCTTACCAGTCGGAATGGCGCTTGCCCTGGCGGCTTGCACGTTGATCATCAATGGAGCGTTCCCACGGTATCGCTACCCACTGGATCCACTGTTGCACATGGCCGCTGCCGCGGGTTGCGTCTGGACATGTACAGCCGTTCGCGCACGCGTGAGAGCGGACAAGATCCCTGCCTTGAGACGGTCTTGGCGGCATTGATTCCCCAGAGAGGTGTCTCCGGGTGGGTCAGTTGATACGCCGGTGGCCATAGGCCGTCCGGAGCGCAGGCGTCTCGCCCGTTGCGATCTCGCAGTTGGTGATCACCGAATGGGTTGATGTCACGCCTGGGTCCGTCGTTCCGGATGGGAGCGCCCTGGAGGATCGCGCCATCCGTAGGGGCGACTGGCGGTTGCCCGCCGCGATATCCCGGCCGGCGATGACGGAACCGGCTGATGTCGCGCCTGGGTCCGTCGTTCCCGGTGGGGGCGCGGGCGACCGCCAGTCGCCCCTACGGCATCCGCACTCTCCCCAGCCGTCTGCCCCGAGGTGGACCCCGCCGGCGTACGCTCTTGGAGATCCCGACATCCGTCGGGGCAACCGGCTGGTCGCCCAAAGCGGTTGAGTTATGAATTAAAAGTGCAAAGTGCAAAGTGATGACGGAGGATGAGCTGAGCAAACACGCGTTCGCGCTGGCTGCTCACACTTTTCACCATCAACTCTTCACTCTTAACTCAACCGTATTGGGCGAGACGCCCGCGCTCCGGACGGTGGCTCCGGCATCAATGGTCCTGAACATGCCAACGGACCCACTGAGGAATTGATGACTACGACCGAGAGACTGGATCGCCAGGTGGCGCTACCAGAGGCGCTCGGCCGTTGAGTGCAAATGAGCCGTGGGTACACCCCACGGCTCATTTCTGACCCTACATGCTGGCGAGGATCATCCCGGTACGCACGCCGGATGGTTTGTCTGGCAAGCCCAGGGGTAAGGTACTTTCTTACCGCTCTGGATTCCAGCTTTGTGTGCTTCAATCGCCGCGGCTCGATTCGGCTCAATGAGATCAAAGTCAGCGATTGTCTTTGGCGAGATGAAGTTCTTGTCAGCCGTCCAGCCCGCATCTTTGATGATCTTGCCCAGTGGATACCGGTCTGCCTCGGGCGCGTAGAACGGACGTGCGCCGCCCTTTCCGAGCTCAGCCTGAATCCACTCACCTTCAATGTTCCGCCATCCAAAGAAGAGCATGGCCAGATCTGGATTATTGGCTGAAATAGCGGGAGTGCAGGTGAGGAGAAAATTCGCGGCTGCAAATTCCGGCCAGGCAAAGGCCAGTGGTGCGCCACGGCTCATCTGTCCGTAAGCCGTGTCCATTGTGAGCCAACCAATGTCGCCCTCACCCTGGATGATCGCCTGGACAACACCGTTGCTACCGCCGGAGATAAGCTTCAAGCCGTTTGCTCCGAGGTTATGGGCGAACGCTGTCCCGCGCTCCATGCCCCAGCCGCCCGGCAACATGACTTCTTTGAAGCCCAGACCCGCGGCATCAAAGGCAAGCCGTCCCTTCCACTTATCCGTGAGTAGATCGTCCCATTTGAGATCCTTCACTTCTTCCGGTTTCACCGTTCGCGTGTTGTACACGAGCGACCACACGGTTTGATTGTGGAGCATGCAGTAGTCCTGCAGCGTTGTTCCGTTTGGGCCACCCGGAACGTCGGGATAGAGCTTGTTGAGCTCCAGAATGCTGGGCCATTCCTGACCGAGCACTTCCCACGGCACCTTCTTCCAGGCTCCTTGCTGCATGGGCGGGACGAAGTTGCTAGGATTGCCCCCCTCGACCCAATCCACGACGCCCACATTGGAGGGCATGCCCTGAAGGACCTTCTGGGGAATCTCCCGAGATCCGTGCCCCGGCTCGTTCTCAAGCTCTATCCTGAAGCCGAATCGCTGTTCAAAGCGCTTCTCAAGCTCTTTGATCTCTTCAGCGTCGTACCCCGTTAACCCACCACGGAGCTTGCCATTGCTGGCTTTTGCGCGAGCAACGAGCGCGTTGAATTCCGCTTTCGGGTCGGCCGCGGCGGGCTGAGCCGCGCCGGGTTTTGCTGCCTCCGCCGGTTTTGCTGCTTCGGCTGGCTTCGCGGGTTGCGCGGTTGGGCTGGGCGTGGCAGCCGGCGCGCAAGCCGAAAGTACCAGGAACGGCAGCATCAACCAAGAGAGTCGTTTCATCAGGGTCTCCTCCTTACAGTGCGTAAGTTTCGTAAGGTCAACGCGCGGCCGCATACCCGGGTCAACCGTGTCTGTAGCTATTTGACACCATGCGAAGGTCTGTTGTGAAGCATTTCCAATGCTCCACCCATCACTCACCTAATGTTCCCCGATGGCGCGCGTGATCCACTTGCGGCCCATGAACACGGCCAGCATGTTCACGGTGACCAGAGCAATCATCATGGCCGCGGCGATAGGAAAGTTTCCCCCTGAATAGCGGCCGAAGATGATGTTGGCCACTGTCTGAGCGCTTGCGCTGGCCACCATCAAAGGAATGGTGAAGTTCCGTGATGAGTTTACAAAGATCCAGAGCCAGCCGTTCATGAACGCCGGCAGGAGCAGCCGCAGATTGATGTAGAAAAAGCTGCGCAGATGACTCACACCGCCCGTGAGCGCTGCCTCCTCTAGCTCACGATGGATCTGCACCTGGGCCGCATGCATGAGCCGGGTCCCGTAGGCAATGTAGTTCGCGGTGAACGCCAGTGACACCAGAATGAGCGTTCCGTACAGGGGTGTGCCAATGAACAGCAGGAAGAACGCCAGACCTGAGATCACCCCCGGGATAGCCAGCGGCATAAACGCCAGGACATTTACGAGACGGGTAAGTGGTGATGGCCAGCGCACAAGCTGCCAGGCAAAGAAGCTTACCAGAAGCATGGTGACGCTGGATGCCGCGATCGCCACGATGAACGAGTTCAATGCGTATTGGCCAAAAAAGCGCCAGTCCAGCATGCTCTCGTAGTTGCTCAAGGTCCAGGCAATATTCACGCCCGGTACCAGCGGCTGGTAGAAGCGCTGGAAGCTGGTGGCCAACAGAATGGCAAAGGGGATGACTACCTTGATGAGCATAAACAGCATCACAAAGCCCAGCGCCGCCCAGCGCCAGCGGCCAAGCTGGATGACCCGCGGCCGATAGGCTTTCCCGGTGATGACGGTGTACTTAGACGCCGCGCGCACGAGGCGCATATAGAAGGCAATGCCAATGATGCCGATCACCAGGCCAAACATGCCCAGAGCGGCGGGCTGTCCATAAGACACGCCCTGCCCGGTTGACGGATTAAGCAGGTCATAGACCCGCGTGGAGAGGACATCGATGCCGGCCGTCTTCCCTAAGGCCAATGGCGTCTCGAGCGACTCAAGACCCACCACCGTGAAGAGCACGATGATTGAGAGGAGCCCAGGAGTCATGAGTGGTCCGGTCACATGTCGAATGGTCTTCCAACGGCTGGCTCCCGTGGCCGCCGCGGCTTCCTCAAGCGTCGGGTCCATGTTGCGTAAGACACTGATCAGGAGCAGCCACATGGAGGGAACGATGCCCAGCGCATGCACAAAGATCATGCCTTCCATGCTGAAGATATTGACCGGGCCCTCACGGATATCAAGGCCAAAGATCATCCGCACCCACTGATTGAGCGTGCCCGCGCGGGGGCCCAGCAGCAGCACCCAGCCGAGTGCCGTGGCAAAGGGTGGAATACTGAGAGGGATAAACATGAGCGTGTACATGGACGTGCGGAACGGCATATCCGTCCGCTCCGTCAGAAAGGCTATGGTGAAAGCGATCGGCACACCGATGATCATGGCGCCCACGGCGTACACCACCGTGTTGCGGAGCATCGTCAGCGTACTGGGGTGGCCAAAGACATCCACAAAGTTGCTGAGCACAAATGCGTCAAAGCCGATAGGGCGCGAATTTGCCGGGCGCACGCTGGCAATGGCCATGACTAGCAGCGGTACAACCACGAGAATGGACAGAACACCGAGGGCGATCAGCGGTGCCGCGATCCGAATTTGGAACAGACGGCTGATCACCGAGACCGGTGTCGTGGAGTGCTGCCCCGGGCGTTCAAGGGTCGTTGTTGCCATATCGCTTCGTCCTCAGGCGTTGAGCATTGTGCCTCCGGCATGGAGGCGAATCGCGGTCGTCAATGATCCGCTGACAGCCTTACACCCTCACACGGAGCGCCAGGCTGACCTAGCGGATTCTAGCCTCTTGCACGCCCGGACTCCCAAGGTTACGGAGGGAGGCGGCACTGGCACTGGCATTTGTGGCGGCGGCCATCGTGCCCGCCGGGTGGCGCAGCCAGCCCACGGACTCTCAATTGGGGGTGAGAGGTCCCGAGGAATCCACGACTCCTCATTCGCCAGAGCTCCGTCGGTCGCCTGCCGCCCGCTTGCGAGACACTCCAAGAAGCACTACGATGCACAGCAGTTCGGTAGCTCGGGACGTGGCATAGGATCCAAGCCCTGGCGCCATTGTGGGGGAGAATTACCACATGCCGGGTCTCGGTATCATCTTTTCGCTGCTCTCAGCGGCTAGCTTTGGCGTCAACGAGGCCATGACCCGTCGGGGCATGCAGGGCGCCTCTGCCTCACAGGGGCTGTACGTTACCGTGACCTTTGGCGTCCCGGCATTTCTCTTCGCCGCGGTCGTCACGGGGCAGTTCGGCCAGGCGGGGAGCATCTCCCTGACCGGCTGGGCGTGGCTTGCCGCGGCGGGAATTGTTCACTTTCTCCTTGGCCGCTTTTGCAATTACCGATCAATCGGCGCTATTGGCGCGAATCGAAGCCATCCGCTGCGCTCAACGGCCTTGTTGTACTCGGTTGGTTTCGCGGTGCTGGTGCTGCATGAGGAGCTCACGATCGGCCGGGCGCTGGGGGTAGCACTGCTCACAGTGGGAGCGCTGCTCATGGTGGAGCGGAAACCCGCGGCCAGCAATCCGGGCGCGTCACCGGCCACCATCTCCGCCGCCTCGGGCGCTGCGGCAGTGGCTACCGCGCCTACTGCCGCGAAACCGACCACGGCCTTGAGCCTGGTTGAAGGCTACGGCTTCGGTCTCATGGCCGGCCTGATGTATGGCATAAGTCCAATTTTCATCAAGCTCGGTCTGGAAGGCACCAACATTGGGCTCTTTGGCGGCTTCGTTTCCTACCTCGCGGCAACCGTCGTCTTGCTTTCCACACTCGTTTTGTCTAGCCGAAGAGCCTACGTGCAGAGCATGAAGCGCGAGCATATGCGCTGGTTCATTGGGAGTGGCTTCTTTGTGTTCCTGGCTCAGATGTTCCGCTACCTCGCCCTGGGCATTGCCCCAGTGACACTCGTCTCATCACTCGGCCAGCTCAACGGCATCTTTACACTGCTCTTCTCCCACACCGTCAACCGCCACCTGGAAAACTTTCGCCGCGAAACAATCATCGGCGTGCTGCTCTCCGTCGTTGGCGGGGTTGTGCTGGTGCTCTAACCGCGTATCCCATACACATTGGCGATCGTAGACAATCATTCAGGTCGCGCATATCAGTGTCGGGACGGGATGTGACGAACTGGATCATGGACTGGTCAAATTGACTTCGGCATATCGAGCGATGCTGCCGCGTCGAGGTTCAGTTCCAGTTGGACTGATCAACCAGTCGCCATCTTGCTTCATGGCTAACAGCATTGCGTCGCGGCCGCTGAATTTCGCAGCGCAGTACCTCACTCCGTAGCAGTGAGGAATTGTCGGCCACCGCGGGGGGATTGCGGAGTAGGTGTGGCCGCTCTCTCCACACGTACTCCGCCAAGCCGTACTCGCTATTGCGCCGGCTTGATGTTCTGCAGATGCGTCCAGGTGCCGCTGATGGAGCCTGGAAATACGTAGTCGCTGACCACTTTCGGGTCTACCACAATTTCCGCGGGGAGCCAGAAGAGCGGCATGGCAAGGTGCTTTTCAAAGGTCACGGTGGCCACTTTACGCCAGAGCGCGTCCTGATCGTTCGGGTTGAGCGTGTTGGTAATCTGATTCACGGCTGCGTCAAGCTCCGGGTCTTCCATGCCGCTGCCGCGCGGGCCGCCGCCCCAGTGATAGCCAATCATCCCGGACATGAGACTGGCGCTTGTTCCACGCACCTCAAAGTGGTTGGAGAACTTGCGCTGGCGGGCCACATTGCGGATTTCACCCGGATCCATCGTGACCATCTCCGGTGAAACGCCGATCGCGCGGAAGTAGCCGCCAATCGCGTCAGCCACATCCTCTGCGCCTGAGTAGAACGGCAACGGTTGGACCAAAATGTTCGTGGAGAGCGGCTTGCCGGGTCCATAGCCGGCCTCGGCAAGCAGTGCGCGCGCTCTGGCCGGATCATAGCCGTACTCCTCCGGGAAGCGCTGTTCAAAGGACGAGTCCCAGCCCATGCGCGAGGGATGGAAGTGGTCCACCAGCATGCGCTCGCCCTTATTGGCGAAGAACGCCTTGTTCAGCTCATCGCGGTTGACCGCCTTGTCCAGAGCCTTGCGCACGCGCAGGTCCATCAGCGGGCTATCTGGATATTCCCACCCGGCCGAGGGATCCTTGGGATCCTTCTGAAAACAGCAACCCATACTTAGAAATGTGCGTAAGCCCGGGACCTTCCCGCGCACCACCTTGAAACCCCGCCCCTCCGCCTGCTGCAGGAGATCCTCCGGAAGCGAGGCGAGCTGCACTTCGCCAGCCTGAAGCGCGGCAAAGCGCGTGGATGATTCGGTGCGGAAGCGGAACTCGAATTCAGGGAA
>JBJXFJ010000092.1:0-2644 GCA_046154735.1 Chloroflexota bacterium | reverse complement strand
GTGCGCATCCACTGAGTCAGCAATGACAGACGGCCAAGGGAGCTTCCCTTGGCCGTCTTTCACCTCGCGGTGGATTGATCGAGAAGGCTACGTCACCTCGCGGAACTCGCCCTCCACGGTGCCGCCGGGACCCTGCGGTCCCTGCGGGCCGGGCTGTCCACCGGCTGCGCCAGGCGTGCCGCTGGGAGCGGCGCCGTCCTCGGGCTGCTGGGCGCTATAGACGGCCGTGCCGGCTGCTTGCATGGCGGTTTCCAGCGCCGTCACGGCGGTGGCGGTGCGGGGCACGTCATTGGCAGCGAGTGCCTCGCGGACTTCCTTGGTGGCGGTCTCCACCTGGGTGCGGAGGTCCTCGGGGATCTTCTCGCCGCTCTCGCGGACAAGCTTCTCCGCCGCGTAGGCCAGGTTATCAGCCCGATTACGCGACTCGATCTCCTCGCGGCGGGCCTGGTCTTCCGTGGCATGGAGCTCGGCCTGGCGGACCATTTCCTGGATCTCAGACTCGCTCAAACCAGATGACGCCTGGATAACGATGTTCTGCTCTTTGCTGGTGGCGCGATCCTTGGCGGAAACCTTCAAGATGCCGTTTGCATCGATGTCGAAGGTCACCTCCACCTGGGGCAAGCCGCGCGGGGCAGGCAGGATGCCGTCCAGAATAAAGCGGCCCAGCGCCTTGTTCTCTGTGGCGAGCGGACGCTCACCCTGGAGCACGTGGATCTCCACCTGCGTCTGGTTATCGTCCGCGGTGGTGAAGACCTCACTCTTCTGCGTGGGAATCGTGGTGTTCCGCGGGATGAGCGCGGTCATCACGCCGCCCAGCGTCTCCACTCCTAGCGAGAGAGGGGTCACGTCCAACAGGAGGACATCCTTGACTTCACCCTTCAGCACGCCTGCCTGGATGGCCGCGCCAATGGCGACGACTTCATCCGGATTGACGCCCTTGTGGGGCTCCTTGCCGAAGAAAGCCTTCACCATGTCTTGCACGGCGGGCATACGCGTTTGACCGCCGACGAGCACCACCTCGTCAATCTGGTTGGTGGTCATGCTGGCGTCTTTCAGTGCCTGCTCCAGTGGAGTCCGGGTTCGGTCCACCAGATCTCCCACAAGCTGCTCCAGCTTAGAGCGGGTGAGGGTCATAGCCAGGTGCTTGGGCCCGCTCGCATCCGCGGTGATGAACGGCAGATTCAGCTCCGTCTGCTGCACCGTGGAGAGCTCAATTTTCGATTTCTCGGCCGCTTCCTTCAGCCGCTGCAAGGCCATACGGTCCTGGCGCAGGTCAATGCCCTGGTCGCGCCGGAACTCCTCCACGATCCAATCGATAATCCGCTGGTCGAAGTCGTCGCCACCGAGGTACGTGTCTCCGTTGGTGGAGATCACCTCGAACACGCCTTCACCGACGCGCAGGATCGAGACATCATAGGTGCCACCGCCGAGATCGTAGACGGCAATGACTTCCTCCGCGCCTTTCTTGTCCAGGCCATAGGCCAGGCTGGCAGCCGTGGGCTCGTTGATAATGCGCAGCACGTCCAGGCCGGCAATGCGGCCGGCGTCCTTGGTGGCTTGGCGCTGGGCATCGTTGAAGTAGGCCGGAACGGTGATGACCGCCTCGGTGATGGTCTCACCCAGTTTCGCCTCGGCGTCAGCCTTCAGCTTCTGGAGGATCATGGCGCTCACTTCTGGCGGGCTGTAATCCTTGTCGCCCATGACCACGCGCACATCGCCGTTGGACGCGGCTTTGACCGCGTACGGCAGGCGGTCTAGCGCTCGGCGCACGTCCGCGTCATCATATTTACGCCCCATGAAGCGCTTGATGGAGAAGACGGTATTCTCTGGATTTGTGATGGCCTGGCGCTTGGCGATCTGCCCCACATAGCGCTCATTCGTCTTGGGGTTCATGGCCACCACGGACGGTGTTAGGCGGCTACCCTCCGCGTTCTCGAGCACGGTGGGCTCACCGGCCTCCATGACCGCGATGACTGAGTTTGTGGTGCCCAGGTCAATTCCTAGTACTTTTGCCATTGGTTACTCACCTCCACCCTGGAGCATTGAAGAATGTTCTTGCGATTGTGTTTCTGGTGACCCGCCTCGGGCCACCGTGACCTGGGCTGGGCGGAGCACGCGGTCGCCCATAACGTAGCCAGCGCCCATGATACTGGCTACCTGACCCTCAGCAAAGCCGGGGCGCTCTTCGTAGGCCACCGCCTCGTGCCGTGCAGGATCGAATTGCTCGCCTACCTGGTCCACGCGCTGCACCTTATGGGCCTCCAGCCATTGCTGGAGTTTTCGATGGATAAGAGTGACGCCCTCGGCAAACGATCCCTCCGAGGGAGTCGGCGCCACGGCAATTGCGCGATCAAGATCGTCGAGAATCGAGAGGAGCGATCGGACGATGCCCGCCTGGGCAATCTCCATGTCAGCCTCACGCTCGCGCTCGATGCGTTTCTTATAGTTTGCAAAGTCAGCCTGCGTGCGCTGCGCCAGGTCCAGATATGCATCCACCTTTCCGCGCAGAGACTCGACTTCTTGCTGAAGCGCGTCTGGCTCAGAAAGTGGCTGATCGGCGTTCTCGCCATCCTGTTGGTTGCGCGGCTCCGCGGCGTCGGGCCGTTCGCCGTCCGCCATGATGTCCTCCTAGCGAAACGGGACC
>JBJXFJ010000088.1:0-4755 GCA_046154735.1 Chloroflexota bacterium | reverse complement strand
AGTCCCTGAATGGTGGCGCCGTCAATCTGAGCCTGCAGTAGCGAGGGATTGATCGCTGTGCCAACGTCATGGACCGCGGTGATTTTCAGCGGCGTGACTCGGCCCGTTTCCGGGTCCACTTCCACATCCACGGCATAGGCGACTATGCACGATTGCGGGGCGCGTTGGTCTCGGGTTGGGCCGCCAGACGTTCCTTCCAGGCTTCCACCCGCGCGATGGGCGGCCTCGGCCGCGATTTCCTGCACCGGTGCATTAAGTCCGGCGTGGCCGCGTACCTGGAACGATTGATCAACCAGCTCAAGATCCTCTTCTGAGAATTCCAGTCTTTCAGCGGCAACTGGACGAAGGCGTTCCATGATCTTTCCCGAAGCCTCGACCGAAGCGACGGTGAGGCTAAAGGTATGCTTGCTGCCGCCCATTCCTGCATCCGGAGGAGCATCGTTCGTGTTTCCACCAATGATCGTAATAGCCTGAATGGGTAGGTGGAGCTCCTCGGCCAGTACCTGGCGCATCACGGTGAGCGCACCGGTTCCACAGTCAACGATGCCGGAAAGCGCGGTGGCGGTTCCGTCATCGTGCACCGTGATGACCAGACCGCTCTCGCCCGCGCCGATCCCTCGCTCGCTAACGGCCATACCGCGGCCCTGGTTGGGGCCCAGCGGGGTGTCCCATCCGGAAGCCTCTCGAAGTCGCTCCAGCGTTTCCCTGGTCATGACGTTTTCAAATGTGCCGTTGTGCGGCCAAACGTCCTGCGTGCGCACGGCGTTCTTCAAGCGCAGATCAAGTGGGTCCATGCCCAGGGCCTCGGCGATCAGATCCATCTGTGACTCGCCAGCAAACACAACCTGGGGCTGTGCGGGCGCCCGAGCCACGCCGCCGGGCGTGTTGTTGGTGTAGATGAATTCAGCCACAATTCGCGTATGGTCGATGCGGTATGGGCCCAGTGCGCGAGACACCGAGGGAAGCACCACCTGAGGCGTGGGCTTGTAGGCCCCGTAGGCGCCGCCGTCCATGATGATCTGAGCGGAGCGCGCCACGATCGTCCCGTCGCGCTTGACACCCGTCTTCATGGTGGTCACGGAGGCGTGACGGGGACCGCCAGCCAGAAGCTCCTCGGCACTCGTTGGGACATATTTCACCGGTTTGCCCGTGGTTCTGGCCAGGGCATGCAGAGCCGGCTCCAGTCCCACGCTGCCCTTGGCGCCAAATGATCCGCCCACCGGCGTGGCTTCCACAATAACCTGGTCGTTTGGCAGGTTTAGGAGCTTGGCCAGCAAATTGCGCAGGCCGTAGGGCGATTGACAACTGCTCCAGACGTGCACCGTACCATCGCCTTCAATGTTGACCATGCAGGCGCGCGGCTCAATATAGCCCTGATGCATCGATGCTGTACGGAAGGTGTGCTCAAACACAAAATCCGAGTCCGCGAACCCCTGCTCAATGTCACCCTTGGCAATGCTGGTGAAGCCCTGGATGTTTGGCGTGGGTGGTAAATTTGGCGCCCCGGAGTATTTGGAGCGGTCGGGATGAATGATGGTGGCGGCCGGCTTCATTGCGGCTTCAACGTCCAGCTCCGCGGCGATCTCCTCGAGGTTCACCTGAATGAGATGTAACGCAGCCTCGGCGATATCGGCGTCGTCGGCCGCGACCATAGCCAGCGGTTCGCCAACGAATCGTACTCGGTCGCCGGCAAGCACGGGCATATCGCGGATGCTGGCGCCCGTGAGGAGTCCGCCGAGATCCTGCCCGGTGATAACAGCCCGCACTCCCGGGAGCGCGCGCGCCGCGTCCGTATGAATGCTCCGAATGATGGCATGCGCAACAGTGCTGCGCAGCACGCGTGCGGTGAGCATCCCCGGCAGACTCACGTCTACGGTGTAGCGCGCCGTGCCCATCACTTTGGGACGACCTTCAATCCGTGGGACACTGGTCCCAACGACGGTTAGTGTAGGCATGAAACTATGGTCCTTCTCATTGACGAGGATTACGTCCGTCAGTTTCTACGGAATGACAACTGCTCGATGCGCGGCTCTAGATTCATCATGTGATCGCGGCCCGTGGGCAGACGCACCGCGTCGCCATCTCTCGGCGGCTATTGAATGCGTTTCTAACAGGCTGAATTGTCTCATAATGACCAGTGTGGTTGGCGCCAGGTACTGTCCTGATAGCTTGTGCGCTTTGACCATGGTGAGTACCAGCCAATCGAAGCTACGATTATTGTGGCAGGGACGGGGTAGGCACCGCGGAGTGAGAAGCCAGGTAGGCGTGGGATGTGAGCGTTGGCATCAGTCACCTATGACCATGTGAGCAAGCGGTTTGGCGCGGAAACCGTGGCCGTGCGGGACTTCACACTTGAAGTCCACGATGGCGAGTGTCTCATTTTAGTGGGACCATCCGGGTGCGGAAAATCCACGTCGTTGCGCATGCTCGCTGGGCTGGAGGAGCTGACCGATGGCGAAATTCGCATCGGAAATCGCGTGGTGAACCACGTGCCCCCGAGTGAACGTGACATCGCCATGGTGTTTCAGAATTACGCACTCTATCCCCATATGTCGGTGTTCGACAATATCGGGTTCGGGCTTCGGATGCGGCGGGTGTCCAGGGTTGATGTGGAACGGAAGGTCCGCGAAGTGGCGGAGATGCTCGGGCTGGATCAGCTCCTTGACCGGAAGCCGCGGCAGCTTTCAGGCGGCCAGCGCCAACGTGTGGCCGTGGGGCGAGCGATAGCTCGACAACCGCAAGTGTTCCTCTTCGATGAGCCACTTTCTAACTTGGATGCCGCGCTGAGGGCTGAAACTCGCATTCATCTGCAGCGGCTCCACCGTGACCTCGGGACAACGTTTTTCTATGTCACGCATGATCAGGTGGAGGCGATGACCATGGGAGATCGCATCGCGGTCATGCGCGACGGCGCGATCCAGCAGGTCTCGACGCCCCGCGAACTGTATGACCGTCCGCGCAATATGTACGTGGCCACATTCATCGGACATCCGCGCATGAATCTCATTCCCGTTTCCATCGCGGATCGACTGGCTCGAGCGGACGGGCTGCAACTTACACTGCCTTTTGCTCTGCCTCCTGAGCAAGCCATGCTCGGCATTCGTGCAGAAGACGTGGTGTTCCCCGCTGAGCCTGGCTCGGAAACTCTGCGGCTGACGGTTGAGATCGTGGAATGTCTGGGGGCTGATCAGTATCTCTACGGGAGACTTGGCGGGGTTGAGTTTGTTGCCCGCGTCAGACCTGATCTCACTGTTCTTCCCGGAGACGCTGTGGATCTCGGAATCAACCTTGCTCGTATCCAGCTGTTTGACCCGGTGACGACCGAGGCGCTCTCGCTGCCTCGCCACCTGCTTGAAGCCACGAGCGCTCGATGATCGTTTGTCCGCGGACCCTGGCCTGTATTCGGACCAATGGTCAGGATGATGGATGGGAAATGTTGCCGATGCCCGGTGGCCAATTTCCACCGGCAATTCGCCGCGAGGCATCGAACATGGCACTGCCCGAGGTATCAATGAATCGGAACATGCCCAAGCAACCGATGGTCGCCGCGTCCCTGTGTCTGATTGGCGGGGCTGACGTCGCGACTCGACGGGACATCGACATGTGCACAACCGCGAAGTTGAGTGGAGCCAGGAGCGCGAGGTGAGGCTTTCTGGCGATGCTGTTGCCGGCCCGGTCGTGGCTTCGCGTCCGCACGTCCAAGCTCGCCGGAGCCGGATTTTTGAGGTTGCACTTGGCTACGGAATGCTTGCTCCGGCGGTGCTGCTGCTGCTGGTGTTTGAAATCTTCCCGATTCTCTATGGGCTTTACATCTCGGTGTGCGATTGGCGGCTGAGCTGTGTGGAGCTCATTGGCGCGGAGAATTATCTCAGGGCGTTTCGGGATCCAAATATGTGGCAGGCACTCCTGGTTACGGCCACGTATTCGCTCATTGCCGTGGTGGTGCAGCTCAGCCTGTCACTAGCTCTGGCCTACCTGCTGTACCAGAAAATAGCCGGCCAGGAGCTGTTCCGGGTCATCCTGTTTCTCCCATATATCACTTCCACGGTGGCCTCCGCCGCGGTCTGGAGCTATCTCTACAGTCCCGATAACGGCCTGCTCAATGCCGTGCTCCGAGGGTTGGGGCTTCAGCCGCTGCGCTGGCTCTCAGAGCCGGCCGGTATCTTCGCCATGCTCGCTCAGCCGCTCGGGATAACCTTGCCAGGCTGGGCCAATGGGCCGAGCTTTGCGCTGCTGGCCGTCATCGCTTACACAACGTGGGTCTTTGTGGGTTACGACATCACCATTTTCCTGGCGGGGCTTTCCAATATACCGACTGAGCTGTATGAAGCGGCTCGGGTGGACGGGGCGAAGGGCTGGGCACTCTTTCGTCACATCACATTCCCGCTTTTATCACCCACCACGTTCTTCCTTTCGCTCTTCACCGTGATCGGAACATTTAAGGCTTTCAATCATGTCTATGTGCTCACTCAGGGCGGCCCAGGCAACGCCACCACCACCGCCAGTGTGCTGATCTTTCAACAGATGTATCAGGCGAATCGCTACGGATATAGCGCCGCCCTTTCATTCATCGTGTTTTCGCTCATTCTGGGGTTAACGCTCTTTCAACACCGGCTGGCGTCTAGGCGGGTGGTCTATGAGTAAGAGCTTGATCTCAGCGAGCGCTCTATGGGCCGGGTCCGAAGCATCGAGAACCGATGTGGGCGACAGCGTTGTGGAGTGCGGCGTGCGAGAGCGCCGCTTTCCATTCTGTCC
>JBJXFJ010000086.1:0-7000 GCA_046154735.1 Chloroflexota bacterium | reverse complement strand
CGACACCCCTGCGAGACTCCATGACTGTGAAATGACCCTGTTGCAACGAACGAGCTCGATTGCCAGGATGTCTCGAAGTCACTAAAATCCGTGGCTACGTCTCACTTGATATGAGAGGAATCATCATGACCCAGGAAACCGAAGACGTGCTAGAAATGACCGAGAGCGTTGAAGAGGTAATGGGAACCGACCCAATCGAAACCGTAGAAGAAGCCAACTAGCAATGCCTCCTGGCGGCGCCAGGCAGTAACGGGCAGATCCGGGACAGCTCTGGAGCCGTCATCAACCAACGATATGATCGAGCGCGGTATCAGGTGACGGAACCGGCGCCGCCTCCGCTTCATCCACAGCCGTATCGAGCTCCCGCTTGACGGCTGCCAGGAGCGTCTCGTCACGCGCGTCATCCCAGAGCCCTACATCCTCTAGATAGGACTTGAGGCGAGGAATTGGGTCCCGCACCCGAGCTGCTTGAATCTCCTCCTTTGTGCGGAAGTCCTCGCGGCCCACATGACTGGTATGAAACCCAAAGCGGTAGACGCGGCATTCGATGAGTGATGGCCCGCGGCCGCCGCGTGCGCGATCCACAGCGTCCTTCATCGTCTCATAGACACTCAGGATATCCATGCCGTCAACCGGATAGCCCGGAATGTTATAGCTCGCTCCCCGCCCCGCCACGCTGGGCACCGCCGACTGGAGCTCAAATGGCACAGAGATCGCATAACGGTTGTTTTCGCAGACGAACACAACCGGCAGATGATGAATGCCGGCGAAATTCAAGCCCTCATGGAAGTCACCCTTACTGCTGGCTCCCTCGCCGAAATAGACAACGCTCACATCGTCTTCACGACGTAGCTTGGAAGCCAGTGCCGCGCCAACCGCGTGTGGAATCTTGGTCCCCACTGAGCTTCCGGAGGTTGGCATCCGCAGCCGGGGGCTCGTCCAGTGGCCGGGCATCTGGCGACCGCCCGAGCTGGGCCCGTCTCGCCGAGCAAAGATATCCAGGAACATCTCCTTGGGTGTCATGCCCCGGGCAATGACCGCGGCGGTACTCCGATAGTACGGAAAGAAGATGTCGGTGGCGCGCAGCGCCCAGGTGGTGCCAACCTGAGCTGCCTCGTGCCCATCGCACGGAATTGCAATGGCGGCTTTGCCCTGGATTGCCAGACCGGACCAGCGCTCGCTCAAGCGGCGGGCGAGCACCATCTGGCGGTACATTGTGACGATGTCTTCATCAGAAAGCCCTAGTCCGCGGTGGCGCGTGAGCGCCGTGGCTGGCTGGGCACCGTCTGAGCGGCCATTGCCGATGGTGCTTGGATCACTTGAACTTGATGACTGCACCCCTTGCCTCCCGCGCTCGCGCTCCATCGTGCCTCACCTGACATCCTAGTAGCGCTCCTCATGGAAGAGCAAGAACGAGCCCCGCTTTGCTCCTGAACGGAGCACGCGGATTGAGGAAATTCGGTGCAATGGACCGCGCACGCTCCGCGCCGGGCGCGTACACTAAGTCGAAACATCTCGGGAAGGCCGAACCAATGCCGAACGAGCTGCCGCTCTCCCGCTACACCGTGCTGGATTTGACAATCGCCCGGGCCGGCCCAACGGCCGTACGGCTCCTGGCTGACTGGGGCGCCAACGTCATCAAGATAGAAGCGCCAATGGCCCGCGGACTGAGTCCTGAGGCCAGTATTAAGGCGCGACGCGCTCCAGACGAACAAAATCTCCACCGCAATAAGCGGAGCCTCATTCTGGATCTGAAGGAGCCAGAGGGGCACGCCCTATTTATCGAGCTCGTGGGCCGAGCCGACATTGTTGTGGAAAACTTCCGCGCCGATGTGAAGCACCGACTAGGCGTGGACTATGCATCGCTCGCCGCGGTCAATCCGCGCATCATTCTTGCCAGCATCTCCGGATTCGGCCAGGATGGCCCCTACCGTGATAGACCGGGCGTTGATCAGATCATCCAGGGCCTAAGCGGACTCATGTCCGTCACCGGTGAGCCCGGCCGGGGCCCGGTGCGTGCGGGAATTGCCATTTCCGATACATCGGCCGGAATGTTTCTTGGGCAGGGCATCCTCCTCGCGCTGCTCCAACGGGAACATACGGGACGCGGCCAATGGGTGCATACGTCCTTGCTTGAGGCCATGCTCTGCAAGCTCGATTTCCAGGGC
Source organism: Chloroflexota bacterium (assembly GCA_046154735.1). Lineage (GTDB taxonomy): Bacteria > Chloroflexota > UBA6077 > UBA6077 > JACCZL01 > CAVXYC01. The sequence goes on along the minus strand of JBJXFJ010000086.1, from coordinate 4,832 downwards.
GCCCGTTACACCATGAACGGTGAGGTGCCCGGCCAGGAAGGAAATAACCACCCATTGCACGTTCCAATGGGCACCTTTCCATCGGCTGACGGACTCGTCAATATTGCCGCTCAAACCGATCGAACCTGGAAGTTGTTCTGCAAAGCGCTTGGCGCAGAACATTTGCTGAGTCGGCCGGACTACGCGGATGTCGAATCACGCGTGCACAACAAGGTGGCCCTGGGTCACGACGTCTCTGCAGTAACCTCCCGCTTCACCACGGACGAGCTGGTAGAGAAGCTCAACGCGGTGAGTGTGCCGTGCGGCCCTGTGAATGACATTGGTCAGGCATTTGAGGATCCGCAGGTGAAGTTTCTCGGCATGACAGCCGTGGCCAAGCACAAAACCGACGGGAACCTGAACTTGATCCGCACACCAATTCACTTGTCTGACGCAACCCTGCCAGCGGATTTCCACCACGCCGCCCCGGACCCCGGGGAGCACACGGACGAGATTCTCCGCGAGCTGGGGTATGATGACGCCCGAATCAACGCACTCCGTACCGCGGGAGCCATCGTATGAAACTTGCAACCGAGAAGATGCTAGCCGAGGCCGATGGCCATATTGGCTGGCTGACATTTAATAATCCAGCGCGCCGCAATGCCGTGTCGATGGAAATGTGGCAGGGCGTGGCCGATGCCCTGGAAGCGTTCCAGGCGGATCCTGCCATCCGCGTGGTGATCATGCGTGGGGCCGGCGGCAAAGCCTTTGTGTCCGGGGCTGATATCTCCGAGTTTGACGCCAATCGCGCTTCGGCTGAACAGCGTCAGCAATACAATGCCGTGACGGCTCGCGGGAAGAGCTGGCTGGGCAAGATTGAAAAGCCATTGCTCGCCATGATTCAGGGCTTCTGCATTGGCGGCGGCCTTGGGGTGGCGCTCACCGCGGATATCCGCATTGCCACGCCGACCTCAGTATTTGGCATTCCAGCCGCGAAACTCGGGCTGGGCTACGACTATGCAGGCCTGGCCACATTGGCGCGCCTCGTAGGTCCATCGGTGGCTCGCGACATTCTCTTTAGCGCTCGATTCCTGCCAGCCGAGGAAGCGCTCCGCGTGGGCCTGATTAACCGCATTGTGCCCGAGGAGGAGCTGGAGCATGAGGTCCGAGCTTATGCCGCGCTCATCGCGCAGAACGCTCCGCTCACCATTCACGCCGCCAAATCTGCCCTGGACGAATGGGAGCGTGAAAGTGCCACTCCTGATCTTGCCCGCATTGACGCGCTGGTCAATGCGTGCTTTGACAGCGCGGACTATAAAGAAGGTCGGCTTGCATTCGCCGAGAAGCGCCCGCCTCAATTCCAGGGCCGCTAGTACCAACGGGCCGATGAGGCGCGGTGAATGCCCCGTGGCGTCGGGATTCTAGTACAACTTGGCGGATGTGGCTCGGGAGCTCTGGAGTGGTGTCGGGCATCTTGCCCGACAGTATCCGGTCCGATCGGGCCCGGACTGTCGGGCAAGATGCCCGACACTGCCTCACTATCCACCGAAGTACATCCGCTCCTCTGTACTAGCGCGGAGTACTCCGCGCTACCCCTGGCGCGCCTGGGCAATGTTCTCCAGAACTTCACGAACATCGTCAAGCAGCGCCGCACCCGTGCCGGCGCCAATGTGCGGGGTCAGCACCACGTTTGGAAGACCGGCCAGCCCCGTGGCATCACGCGGAGGCTCCTCGTCCCGGACATCCAGGCCGGCGCCGCCCAGGCGACCCTCGCGCAGAGCTGCAATCAGAGCTGGCTCATCCACCAATGCACCCCGTGATGTGTTGATCAGAATTGCCCCGGGGCGCATTGTTCGCAACGCTTCGACATCAATAATGTGCCTCGTTTCAGGAGTGAATGGAAGCTGGAGACTCACAATGTCCGAGTCCGCCAACAGATCCGGAAGCGCACGGTACTCCACGCCCAGCTCCTGCTCGAGGGCCGAGGTGAGCTTTCGCCGCTGCGCATAGAGCACGCGCATGCCGAATGGCGCAACCTTACGGGCCAGATCTCGACCGATCTCGCCCAGTCCTACAATCCCCAGAGTGCGCTCCCTCAGTGAGAAAACCCCGTCCAGGCGAGCCCAGTTATACGAGCTTGCCTCGAAAGCGCTGCTGCCCAGCGGATGCGCGGCCGAAGCGTGTGCGTGCAGGAGCCGCCGTGCCACCGCAAGCATGAGCAACACCGTGTGCTCAGCAACGTCGGAATTACCCCTTCGGCGCAGCGTTCGCACGGGAATTGACCGGCGGGCAGCGGCCTCGAGGTCAATATTGCGGCAATCCTCACCGTGCTTCTGAACGAGCCGCAGGTCTAAGCCCGCCGCGAGGGTCGCCTCGGTGATCTGAGCGCCTTCAACGAGGAGGTAGTGAATCCCGGCCATCTGTTGACTCAGATCATCCGCCGTGGCAAGCTCAGGGACTATCTCCCCGGTAAGCCCGAGGTGGTCCGCGAAGCGGCGTAATCGACCGAGCGACACCTCGACATCCTCAGTGAAGTACCGGCTCACCGCGGTGCGCATTTTCGGGTCAATCGCCTCGCCCAGTGCCAGGCTCACCAGCCGCAGCGGTGGATCATCCTCTGCCACCAGCAAGCGTTCTTGATTGGCCACACATCACCTCCTTGGCGGGAGCCCCGAGTACGGACGACTCACCCGCGTCAACGATTGTCTCATTCGGGATGAAGTCAGCGCGAGGAGACTGCCTCGTGCAGTTCGCGCTCGCTGCCCCTATCAGAATGGTCTGTCACTGGTGGATAATTCTACTCATGCGAAGGCTACCGCCGTGACAGCACTGCATCATGAACGCCCACACCAGGAGCAAGATCGCCCGGCCCGCGGGATTCGGCGCACCTTTGCCTCGCTACGTCATCGCAATTTCCGGTTGCTCTGGTTCGGGACAACGGTGTCGCACTCAGGTGATTGGATGGACCAGATTGCCTTGAATTGGCTGGTCTATGAGATCACGCAATCGGCCGTGGCGCTGGGCATCATGAACGCGGTTCGGATGCTGCCCATCCTTCTCTTTACGCTCATTGGCGGCGTGGTAGCTGACCGCTGGCCTCGGCGCCATCTTCTGTTCACGACTCAGGCCATCTCAATGATCCTGGCGTTTATTCTGGCCATCGTGGTGTCCACCGGGGTTGTGGAATTCTGGATGGTCCTGATCATCGCCTTTGGGCGCGGCGTCACCATGTCGTTCAACCAACCCGCTCGGCAGTCGCTCATCTCCGACCTCGTGCCCCGTGCCGACCTCATGAATGCCGTGGCCCTGAATGCCGCCACGAATAACTCAACGCGTGTCATCGGCCCGGCAATCGGCGGCATCCTTATTGCCACAATTGGCGTCGCTGGCGCATTTTATGTCAATGCATTCAGCTTTGTAGCGGTGCTGGGCGCATTGCTATTGATGCAGATCCCACCACAGACGAAACGCATCCATAAGAGCATGCTTGATGATCTGACAAGTGGCATGCGGTACATCGTGAGTAAGCCCGATATACGGGCGCTCGTGCTCCTGGCACTCATTCCCATGGTATTTGGCATGCCGTATATGAGCATGCTGACCGTCTTTGCCAAAGATGTGCTTCTAGTTGGCAGTGAGGGGCTGGGATTTCTGACCGCGTGCACAGGACTCGGCGCCGTGGGTGGCGCGCTGCTCGTCGCCTCGCTTGGCATGCAGCGCGGACGACGGCGGCTCATGCTCCTCGGCCTGGTTGGCTTCGGCGTGACGCTAACGGTTTTTGCCCTGTCACCCTGGCTCTGGCTCTCCGCACTGGCCGTACTGGCCGTGGGCGCGTGCAAGCAACTGTACAACGCACTCAATAACTCTCTCATTCAGGAAAGCGTGGATGACGAATATCGCGGCCGAGTCCTCAGTACGCTCTTTCTGGACCGCGCGGCCGTGCCACTGGGCACCATGCTAGCCGGTGTAGGAACGTCACTGATCGGAGCACCAATTACCATTGCCTTGATGGGCGGCACGCTCATTGTGCTGGCTTTGACGGCGCGCTTCTTCATGCTGCCAGCGCCCGAAAGGGCCCAGACCTGAGCAATCTGGAAATTCAGCGGGGGCTCAAGTCCGATCATCGCAGCCAATTGCGCCAACGGCCTCACTTTGCCCTCCAGATTGCGAATCTCGAGGCGGCCATGATCAGTCGATCAAGCACTGAGCCCCCCGGCTCGGTCTGACCCGGCGCCGGCTGAACTTCGCTCAGACGGTCCAACGAGGCGGACTCCATCGATACACATCCGCACACCTCGTCCATATCGTGAGGAAAGCCAACGATGACGGCATCTTCCACGTCGGATACGGGAGCAAGATGGAAGAACGAATTGCCCGTGCATTCAGTCAACTCGGCGTCACTGTGAGGTTCAGTCATGGGGCCTCCCTTCCTCTTGGCGCACGATGGCCGAATTGCCTGGTGCGAGCCTATGAGCATGCTTCACCGAACCTTCAACATCCGACCGACCGCCGGCGCCCCGATCCTTCAATCATTCGCCCCAGCGCGCCCAGTGATCCGCTTGGGAGATCGGGGAGCGTCTCACACGGCGTCACTGTCATAAGGCCAGGTCTGATGGTTCCCGTTACGAGCACCGTGGCTGGTGCGGCCGTTGGGAGACTGAGAGAACGCCCCCGACTCCACCGATGGTCTCGCCCGCTATCGAGCGGTTCAAACTGAGCGGGTCTATCTTACGTTCACGCGGATCCCGTGGAGACTCCTAAAGACGACCGACAATAGGTTTAGTGGTGCTCCCTCAGGGGGTGCCGTAGTGCGGCCGTCCCTGGCCGCGCCTCGAGCATGGCGGCCAGGGACG
>JBJXFJ010000060.1:0-5168 GCA_046154735.1 Chloroflexota bacterium | reverse complement strand
GGTGACACTCAAGCGCTATGCCGGTGTCATTCACGGCTTTGTGGGCCAGGCTGGCGAGTTTGATATCGGCAAACAAGCCGTGATTGACGCGGTCACGGCACTGCGCGCGGCGTTCCTGAGAACCTAGTACAGCTCGGCACATGTGGCTCGGGAGTTTCCGGTGGAGTCGGGCTTCTAGCCCGACAGTCTGGGCCATCGAGCCGGATACTGTCGGGCAAGAAGCCCGACACTACCGCCGGACTACCGAGCCTCATGTGCTTGACTGTACTACAGGTGGAAGGCGTTCACCTGATGCCTGCGTTTCCTGAGCTTGTTTAATCCTCCGGCCCAAAATTATCTGGGAAGATGAGCCGCCGAAACCCCTCTGCCACGAGGCCGGCGGCGGCCAGCGCGGCAAACGGCATCAAGCAGTCCAGTGGTGAGGCCACGGGCATCATGTTGCGCGGCAGGCCGGGCGGCGGTGGCGGGGCCAGCATGATGTCTCCGCGGTGTTGCCAGAACCAGTACAGGACGCTCATGGAAGCCGTGCCCGCAAGAATCAGGGCAAGCCCAACGAGCCGTTCTCGCAGGGCCATGGACGCTGGTTACGCTTCCGGCCGGCTCAGGCGATTCGTGGGCGCCTGACGCGCCAGCTCTTCGGCCAGGTGCATGCGAAGCCAGATCAGCTCGCGGAACGCTCGGGCAATGACATCCAGGCGCGCGCCTGTGGGCTGCCCGGCCGGGCGAGGAAAATGGCTGGCCCGGTGCTCCACAATTCGGTAACCCAGACGCCGGGCCTTAATGAGAAACTCCGCGCTAAACGTGGCACCCGTGGCGCGCACCACCACGCGCTCCAGGATGGACCGCCGAAAGAGCTTGAACGCGCAGTCCACGTCCCTGGCCGTATAACCAAAGAGCAGATTGACCAACGAGTTCCAGCCCCAGCCAAAGAAGAGCCGCTTCGGTGGATCACGGCGCGGATCACGAAAACCGATCACCAGGTCCGCGTCTACGATCAGTGGGAGAAAATGCGTCAACTCGCGGATGTCGAACTGCTTGTCGCCGTCCGTCAGAAAGACTAGTTCCCGGGTGGCGGCGCTGAATCCCGTGCCTAAAGCCGCGCCGTAGCCACGGTTGTGTTCATGCGTAACGCAGTGAATGTGCGGATTCTCCAGGGAAAGTGATTCCATCACAGTGCGCGTCTGATCGCGGCTGCCATCATTGACCACGATGACCTCGTAGTCAGACGTGATCGTCTGGAGGAAATCCACCACGGCGCTCACGGTGGCACCGATCACGGCCTCCTCATTGTAAGCAGGCAGAACAACGGAAATACTGGGTTGACTCACGAGGACTCCGTCCGGCGTGGACGCGCGGGTGTACAGCAGTATAGGAGAAGAAGTATGGGAGTGGCCGATGAACATGTCCCCCACCACGTAACTGTTCACGTTTCGATGGACATGAATCACAGAGACGCAGAGACACCGAGTGATGGAGTTGGCCATACTCTGCGTCTCTGTGTCAATGCGGTGAACATGCGTCCCGGCGAATCTGACCACTTAGGCCGCGCTTCAAAAGCGGGGTGACTATAATGTTGAGTGGCTCAGTCAGCATACGCGCGTGACAAGGTTTTGACCCTGCAGGACGTGCTCTCGGCACTGGAAGACCGTCAAGGGCAGTGTATCGTACTGACTAATGGCTGCTTCGACCTGCTCCACGTGGGCCATGTGCGCTCGTTGGAGTACGCCGCATCCCTTGGAAGCCGGCTGATTGTGGGCATCAATGATGACGCCTCCGTGCAGGCGCTGAAAGGCAGCGGCCGGCCGCTGCTGCCGGCCGCTGAGCGCGCCGAGCTAATTGCGGCGCTTGCATGCGTGGATATGGTGACGATGTTTGCCGAGCGCACGGCGGAGCATCTGGCCGCAGCCGTCAAGCCCGATGTCTATGTGAAGGGCGGCGACTACGGGGAAGAGTCGCTTCCAGAGGCCGCTATCGTGCGCGCCCACGGCGGCCGGGTGGTGCTGGCGCCACTCATTGACGGGCGTTCAACGAGCTTGATAATTGAGCAGATCCGCTCAGCTTCATAAGCGTACCCGCGGGCAATTGTGACGATAGTGCACCCTGCTGACTCAATTGATTCGAGGAGTAATGTGAAAATTCAATGGTCTGTGTGGTTAGCCGCGTGGCTACTGCTGGTGGGCGTCGGTCGCGGGCTGGTCCGCGCGGACGAGATGTCCGATGTGCAGCGGCAAGCGGTGCAAACGGACGTTTCCAGTATCCGCAATCTTCCGGCCCTGTCCGAGGTGGCCATTCAGCGGGTGTCACAGGCCGAGCTACGGGCACACTTCCTCGAGGAGCTGAACGACCAGGAGTCTATTGACGCGCTGGCCACCGCCAAGAAGTACAACGTGCTGCTCGGCCTGGTGCAGCCGGACATCGATTTGCATCAGACGCTAGTGGATACACTCAGCGGCGCGGTGATCGGCCAGTATCGGGCCACGGAAAAGACCATGTATCTCGTGGCAGAGGCGGATGCGTCGGTTGGCCCAGAGACCAAGACGGTCATTGCCCATGAGTACACCCATGCGCTGCAGGACCAGCACTTTGGGATCGAGAACCTGACATCCAAAGTCAAAGACCATGACGATCGGAGCCTGGCCATTCGCGCATTGGTGGAGGGCGATGCGTCCATCACTGAGCTGCTCTACGAGCGAGAGAAGCTTTCCAGCCAGGAGGCGGCGGAGCTCCGTCGTCAGCGGACACAGGCACCAAATTCCTTACTGTCCGTGCCCTTCATCCTGCAGGAAGAGCTCAAGTTCCCGTATGTGGAGGGCTTGTATTTCATCGTTGACCTCTGGCAGCGCGGTGGATTTGAGGAGGTCAACGCGGCATACCTCAATCCCCCGGTCTCCACGGAGCAAGTGCTGCACCCGGATAAGTACTTCAGCAAGGACGAGCCCATTGAGCTGGGTCTTCCAGATCTCCTGCCCGTGTTTGGCGCGGATTGGCGTCAGACCTATGCCAATGTGATGGGCGAGCTGGAACTGCGGATCCTGATTGAGCAGTTCACCGATTCATCGACGGCCGCGCGAGCAGCAGCGGGCTGGGGCGGTGATGCCTTTACGGTGTTAGAAGGCCCTGGCAGCCATGTTGCCTGGATCATGGATAGCGCCTGGGATACCGAGATGGACGCGCGCGAGTTTGCAGAGACCTTTGGGTTCAGCCTGGAGCGGCGTTTTGGCACGGCGCGCGTGTCTCTGGTAGAGGAACCCGGCCGCACACTCTGGAGCACGCCAGTGGGAATCGTGGGCGTGACCCGATCAGCCGCTCGCGTGGCCGTGGTTTACGCGCCTGAGCGGGCTCAATCGGAGGCGGTCCTTCAAGCGTTGGCTCCAGACTCCAGCGTGCCGCGATTGCCAGTGGCCACGCCAAAACCAGCGCCATAGAACACAGACGGCCCTGGACTGCGGCGGTCAGAAGTCGCGCTTAGGTCTGCGGGGACTTCTGAGCCGGACAATTCAGTGGCAGGCTCACCTGCACTCGGGTGCCGCCACCGGGAGGCGATTCGACTTGGATAGTGCCATGATGGCGTTCCACAATGTCCCGGCAGAAGGTGAGGCCCAGCCCAAATCCGCGCATATGATCGTCGGAATGCACCCGTTGGAAGCGCTCAAAGATGTGATCGTGATATTCAGGGGGGATGCCGCGGCCATGATCGCGGATGACGATATGCACGCACTCTGGTGATGCATGGTCTCGGCTCACCTGAACCTGAATCACATCATCCATTGGACCCCACTTGATCGCATTCTCCAGCAGATTGGAGAGCACGTGCTCCAAACGCAGTGGGTCCACGATGCCAGGCAGGGTGTCGGGCGCATCCAGCGTGATGAGCTGGCCATTGGAGCGGAGCTGAGCACTGTTCACTGCCCGCGTCACCACTGCAACAATGTCCGTGGTGATCAACGCCAATGGGATGTGGCCACTCCCCAGAGTTGAGCTGTCCAGAAGCTGTTCCACGAGGCGCTGAAGCTTGCGCGTCTGGTCCTCAATGCGTTCGAACGATGCGACGATGCTGACTCGATCCAGGGTGTCAAAGTGCTGGATACGGCGAAGGTTGAGCTGTGATTGCCCTCGCAGGATGGTGAGGGGCGTTTTCAGCTCATGGGCCGCAATCGTCAGAAACTCTTCACGCAGCCGCGCCGTCTGCTCGGCAAGCTCCAATGCAGCGTGCTCCTTCTCTGCTGCTCGCACACGGTCCGTCACATCATACGTCACCGCCAGGCGGCGCCGATGGCCGTTCACGGTCACGTCGCGCCAGGAGAGCTCCACATCAAGAATCTGCCCGGTCTTCGTCAGGTGCTGGGCTGGGACGCGGTCGCCGTTGGTGGCGGTGAGCGCGGCCTGAATCTGCTCGGCAACCCGCGGCTCATGGTTCTCCCGGCGAAGACTCGGTATGGTCATGCTCAAAAACTCATCACGCGTGTAGCCGTATTGGCTGATGGCCGCGTCGTTCACCTCGAGGATCACGGCCAGATCTGGAGCCACCACCCAGGCTGGTGTGGGGCTGGACTCAAAGAACAATCGGTAGCGCGCTTCACTCTCCTGGAGATCGTCGCGGAGCCGCTGCTTCTCTCGCGCAATGCGGATGGTCTGGTGGAGGAGCTCCGGAGTCAGCCGATCCTTCGTGAGGTAGTCCTGGGCACCTGCCGCGATGGCGTCAATTGCCAGGGCGTCATCACCCTTTTCCGTGAGAACGATGGTCGATGGGCGGCTTCCTAGGGGCAGATCTATGAGTGTGCTGATGACCTCGAGACAGTCCATATCCGGCAACGCGTAGTTCAGCAGGATGACGCTTGGCGTCTTGTCCTGACAGAGCTGGATACACGCTTCCCCGGTCTGAGCCACGAGGACGCGATAGCGTCTTGGATCGTCACGGAGGAGCAAATGTTGCAGAATGACGACGTCGTCTGGGCTGGGATCAGCTATGAGAATGAGCTGCGTGGCTTCAACGTGGGTCATATGTTGCCAGATTCATTTACTTCTGCCCCCTCTCCCAGGGCTATGCGTTACCCACATTTTCTATCCCCATGGAGCGGGCGAGATCGAAGCCGAGCACGAGGTCGTGCAAACGCTGGAGTCCGCGCCACAGGGTGATCACTCCGGGCTCTCCGTCGCCGCGCCGCGCC
>JBJXFJ010000057.1:0-8393 GCA_046154735.1 Chloroflexota bacterium | reverse complement strand
AAACCGGCCTACTCCTATGGGTCTTGTGCCCCGCGCCCCAGGATGCCCGCAACCCGAGCGCATGCACGGTTCCGGTGATTCATCGGGCGCGGGGCGCAAGACCGCCGCGCTACCGGAGGTCTTCGCCGCCGAAACACGCGTTCTGGTCGAGTGCATCCGAATGCAAGAACCACCACGGACCACGCGCCGAGGCACGAGAGCAATTGTGGCTCACGAACGGTGAATAATCCGGGCTAACTTCGAATCACCAGCGTGTAATCACGTGGGTCGGGCATGAATCCGGCGCCGTCACTGCCTTCGCAGGCAAGTCCATTCCGATTGGCATCCATATTCCAGGGGTCACTTGGGTTCGCACGCAGGAATGCCTGTGCCGCCGCGTGTGATGGGAACTCCGCGCATTTTGCGCCGTTCGCAGGAGGCGAGACCGATACCGTGGTGATCTCAACAGCTCCAATGTCACAGATGATGTTCCCGTCGCTGTTACCATCAGCCGGGCGGGACAAGGCGCGCTGATCCTGTGCAGGGCAATTCGAATTCGTCCCACCATCAATCGCCGGACTTCCTGATTGTGGTGCAAGCGTCTGAGTCGCTCCACCATTGAGAGCGAGAGAGCCAAGGCGAGGATCAGTGTTCGTGAGATTCCCCGCCCCAAAGCCACATGAAACGCCACTATCCAGGTTGGACACTGCCGATGAGATGCCCCCGGCACAATTACTAGCCGTGTTGTTCCAGAGAATCGTGTTGGTCAAATTGAGCGTGCCGTTGGAACGGAACACACCGCCGCCTTCAAAACTCGCCGAATTGCTCACAATGGTGGCGTTAAGGATGGTGGCAACGTTATCAGACGATACTCCGCCACCGCGTGAGGATGCACGATTCGAATGGATGGTGACGTTTCGAAGTTCGCCCGTGTTTGACCCCGCCAGGTGAATTCCACCGCCATCTCGCCCAGCACTGTTGCTGGTGAACGTGCTGCTGGAGATCGTGGTCACGCCGTTCGATCGAATCCCGCCACCATCTCGATGTGTCGCCGAATTCCCTTCAAATGTGGAGTTGATAATTGTGAGCTGGCCGCCCGCGCTAAATAATCCTCCGCCGTCGCGGTCTCCAACCGTATTCGCCCGAACAATCACCTGGTCCAGCGTGGCGGTGTTTGACGTGGCGATTCCTCCGCCTGACCCGGTAGCGCTGGAATTCTGCAGTACGCTGCTCCTGAGCATCCTCAGCGGGCCGTCACTGTGAATTCCGCCGCCATCCCCGTCGGTCGTCGTGCTGTTCCGCACGATCACGTCTTCCAGGGTGAGATCACCATCGGTATTTGAGATGCCCGCGCCATTGCCCCGACCGGGATTCCCGTTGGCAATGGATAGTCCAACGAACTTCACAACGCTTCGATTGCGGATATCGAACACTCGGTCAATGCCCGCCGCGTCAATCAATGTTGAAGCGGATCCAGCGCCCATGAGGATCACGGAGTCGCGAATGTTGAGATCGCCCAACTCCGCACCGTACTCTTCCCGTCCGCTCCGAGTGAGCTGGTAGGTGCCGGACGGAATGTTGATCGTGTCCTGGCCGCCCCGGGCATTGGCTTCCATGATTGCCGCGCGGAGCGTGCATTGATTACTGCCTCTGCTGTTCGCTTCGCAGATGCCATCGCCCGGATCTCGATCGCGTTCATCCGATTGTGAGTTCACGGTGAATACCGTACCCGCCGTCAACGTGACAGACTGGTTCGCCGGCAAATCACACTCGTTTTTGATGAGCTTGGTGAGGGTGCTCGCTTTCGGCTTCTTGTTCCAGTCCTTGAGCAGCTTCTTACACTTCTTCGAGTCACTCGCACCGAGCGGCGCCGCGTCTGAAACCGCGGGTGTGAAATCGAGTTCGAGCGGATAGGCAGTGCCCGCCAGAAGCACCAGCGTCACCAGCACAAGCATTCGTCCAACCACGATCTACTCCGCAAGACTCAGATTCAGATCGCAAAATACCCGAACGACAAGGCACAGCACAAGGGACATATGCGACACGCGCGTAGCAGACCGTAACTTGAAACAAACGGGCTGGCCCAGCCGTCGATGACTACCGGACCACCAGGCTACCTACCATGCCCGCCTGCTCATGCCCTGCCTCCGTGCAGACAACTCGATACGTGCCGGGTCGCGTTACCGTGAACTCCACGGTGGCGCTCTGCCCTGGCTGTGCCTTTGCCTGCACCTGCGAATCAAGCTGCACAACCCAGTCATGCACCACGGCTCCGCTATTTCTGGCGGTGAGACGAACTGGCTGGTTCACCTGGGCGGTCACGGCCGCCGGATCAAACTTGAACTCAGTCATCACCACGAGGACGTTTTGCTGACCGCCCCCCGTGCTCTGCTGAGCCCCACCTGACGCCGCGGGTGCAGGGCTACTGCATGCGGCTGAAACCAAACCCACGGTCGCCAGAATGAACAATCGGAAAGCAAACGACATGAGAGATAGTGCTCCTCGGAAAGTTTTGAATGGGTATCTGGGAGTCAGAAGACCGAAGCTCAGATACCCCAGCACCGACGGCCAGTACGCACGTTGCCACTCACCAGACTCTGAACCCTGGGGAGCTGAGCCCGGTGGTTGCCAGGAGATGGAACAGCACAGGGACATACGCAATGAGAATGAGCAGCGTGGCAATGGCCAACCAGGGGCGCCAGTGGTCCAGGGCCCTCGGTGCGTGCTCAGCGGTATCCTGGGCCTCGCAGAACGGCACTTCCACATCGCTCGTTTGCGGCGCCCCCTTCAGTGCTGTGTATGTCACAATGACTACCCAAAACATCCCACTGATGAACAGGAGTGTTCCGCCCAGTGCCACAAAGGGAAGCAGCGGACGCCATGCATCGAGCACATACGGCGCCTCGCCAATCGCGGTACGGCGCGGCATATCGAGCAGACCAAGCCGATGCAGCACGTTTGAGAAGATGATCATTGCAGTAAACCAGAGCCACGCTTGCGTTAGCGCCAGCTTCGGATTCCAGAGCTGGCGCTTCGAAAGCAGCGGAATGAGCCAGTAAGAGACGCCCATGAACGTCAGGGTTGTGGCGCTTCCCACGGTGAGGTGGAAATGCCCCGGCACCCAGGCCGTGTTGTGAATCGCCAGGTTCACCTGGTAGGAGGCGTTCACCAGTCCGCTGATGCCACCGAATACAAACAGCAGCATCGCGAGGAGCTGAGGCACGAGCGCGGGGTTGGACCACGGGAGCGCGCGAATCCAGCCAAACCAGCCCTTCCCGCCGCGCGCTCGACCACCGTTCTCCAACGACGCCACGACATTGAAGAACGTCAGCAAGCTGGGAAAGAACACGCCAAAGGTGAGAAAGGCGTGAACGAGCTTCAGGCCATGGGGAATGCCTGGATCCGTGTACTGATGGTGCAATCCCAGGGGAATTGAAAGGATCAGGAAGAGAATGAAGGCAACCCGCGCCATCGGGTCGCTAAAGAGCTTCCCGCCTGCTTGCCTTGGCACCATCCCATACCATGAGACATACGCTGGCAGCAGCCAGAAGTAAACAATGGGGTGCCCCGTGTACCAGAAGAGCGTTCTGGCCAACAATGGGTTCGTGTCCGCCACCAGCCCAAGTGACCACGGGATCATAAGAAGCACCATCTCAAGTGTGATCCCGATGCTAGCAATGCACCACATCACAAATGTCACAAGTGACATGAATGCAGGTAGTGGCGTGCGCTCGGTAGGATGCTCTCGCCGCCAGTCCCCGTGTGTGGCCAGCAGCGAGGCCGTGACGAACCAGGTGCCGGCAACAACAAGCGTCAAGCCCACGTAGAACGCCCAGTGCGCCTTCAGCGGTGGATAGAACGTGAACAGTACGGTGGCTTCATTGGTGAGCATGGGCCAGGCTGCCAGTAGCACACCGATCACCATGACCCAAAAGGTGGCCCATGCGAGCTTCAGCCATTTCAGCGGCTGATTGAGCGATCGCGTGGTGACAAAAGTCAAGAACCCACAGATAAAGAACGTGGTCCAAACCAGAGCATTGAGCACACCGTGCAGGGTGAGCCCCTGGTAGTAGGTGCGAATGATTGGCTGAAGGTAGGGATAAAGATTGATCCCGGCGTGCTCCAGCCCCTGCAACATGCCCAGCAGCATTCCCACTGACAGTGCCGAGATGGCAACGATGAGGTATCCCGAAACCAGGCGATTCACCTTCTCCTGATCGTCCAATGTGACAATCCGTGCGCTCATGGCGGGCTCACAATAACTTTGCCGGACATCGTCTGATGGCCCACTCCACAGTATTCATGACACACCAATAAGAACTCGCCCGCCTCCTTGAACCTCGCGGTGGCCCGCGAGATCTGACCTGGCAGAACCATGAAATTCACATTCGTTCCCTGTATCTTTAGCCCGTGCATCACGTCTGCACTGGTAGTAATGAATGTAACTTCCGAGCCGACCGGCACGCGCACCTCATTCGGCCTGAAGAACCAGATCTGGGAAAGCATCACCACCTCGTAGCGATCGGCCGAGATCTGCCGAACGCCCGGGTTATCAAACGGTGCAGTCTGTGCCGCCAATTTCGGGTCCAGCGTGCCAACGTGGGTGGGGACATGCATTCCCATGCCGTAGGCTGAGACGACCAGCGCCACGAGCATTCCAACCGGGATAGAGACACTGGGCAGAATCCACGCAAGCTCAAACACCTGGTCTCGCTGCATGGCTAAGCTCGCTGCCAGACTTGAAGGAAGATGTTCAACCAGAAGAGCGTGAGCAGAAGTAGAAAGATGAGCATCAGCACAAACGCACCCCGCGGCGGCTCGTGCTCGTGTTCTTGCACCGGTTCCTCCAGGACTCGCAGTCTGGGGGAATCGTATGGCTGCTCAGCCTAGCTCAGGGATACTCGGTAGGGTGGCAGATGGGTAGTGTGGAATGAGCTACTCAAATGGGCGAGGGCGTTCGCAGTGCAAAATGCAAAATTTAGGACGGTAGTCTGACCTGATTTTTTTTGCACTTTGAACTTTTAATTTTGCACTGACCTCAGCACTCGCTCCGGCGTGATCGGCAGGTCCGTCACACGCGCGCCAACGGCGTGGGCAATGGCGTTAGCCAGTGCCGGTGGAACACCGATATTGGTGTGCTCGCCGATGGCCTTGGCACCAAACGGCCCCGGACCATCATTGCCGCGAATCAAGATGCTTCGGAAGGCAGGCAGATCTGCAATGTTCGGGAGCTTGTAATCAGCCAGGCTCCCATTGACGATCCGTCCGTTATCTGCCACCAGCTCCTCGAGCAGCGCCGAGCCGAGCCCACAAACGAAGCCACCCTCCACCTGCCCCTCATGGCCAATGGGATTGATAATGGCCCCCACATCCGTCACCATGAGCGCATCGATGATCGTCACCTGACCAGTCTCGGGATCAACCTGCACTTCAAATGCCGTGGCCAGAAAGTTCAGCGCGAGCCCGTCGGCATGGTGCGCCTGAGCGCTATCGTAGAAACCGGCAACCTCCACGGTAGGCCCTTCACCGATCCGTCGCGCCACTTCAGCGAAGGTCGCAAACTCAGCCGAATTGTCAGCGCGATGAAATTCTCCGTCGTGCAGTGTCACTTGACCTGCCGGCCATCCTAAGAGCTCGGCAGCCAGGGCCTCCAGGGTTGGTCTGAGCTGGGCCGCGCCATGGAGCACTGCCTGTCCAATGAGATGGGTTGAACGCGTGGCGGCCACGCCCGGATCCCACGGCGCATGCGTAGTGGTACCACGAGTCACGAGCACGTCCAACGGGTCAATGTCAAGAGCAGCGGCGGTCACTCGTGCAACCATGGTGTGAATCCCGGAGCCCTGCTCGGGCACCCCGGTGACCACTTCAACTCGGCCGTCCGTGGCGATCCGCATGATGATGGAGGTCTTTCCCTCACCCGTTTCTCGAGTGAAGAACGCCAACCCGCGACCGTGGTGCGCGGGCAGGGGCCGGTTCCAGTGAAATTCCCGCCGTACAGCATCGAGCACCTCACGACTCCTGGGGTCAGCAATCCTCTGGCCGCCCATCCCCGAGTCGCCATGGTTCAATGCGTTTCGCTCACGTAGCTCCAACGGGTCCAGGCCGAGCTCAGCGGCCATCATGTCCACGTGGGATTCCCAGGCAAACACCACCTGCGCATTGCCGGGCCCACGCACCTGCCCACCGGGCACATTGTTCGTGTAGACCATCACGTGCTCACTTCGCACAAGCGGAATCCTGTAAGCATTGAAATGGCGACTTCCGGAGATGAGATTCACGTCCGCTTGCGGCTTACCTGCAGCGTAGGCCCCGCCGTCCCAGAGCATGCGACCTTCATGGGCAAGAAATCTGCCTTCGGAATCAACCGCGGTGCGAAGTCGGATTGTGGCCGCGTGCCGTGAGTTGGTGGAGGTGAGCTCCTCACCGTAGCTCAGAACGGTCTTAATGGGACGCCCAGTGCGCAGAGCAAGGAAGTACCCGGTCATCTCATCCAGAGATAGTCCCTTGCCACCGAAATCGCCGCCCACAAAGCCGCAATCGATATCGATCTTCTCCAACGGCAAGCCCGTGACCATGCTCAGCTCTTCCTGAATATTGAAAGGCAGCTTGTTCGTCGTGACGACCCGTACCGTCTCATCGGCATCGATCCAGACCAGCGCCACGCGTGGCTCAATGTATCCCGCGTGTTGCCTGGGCGTTCTGAACGTGTGCTCAAAGACGTGAGCAGCACCGGCAAATGCCGCCTCGATTTCGCTCGCGGAGCCCTTGCCAACGATCTTGTAGGCCTGCATATTTGCGTGGGGAACGGGGTCCCGCGAGCCCTGGCGAAACTGGTAGGACGAGATGTCCGGATGCAACACCGGCGCACCATCCGCCAGGGCCTCTGCCGGCGTGAGCGCCGCGGGCAGCTCCTGATAGTCCACGTGAATCAACCCGAGTGCCTCTTCCGCGATCTCCAGACTCTCCGCGGCCACCGCCGCCACCCGTTCACCAACGAACCGCACACGCTCCCACGCCAGGATCGGGTAGTCCATGAGCCGCCGCCCAGTGCGAATCGGGCCAATGTCGTACGCCGTAATCACCGCCGCTACGCCGGGCAGCGCGCGAGCCGCGGACACATCGATCCCCCGAATGAGCGCGTGGGCGTGCGGACTGCCCAGCGTCTTCGCATGCAACATTCCGCGGATTGAGATGTCCGCTGAATATGCTGCTCGCCCGGTGACCTTTTGCGGCCCTTCTAGGCGGTAATCTGGCGTGGCAAGAATGCCTGGATCACGGGTGGACAGAGCCATCAACTGCTCCGGGTTGTGAGAATCATCCAAGTGTCGCACATCCCCGAGCTTAACAGGAGCCAGTGGTGGTGCCTAGTGCTCCGTCCAACGTGTTCCGCGGGGTTCTCGCGCCACCATACTGTCGGGCAAGATGCCCGACACCACCGATATCATCCACCCAGCAATCCATGATTGACAAAGCACTAGCCGCCTGAGTTAGGCAGTGTCAACTCGTGACGTCTAGGGTCATCCCAAATCGCGAATCGACGGACGAGGGACCTCCCCACGGCTGCCAGCGCTTGTAGCGCAGGGGGATACGCCCCGGTCCGACCGCCAGCACGACAATCTCACGCGCACCGGCCGCGCCCACCGCGCCGGTAAACGGGGGAATCGGCTGGTTCGACTCGATCTGCGCCACGTTGGGATCGAGCTCCACATCCAGCTCCCAGCGATAACCGGCCGTGGCCAGCTCCGGCAGCGTGCAGATAAGTCGATCGCCTGGTGCCAGGGTCACCGTGGCCCCATCGTCAGCAAAGGTGATCTGGAGATCCGGCATTGGTCTACTCTCGATCCATTGAGTCTGGCCACAGTGTCCCGGAGTCTGAAATCACATCCGTCAATATCGCGTTGGTCAATTCAGCCCCCGAGAAGTCTGTACCAGATACATCGGCATTTGTCAGATTTGCTCCGAGAAGCGACGCCCCCCCAAAGAAAGCCTTGTTCAACCTCGCCCCAGCAAGGTTCGCCGTTCCCAGATTGGCGCCAGCCAGATTCGCACCGTTGGCAAGCACCTGGCGGAGATCAGCCGCCCAGAGAATGGCCCCGCTCAGATTTACTCCCCGCAGGTCCGCGTTCATGAGTGAGACGTAACTCAAATCGAGTCCACTGAGATCGAATCCGCGAACATCCAGCCCACTCAGGTCCTCACCGTTGAAACTGGGGCGCCTGGGCTCAGCGAGCCGTTGTGCAATCTCCTCTCTGGTCAGAGAAGTCATTGGTCTACGCTCAGCATAGCAGTGTTGGAAGGTCCTCACACCCTTCACTTAGGCAGCGAGGCCTGGATCAAACCACACCCGTACTCACGCAGTGACCATACGACGGCGGATTGCCGCCGGGTAGCCGGCGGCGATCCACCTTCGTATG
>JBJXFJ010000030.1:0-13212 GCA_046154735.1 Chloroflexota bacterium | reverse complement strand
CTCGATCGAATGATGTGCTTGCCCTTTCGGCCATGCCATGCTGAATCAGAAGTCATTGCTGCAAGCGATGTTGGCATATCTTGACTGAGCTCAGATCACGCGGGGGGATGCCCGGCAGGGCTTCGATCACGGACTGCGTCAAGCAAGGTGCCGCCACACCGGAACTGGCAATGGTTGTCGACCAGACTGTGACAGTGGTTTCAGGCCCACCGCAGACCCGGTTCGCCTAGTGGGCCCGCGAGATGCAACGGAGTCGTTCAAGAGCGCAGACTGAGAGTACCGAAATGACAGCATTCATCCGTTGGTTCGATGAGCTCACACGCACGGACGTCGCCATTGCAGGCGGCAAGGGCGCGAATCTCGGCGAAATGGTGCGAGCGGGATTGCCGGTCCCGCCGGGATTCGTCGTCGTGGCGGCAGCTTACCAGTCGTTTCTGATCGAGACGGGTCTCGCCGACGAGCTAGCCCGTCAGGTCTCCCTTGTGGACGTGAACAATCGAGAATCTCTCGAGCGCACGGCCGCGATTATTCAAGCCAGCATTCTTCAGGCACGCATCCCGGCCAACATTCAATCGGCTGTGATCGACGGGTACCGCGAATTATCGCGACGCACTGGAGTCACTGATCAGCTCGTGGCGGTTCGGTCATCAGCAACGCTTGAGGACACAGAGACAGCCTCCTTCGCGGGAATGAATAGGAGCTTTCTCAATGTCCGAGGCGCCGAGGATCTGCTCGATCGAATGCGGAGCGTGTGGGCATCGTTATTCAGCCCTCGAGTGATTTTCTATCGCAAGCGACTGCAACTTGATCGCGAGCCAGAGATTGCCGTCATCGTCCAGTCAATGGTCAACTCCGCCAAGTCTGGCGTTGCGTTTTCCGTCAACCCATCCACCGGCAATCGCGAGTCCATGGTTATCGAGGCCGCGTTCGGACTGGGGGAGGTCGTGGTGGGTGGGCAGGTGGAACCAGACCATTATGTACTCCTCAAGCGTGACCTATCAGTTGTGGATCGGAGAATTGGTAAGAAAGCATTCATGCTCACGCGCAATCCGAGCGGCGCTACGATGCGCGAAGACCTTCCACCAGAGCGTGCGACTGAAGTCGTGCTTACCGACGATGAGTTGCAGTCAATCGCCAAGCTGGTCCTTCAAGATGAGGCCCATTACGGAACCCCGCAGGATATTGAGTGGGCCATAGGAGACGGGGGAACGTATCTGGTGCAGTCCCGCCCGGTGACAACCAAACTCGCGACACCCCCACCCATCTCCGAGGCATCGCCGGCTGCTCAAGTAGAGCTCGTGCGTGGCATTGGTTCTAGCCCGGGCAGAGTAAGCGGCGCTGTTCGAATTGTCATCAATACCGCGGATACGGACAGAATCGGTCCGGGAGACATCCTCGTGACCGGCATGACGTCGCCAGACTGGGTACCGTTTGTGCGCCGCGCGGGGGCCATCGTTACGGACTCCGGCGGGATGACATCACACGCTGCCATCGTATCCCGTGAGCTGGGGCTCCCATGTATCGTGGGCACCCGTCAGGCGACTTCCGTACTTCGAGACGGTGACATTGTCACGGTCGACGGAGGACTCGGAGTTGTGTTCGCCGGCGCAGAGCCGATACTCGCCACCGAAGCCTCACCTCCGCGGCCGGCAAGGGACGGAAACGGTGTACTCGTCACGGCCACGCGGCTGCTTGTGAATCTCGCTGAGCCCGAACGCGCCCAGGACATCGCTCAGCAGCACGTGGACGGTGTGGGGCTCCTACGCGCCGAGTTTATGATTCTCAATGCCCTCGATGGCAAACACCCTCGCAAGCTCATTGAAGACGGCCGCGCCGACTACATCGTTCAGCGTCTGACCGAGCAGCTCACGTGCTTTGCTCAACCGTTCAGTCCACGTCCCGTGGTGTACCGAGCGATGGATTTTCGGACGAATGAGTTTCGCGGCCTTGAAGGAGGGGAGCGTTTTGAGCCCCACGAAGAGAATCCCATGATCGGATACCGGGGCGCCTTTCGCTACGTCCAAGAGCCGGATCTCTTCCGTCTCGAGCTCGAGGTTTTGAAGCGTGTCAGATCGTCCTACGGAAACCTGCATCTCATGATTCCATTTGTGCGCACGCTTTCCGAATTTCAATCGTGCAAGCGGCTCATTGACGAATCTGGGCTCACGGACCAGCCTGGGTTTGAGCTCTGGATCATGGCGGAAGTACCTTCCGTCGTCCACTGGTTGGATGCTTATGCGCGAACCGGCATCACCGGGGTGTCGATCGGGTCAAATGACCTCACCCAGCTCGTCCTAGGTGTCGACCGGGACAACGCGACGCTCGCCTCGTTGTTCGACGAACGCGATCACGCGGTCACAGCGACCATCAAAGCGATTATTACGGGCTGCGGGAAACTCGGTCTACGCTCGTCAATCTGTGGCCAGGCCCCGTCGGTTTATCCTGATTACGCGGAGATGCTCGTCCGCTTTGGCATCGATTCGATCTCAGTGAATCCCGATGCAATCGAGCAGGCCCGCTACAACATCGCCGCGGCGGAACAACGTCTCATCCTCGAGCAGGCACGCTCGCACGCGCAGCCGTCCGGTGGTTAGCCGGTGGAGGTGGGCTCCCATTCCAAGCGCGCACCGACGGGCTTCCAGCCCGCCTCCACCGATCAACGCGGGGCAACTCCCTAGCATCCTGCGCCGCGGTGTACATGTGCGTGAGTTCACACGAACATGGTCAGTTGGGATAGGGCCGACCGGGCCGTAACGTGAGCAGCCCGGTCACGTATGACCACGAACATGCCAGCTCACCCACTCGCCAAATACCCGGATCACGAGCTCAGCAGCCCCGGTTATTCTGGAACACACGTTCGGTCGTGTCAAGATGATGAAAATTCAGTAAGTGTTCAGAACTCGGGTAGCGGCTTCGGCTCGTAGTGCGGAATTCATTCCGCCGTTCCTCGACGACAATTTGGCACAAGGTGTCCGCGAGAGGTCGGCGGAATAAATTCCGCACTACGAGCCTGGCTCATCCCTCGACGTCTGAACAGATACAAAATTCAGTATCTGCTCAGAGGTCAATCTGATAACCATGCAGCGAAGCACCGGAACCCTGTGAATCCTGGGGTGCATAGCTCGTAGCCCGCACAGGAACGTTGGGAGGCTGACCAGGTGAATGACACACTCTCGACTCTTCATGACGGCTCACCTGTAGTGATCCGTAACATCATGCCGTCCGACGCTGCCGCGCATCGCAGGCTGATTGAGCGAATATCTTCAACATCGCGCTATGAGCGCTTTCTCCACGCAGTTGACCGCCTGAGTGACATCGAGACGCAGCACTTCGTAGAGGTGGATGGTGTCGCACGGGTCGCACTGGTGGCCCTGGACCCCGCGAATCCGGACGAGATCATTGCGGTCGCTCGATTCGACCGTGAAGCCGATCCGTTTCGGGCTGAAGTTGCCGTGCTCGTGGGCGACGCCTGGCAGGGCCGGGGCTTAGGCACACTCCTGGTGCAACAATTGGTGGAGCGAGCTCGCACGGATGGCGTCTCAACGTTGGTTGCGAACATTCTGGCCACAAACACGCGCTCGCTATCGCTTTTTCACGACCTTGGGCTGCCCGAGCAGCGCCGGACCCGAAACGGAATGATCGAGCTCAAGCTCAGCCTCGATCGATCGTCGGCAGAAGCCGATTCGCCCCCATGAGCTGCACTCGCATCGATCCCAAGCAGAATGCACCAATTGGCGTGAGAGATAAAGGGAACTATCCCAGACCTACCCCGTTGGGCGGGATCAAATGAGTCCGCAAGACATAAGATTTTAGCGATACCGGACTCGGCGTCAGGGCAATACGTCAGGGCAATAGAGGAATGCTAACGTGAATCAGCTCACAACCCTGCTCGTACCACTAGACGGCTCCGACCTATCGGAAAAGGCACTGCCAGCGGCGGGGCGCATCGCCGAGAGGCTCGGCAGCCGCGTCGTGCTTGTGCGCGCGGCCGAGGCGCACGTTCCTCCCGGATCGGACCCATCCGAGCAAGAGATCGTCGTGGTACGCGATGCCGAGGCTTATCTCGCCAACGTGCTGAGCCTGGTTGGAGACACTTGCACCCCAGTGGTCACGGCCGTGCCGTACGGTCGCCCAGTGCCATCAATCCTGATGGAGATTGGAATTCACCAAGCAGGGCTGGTCATTATGTCCACCCATGGCCGTGGCGGACTGAGTCAACTTGTCCTGGGCAGCGTGGCGGCCTCCCTGCTTGAATCATCACCGGTTCCTATCTTGCTACTCCCAGGCGGCGCGCAATTCGAGATGCCCCGCTCCGAGCACCTACAGATCATCGTGGCGCTTGATGGCTCGGCACTTGCCCGTTCGGTGATTCCAGATGCACTCGCCCTGCTCGGTGAGCGTGGAGGAACCATCACTCTGGTGAGAGTGCTGGTCCCACCGCCAGCACGAGTCATTGGGACAAATCAGACAGGCGAAGACGACCCCGCGGAAACCAGGGCGGCACTGGCCGAGCTTTCCGACGTCAAGAAGGAGATTGCTTCCGGACACATCGACGTGAATCTGCATGTCGCTCGCGGCGAGCCCGCCATTGCACTATCCGCGGTAGCTCAGGAGATTGGAGCACATGTCATTGCTCTGGCCACCCATGGACGCTCCGGAATTGGACGGTTGCTTCTGGGGAGTGTGGCGGAACAGTTGATCCGTTCCGCCAAACTACCAATTCTGATCCGCGGTCCGATTCCAGGTGACGAGGAACCTGGAGGAAAAGTCCCATCACTACCCCTCTTCTGACGCATAGAAAGCCGGCTGATCATGTATTGTGAATGTAAGATGCACTACACACGAGGACCCCACACCACCAATCATTGGATTGGTTCAGGTGAAATTGATGCACCCTCACCCGGACCTTTTCCACCGCCGGGCGAGCCTGAACCGGAGCCACCAGAGCCAGAAACGCCTACTTGATAGTTACGAGCACAGGGGAGAAACGCGATGCTAGCGGCAGAAGTAGGAGGAGGTGACTCCGGCGTTGCCACCGCGCTCGTCGAACGAGCCTATCTCGTTCGAGCGCGCGATGTCATGTTTGGAACGTATCCGTATGCTGAGCCAATCGTGCTGATAGATCTGGCACTGGTACACCGGCATCCAAGCTCGCGAATCTTGGAGCTTCTGGACACACCGCAGAGTCCTGACCAGGCGCCATCGCTCAACACCGCTGTCCCCCTTTTTGTCGTAGACATGCGCGAAGCGGCGCTTTACGAGGGCGTACGCCCAGCCGTGGTATTACGCGACCTGAGATCTTAATGACTCAGGCACGCCAGCGCGGATCGCTCACGCTGCATCATTGCATGCTCCTTGGGCCCTGCGCCCCTGAATCGTGCCACGCACCGCTGGACAGGCGGACGCGGAACGGGCCTGCAACTCTGATCTGTTTCCCGAGGGAGGGCAGATCTCAGGCCGCGATGTTCATACGATTCAGATCTCTCCCGGTGTGAGCTGACCCGAATTATTCACCGCAGTTTGGAGTCCGGGGATGTGCCTGCAGGGGGCGTTCCGTCACTGCGCACCAGCCTCACAGGAAGCCCCCGAACCACCCATGCGCACGTGCATCGGGAACGCTGCATCAACCGGGCGAGCGGCATCCCCGGTAGCGCGGTGGTCTTGTGCCCCGCGCCCGAGGATGCCCGCACCCCCTGGCAGATACACGGTGCTTGGTGAGTCCTCGAGCGCGGGGCACAAGACCACCGCGCTACCGTGATGTCAGCACGCTACCCTTTTCCTACCCCTCTGCAAGGGGCCCGGCACGGCAAAGAGGTGTACGATCGCGTGGTGACTGCAATCAGTGCTCCTGAATCGCCCGGTGATACGGACTTATGAGTCAAACTGGCCGCTCCCGTGCTCGCCGACAATCTGGGTCATCCTCGCCTCCGACACCGCGAGAGCTCAGTCCTGATCAGCTCCGCTGGCACTGTGACCCGGCTCTCTTCGAATTCGAGACCACGGAGTCCATCGCCACGCTCACTCGACTGGTGGGCCAAGACCGCGGAACGCATGCGATCTCCATGGGACTTAGTTTCACCGCACCGGGTTACAACGTCTATGTCGCCGGACCCGTCGGCACGGGCCGAAGCACGGAAGTGCGCACTCAGCTTGACGAGTTTGCCAGGCACCAGAAGGCGCCATCAGACTGGTGCTACGTCCATAACTTTGTTGACCCATATCGTCCGGTGGCCGTAGAGCTTCCCTCCGGTCGCGGCCCGGATCTACGGCGTGACATGGAGCGTTTCGTCACTGCCTGTCGACGTGAGATCCCGCGCGCACTTGAGAGCGATCAGTACCAAGAGCGCCGATCAGGAATTCTCCAGCGGATCGAAGGGCAACGTGACGGACTTCTGAGCACATTGCGCGCAGCCGCCGACCGACTCGGCTTTGTTACACAGGTCACGCCGATGGGCATCGTGAATGCGCCCCTCCTGGCACCGGGGAAGCCCATGAGCCCCGAGGCGTTTGAGCTGCTGCCGCCCCAGAGACAAGCTGAAATCCGAGCTGCTGGCCAGGAGCTTCAGCGACTTGCTGATGAGACGCTCCTTGATATTCACCGACTGGAACGCGATGCACGCGAGCAATTTCGGGCCCTGGAACGAGACGCCGCGCTCTTTGCTATTGGTCACCTACTGGACGAGTTGAAAGCAACCTATAACAGTAGTGCCAAACTCGGCAGCTATCTTGACGCGGTGCGAGTAGACATTCTCGATCACCTCGATGACTTTCATGCATCCGAGCAAGCGGAGTCCCAGGGTCGTGAGATGGGTCGAGCCGCCTTCAGCGAGCGTTACGGCGTGAACGTACTTGTTTCGCAGGCGGCAGACCACGGAACACCAGTTGTCAATGAGCCAAACCCCACGTACTACAACTTGCTCGGCAGGATCGACTACCGAGCATCTATGGGGGCCATGTCCACCGACTTTTCGCTCATTAAGCCTGGGGCGCTGCATCGAGCAAATGGTGGATTTCTCTCCGTTCAAGCTCGCGATCTGCTAATCAACCCATATGCCTGGGAGGCCTTGAAACGATCACTTCGAGATGCGGAAGTGCGCATTGAGAATCTTGGCGAACAATACAGCGCATTTCCAACTACCGCGCTCAAACCTGAGCCAATCCCATTGCATGTGAAGGTGGTGCTCATTGGCGATCTGATGACCTATCTCATGCTCCTCAATCTCGATGAGGACTTCGGCAAGTTGTTCAAGGTGAAAGCCCAGTTCGCAGGCGAAATGACGCGCAGCCCAGAAACGATCCGCGCATACGCGGAGTTTGTGGCTCTCCAGGCGGCGGAAGAACACCTCTTGCCGTTTCACCGAAGCGCTATCGTGGAGATCATCGAGCACAGTGCCCGACTTGCCGAACATCAGGAGCGACTGCTCGCCCAGTTCAACACCATTGCCAACCTGATTGTGGAGTGCGACCACTGGGCGCGCGACGCCGGCGCAACACTGGTCCAACGGGAGCATGTAATCCATGCACTGGACGACCAGGACTGGCGGGCCAACCTCATTGAGTCCGAAGTGCAACGCGCAATTGATGAGAACGCAATTGCCATAGACGTGACCAGTGAGCTGGCTGGACAGGTGAACGGGCTTTCCGTGCTTTCCGTTGGTGATCACACGTTTGGACGCCCATCACGGATCACTGCCAGAATCGGCATGGGCTCGGACGGGGTCGTAAACATTGAGCGGGAGGTCAAGCTCTCAGGCCGCACCCATGACAAAGGCGTGCTGATTCTGGGCGGTTACTTGCTGGGCACGTACGCGCAGAACGCGCCCTTAGCACTCTCGGCACGCATCACCTTCGAGCAAGTCTACGACGAGGTCGATGGTGATAGTGCATCCGGCGCAGAGCTGTGCGCGCTGATCTCCGGCCTGGCGGAGGTTCCCATTCGCCAGGGCATCGCCATGACCGGCTCGGTCAATCAATTTGGTCAAATCCAGGCGGTGGGTGGCGTCACGCGCAAGATTGAGGGATTCTTCGAGGTCTGCCGCTCGCGCGGATTGACGGGGAATCAAGGGGTCATCCTGCCTGCCCCAAACGTCCGCCATCTTATGCTGCGCCCGGAGGTCATCGAGGCGGTAGCTCAAGGAGCGTTTCACATCTGGGCGGTGGAAACCATCGATGACGCGATTGAGCTGCTCACGGGAAGGCCGGGCGGAGTGATCCGCGAAGACGGGACATATCCACCAGAAAGCATCCATGGGAGAGCCCAGGCGCGGCTCGCTCACTTTGCCAAGAGCCTACAACAGCATGGATTTGCGCGGGATAGCCTGCACCAGGTGGCTGATCGCGTCGATGGACACGCCTGATGCCCAGGTGCAGGGAGACCCTGCTGAACGTCCGCGAGTGGTACGAACGTTTGTGGTCGACGAGCTCCCAGAGTTGCTTTGGAGTGCGCACACACCATTCGCCGTGGAGCGGATTGCCGCAATGAGTGAAGTCTTCGGATTCGATGCGTATGCACCAAAGGAGATTGCTGAGCGCATCGCCGGGGTTGGAGTGACCAAAGCACGGTTACCGGTGTTAGCGGTGATTATGCTTGGCATCCTGGCGGGCGGCTTCATAGGGTTTGGTGCGCTGTATTTCACCCTGGTGACCAGTGACGCCAGCCTTGGCTACGTTGGCGGTCGGCTGCTTGGCGCCCTCTGTTTCTGCCTTGGGCTACTCCTTGTCGTGGTGGCTGGCGCAGAGCTATTCACGGGAAACAATCTGCTTGTGATGGCCTGGGCCGATGGAACCCTGTCCACTGGTGAAGTGTTGAGGAATTGGACGTTGGTGTGTCTGTCCAACGCCGTTGGAGCTTTCGGGTTGGCGCTGCTGGTGCTGCTCTCAGGCCACCTGGATGCCAATGGCGGCGCCGTGGGTCGTCAAGCCGTGACTATCGCCGTGAGCAAATTGAGTACGTCATTGGACCAGGTGTTTATCCGCGCGGTGCTGTGTAATATGCTCGTCTGTCTGGCCGTCTGGATGAGCCTCGCCGGACGCAGTGTTACGGACAAAGCTATCGCTATTGTCTTCCCCGTTTCAGCATTCGTGGCTGCCGGGTTTGAGCACTCGGTTGCCAACATGTACCTGCTCCCGCTGGCGTTGATGAAGCAGGCCATCTCACCGGTAATCGTCGCCGGCAGTGACGCGATCGGGGTGGGCTCAGCGCTCATCCACACCGTGGTCGTGATTCTCGGCAATGTCATTGGCGGCGCCGGCCTTGTCGCCGTGGTCTACCACCTGATCTATCGTCGAGCCATCCGTCCGTAAATCCTGCTGTCGAGCGGCTGTAGCGCGTCATCGATCCCGGCGGCGCTCTGGAGCGCGGCGTGCGGGAGCGCCGCACTCCAAGACACTCGAGGAGATCGGCGTCCACTTACACGCTCCGCCAGTGCTTTCGGAACACCACCTCAGCGTCATTGCCCGGCACGTTGTATTGGAACGGGCGCTCAGTCCAGAGGTACGTTTGGGTGGCGAGATCTTCGTCCACCAGGCCACGCGCGGACCAGGTAGCGTACACCTGTGCAAAGTGCGGCAGCATGGCGGCGCACGCGGTTTGGGGATCGGCTCGCTCGGCCACGCTCATTCCCGCGCCCAGCCCCTGATCGTGCATCTGCCAGAGCCCAATAGAGTGTCCCTGATCGCCCACCATCGCCGGGCTTCCACTGGACTCCGTGAGTGCAGCGGCAACCATGACGCGATCCACACCAGGATTCGCGCCGCGGGATCGAACCAGCGAATAGAGCTCCACAACGCTCAGTGCACCCTGCGGCACAGGGTCCGTCCCGGGCACAATCGTTCCCGCCGGCTCAAGGAGATCGGCCGCAACCCAGCCACTGATCTCGCCCAGTACTACCGGAATCCAGGTATGCTCGTCTCGATTCGGCGTCTCACCGGCTCGCTGGACAACCATGGCGCCACGATTGAGGTGAGTCAGGATGCGCCCTGTAAGCCGTGGTGCATCACGCAGGCGAACACCATCTGACGTCGTCCGAAACCGCATTCCCTTCGCGCCAGCAGCCGGAACATCCGTGGCCAGATACATCGCTGCCGTCCATCCCTGACGATCTCGGGCTTGAACATGACGCCACGTATGGCCGTCCTTTTCCACAACCTCAGACGAAATCGCTGACACAACAGTTTCTGCGCGAAGCTCCGTAAGAATTGCTTCGGTGAGACCTGGATTCGCCCGAAGGCGAACGCCATCAGCAATGACCCGCAACCGCTCGCCGCTGGCAACGAGGCTGGACTCCTCTTGTTGACTCGGCTCCCCACCATCGGAATTCAGCGACGGGGGACGGCGTGCTTCAAGCAAATGTTGCTGCCAGTACGGGAGCGTGAGGTCGGTCTCCCCCACGCCTGGTGGCCCAGCTTCACCATTGGATGCATGGCAATCCCACATTCGGAAGGAGCCAGCACCACATGAGATGCCCACATGCGTAGCGATCTTTCCGTCCGGCCCAGGGGCGTGGTCGGCATCGTAAGTGTGCTCAAAAAAGACCAGGTCACCCGGCTGCAGCGCCTTCCAATCGATTGGCACACACGCCTGGCGAATCGACTCGGCGATCCGCACGCCCGGACCAAAAGGGATACCCGCCCTCCGAAATGTGGTTACGACGAAAAGCGAACAGTCCAGATTCTCCACTCCGTCCGGAGGTGGAACAATCCGATACGGGATGCCCTTGAGACGCGCTGCCTCACTCATCACAATCTGACGTATGGCTGATACGGGCATGGCGGAGCTCCTGGCCAGGCTGCTTGCCGTGTGAATTTGATGGCGACCTTGACTCGACAGCGAATCTCGCGCCAATTCAGACACTGATCGCGGCTGCCATTCGCCGCTGCCGCGAGATACACCAGACCTCGATCGTATTCTCTCTCGTTCACGAGAACAAGGTTCGCCGGGCGCGACCGAATCGTGTGCGCACTCCAAAGATCGGGTGCACACCGTCCCAAGTTCTGGGCACACCCAAGTTTGCCTGAACCCGAACGTAATCGTCGGTGTGATTACGAATCGGGAGTGATCGGCGAGGCCATGGGCTGAGCAACGGTTGCGACATCACTCAGCCCGTTCAAACTCGGTCGATTCATCCGCGCAAGCACAGCTCGGGTCCGCGTGTCCGAATCGATATCCAAGAACTGCTCGACATCGCGAGGCTCGTCAAGGTCAAGCGCGATACTCGGCAAGTCGAGAACATTGAGTGTGGCACCCATGACTTCCGCCTGCTCCACGTGTGCCTGGAAACTTCCGATGCCATACAGCGGCAGGAACGGGCTTGGGGGGCGGACCAGCAGTGCATTTGTTCCGGTTCGATCAAGGGACGGACAGATTGTCAGCACCCGCGCGCCACTGGAGGCACGCACGAGCTGTTCAAGGGCGCTCGCCGTCACCAGCGGCACGTCTGCCGGAATGATCAACACACCATCCGGCTGAAGCCGATCCAGCCAGGTTAGCCCCTGGCGCAGTGCCGCGTTCAAATCCGCCGGAGCGCCTGTTTCTTGCAGCTCGGCAAGCCCCAGCCGTTCAGCGATAGACTTGACCTGGGCATCAGAATGAACCACCACGCATCCGGCGATACTCTGGGCCTGCAGAATGGCGCTCAATACATCCTCAAGCATGGCCAGTGATAGTTCACGACGCTCCGCGACGGTGAAACGAGTCGCAAGGCGTGACTTGCCTCGCTCCAGGGCCTTTACCGGAACGATCGCCCAGATTCCGCTCATGAGATCGCGGCGGACACTGTCTCACGAGCCAGCCGCTCCTTGGCGATGATGTCTCGCATGATCGTATCGGTTACCCGCGCACGAATTCCCAGTGCCTCAATCTCGGCGGCGTAGGCCGCATCCTGTTCATCGAGTACGAGAGCATCTAGGAAATCCTCGTACGCACGCGCCACGCCAACCGGCGAAACCTCCATCCCCAGTCCCCGCATCATACGATCCGCGGGCCCCTTGATCGTTCCGCCGCCAACGATAGGGCTCACCGCCACAATGGTGGCCCTGGTCTCGCGCAGCGCATCCCGCATTCCGGGAACAGCAAGGGTCGTACCGATACTCACCAGAGGATTACTGGGACAGAGAATCACCGTATCGGCTGAGGCAATCGACTCAAGCACCCGGGGCGCGGGAAGGGCCGCGTCAGCCCCGGTGTAGGCGATCTCCAGAACTTCCGGCTCCGTTCGCTGCTTTACGAAATATTCCTGAAACGGAAGCCAACCGTCCGGTGTGCGCACGGTGGTCCGCACCGCGGAATCTGACATGGGGAGGATGCGCACGCGGACTCCAAGAGCCGTGGCAATCTGAGCCGTGGCTTCGGACAAGCTCAGCCCCCTGTGCAATAGGTCCGTGCGGTGGATCAGCGTGGCCAGATCACGATCACCGAGTTGGAACCAGGTCTCACGCCCCAGGCGGCCCAGCATCTCAAGCGTATTGAATGTATCGCCAGCGATGCCCCAGCCTTGAGCTGAGTTGACGATGCCAGCCAACGTGTACACCACGATATCGATATCCGGCGAGACGTGGAGGCCGTAAAACTCGGCATCATCGCCGGTATTTACAACCACCGTCACGGATTCAGGCGGGACCACCTTCACCAGACCCTCCAGAAACCGGGCCGCCCCAACGCCGCCCGCGAGCGCCACAATCATCCCGCCACCTCATCACCTGACCAGAAGAGTACGCGCCGCTCGAGCAGCGTGATTGCACCAATGAGTGCAATGCCAAAAAGGCCAATCGTGGCCACCCCGGCCAGAGCCCCCGTGGTATCCAAATTGCTATTTGCCAGCAGAACGGCGCGTCCCAGACCGCGGTCGCCGCTCACCCACTCCGCAATGGCCGCTCCAAGCAACGCCAGGGTACTCGATACTTTCATCGCGGCAAAGAGCTGCGGCAGAGCATACGGTAAGCGCAGCAGCAATGCGTCCTCCATGGGCGTGGCATTGAGCGTGGCAAAGACATCACGCGATGCGCGGGGCGCTGCGCGCAGCCCCGAAACGGTGCCAATCAACACGGGAAAAAACGTCAGAAGCGCGGCAATCAAGACACGCGGCAGGGGACCAAACCCAAACCAGAGTGCAAAGAGAGGCGCCACAATGACAACGGGGGTCACCTTGGCCACAATGGCAATGGGCATCACCGCCCGCTCCAGCCAGCGCCATTGGGCCATCAGCAGGGCAGCCA
>JBJXFJ010000475.1:0-2670 GCA_046154735.1 Chloroflexota bacterium | reverse complement strand
GGGCCGGCGCCGGAGGCCTCCACAAGCTCTTCCATCTGGCTGACCTCGGAAAACCCGCCGAGTACGGTGGTGACGCCAGACTTGGCCAGGATGAAGCGGTAGGTGGCCTGGGCAAGAGTATGCTCGCCCGGGCGGGAGAGGAATTGGAACGATGCGGATTGCTCCTGAATGCGGCGTGCCTCCGGTGAATCGGCCGCCCGGCGCACGGTGGCCAGCGGATGGGCCGGATTGCCAGCAACGGAATTATCGGTCAGCGCGCCGCTGGCCAGTGGGCTGTAGATGGCCACGCCGGTACCGCTGAGCTCGGCTTCATCGATGACCTGGCCCCAATCGTCAACGTCCAGACCTCGGGGTTTCGGATAACCGGGGGTCGGGTTCATCAGATGGTAAGACACGTTAATGATGTCAAATCGCCCCAGGTCCAGGAGCTGCCGGACCGGACCGATATCCTTGCCGCGGCAGATGAAGCCGATACAGCGCGCCTTGCCCTGGCGCATCACCCGCTCCAGCCCCTCCAGCGCGCCATTGGGTTTGAGGTAATCCTCCACCCAGATCCGAGCATAGGCCCGACCTTCTAACTTCGGTGCGGGATCGACCGGGCCGTTGTGAATCTGTAGAACGTCGACATAATCCACACCCAGTCGCTGCAAGCTCTCGTCCACGGAGCGCACCACGTGGCCGGCTATGTCATCAAGGTTCTCGTTTCGAATTTCCACCTTTGTATTCAGAAATGGATGCACCCGGAGCTCTCTAAGCACCCGGCCGAGGTTGGTTTCGGCGGCGCCATCCCCGTAGTCGGGCGAGTTATCGAAGTAGTTAATGCCCAACTCGATGGCCCGGGCAATCGTGTCGCGCTGTTCTCTGGGCTCGCCACGTACCATGAGTCCGGCATTGCCGCCGCAGCCAAAGCCGATCTCGGAAATTCGAATCCCGCTGGTGCCTATTTCTCGGTATTCCATGATTCGCTCACATCATTCAAAATCGTATCGTTCGTGGTCAGATGCTACAAGATCCCTGCTGGGGCTGGAAGGGGAGTCGTCTGTCACGCCCCCGGTGCCGGGAAGTGTGGGCAGTTGATTGGATTGGTGGAATCTGGAGGGCACGATGAATCAAGAGCATTGGTCGACTGTGGAGATGCGTCTCACGGGGCTTGAGCGCGAGTGTCAGTGGCATCGTCGGTTTCATGGGGTATCGCTTGCCTTGATGGGCGTGTTGGCGGTGGTGTCAGTCCAGGCAGGGATGGCAGCAGCACAACCTCGAGTCATTGAGGCTGAGCGCATCACCCTCCGAGATGGCGCGGGCGTGGCGCGCGTGGAGATGCGTGTGGCCACTCAGGGCGACACGAGCTTCAATATCAATGATGAGCGGGGCCGCGCGGTGATCACCATGGGCGGTCTGGGCGGTTTCGCCGGGATCACCATGCTGGACGCGGATGGGCGGGAGCGGCTGTTCATGCAGGTGGGCCAAGATGCGCTGGGAACTGATCGCGGACCCAGGATCGGGCTGATTGATCCGAATGGCAACGTCAACTGGCAGGCACCCTGAAACGAAAAGGAGGGCGTGAAGCGATGAGTACGGTGTGGAAAAAAGGCCGGGGGAAGCTGGGGTTTCTCCAGCCGCTGCTAGGGAGCTGGGAGGCCAGCGCTGACTCTCCCCTGGGGCTGGTGCATTGCGTTCGTACATTTGAACGGGTGCTGGGTGGAAATTACATCCAGCTCACGGCCCGCTGGGAATACCCCACGGTCGAGGGTGCTGAAACGCGAAAGCCGTATGAAGAGCTCTCGATCATTGGCGCCGCGGAGGACGGGCAGGTGACATTCTGGTCCTTCACATCCGACGGAAAGCGCTCCGTGGGCAAGCTAGCGGACGTTTCAGACCTGCGTCAGGATGCATTCGGTTTTGAGGCAGAGATGCCGGCCGGCCTGGCCCGCATGGCTTACTGGCCGGCCGAAGCCGAAGATGAGGGGTTCATCTGGGTTGTTGAGGCGAGGAACGCCAAGGGCTGGAACCGGTTTCTCACCCACCAGTACACGCGTATCTAACGTAACCATATGGTTACCGAAGTCTGTACAATCGCTGTGTCGCGTGAGTGCGCGGCTGACCATGCTGGAGTGATGAACATGAGCGGAAATGGGACGAGGGAACAACCTTGGGTGCTGAACACGCCGAGCGGACAGTCTGAGTACACCGTGTTTCGAGACGAATCACTCACCCCGCCTGCGCTGGTGGTGCAGGTAGGCAAGACGGAGCTGCGTTATCACCTGTCATGCATCGACGATTTACACGCCATGCTCGTGGCGCATGGTGATTGGATGCTCATGGGCAGCGCTGATGAGCAGAAGCCGGCCGCGGACGGCACCGTGGAAGCATGGGCGCGCTCATCGGAGAACCCTGTGGGCGGCTGGTACGGACTGAAGAAGGGGCTGCGTGGTCGGTTCGGCAACTATGTGCCGCCAGTGCTCGAGGCGCTGGGGTTGGCCGAGGTGGAGAAGAATCCGCGGAATAATCGGATGCGGGCCGTGTAGGCAGCTCGGGCGTGTCCGTCCAAAACGAGCAGCGCCAGTTTTCGGTCAATCATGGATTGCTGGGTGGAGGAAATCGGTGGTGTCGGGCATCTTGCCCGACAGTATGGGGCGTTTCTGCTCGTCGCCGCGCGGTCGGTTCGTCACT
>JBJXFJ010000006.1:0-2500 GCA_046154735.1 Chloroflexota bacterium | reverse complement strand
AAGAGTGAAGAGTGAAGAGTGAAGAGTGAAGAGTGAAGAGTGAAGAGTGAAGGTACCTGTCCAATAACCCGTGGGAGAGCCCGAGCGGCAGGGAGTACACGCAGTCACGAACGGGTCACAAGCCGGGTAGGGGCACGGGCAAGGCGTGATTTCCCCTTGTGCGCTGGGAGGTCCAGTTCGTAGGGTGTCACACCCCCCAGGAACGAGCGGCAACGATGCCCATTGACCTGCACATCCTCCAGTCGATCGATCCGGACAATCTCCCGGACGCCCAGCTCCGCCCCACCCTCCGGCTGCTCCTGAACATCGTCGAAGAGCTGGTCGACTCCGTTGAGGCGCTCAAGGCGGAGAACCAGTTGCTGCGCACCGAGATCCAGCGGTTGAAGGGCGAACAGGGCCCTCCGCGCATCCCACCCCGGAAACCACCCGCCGGCGGTGAGGATGTCTCGTCCGAGTCCGAGCGTCGCGAGCCACGGCGCTGGCGCAAGGGCACGAAACAGGACCAGCTCACCATCACCCGCACCGAACGCCTCCCGGTCGACGCCGCCACGCTGCCCGCGGATGCGGTGCGCAACGGGATCGACACGGTGGTGGTCCAGGATCTGATCTTCCGGGTGGACACAATCCGCTTCGAGCGCGAGGTCTGGTATTCCCCGAGCGAGCACCGGCGCATCATGGCGCCGCTCCCTCCAGGCTACACGGGCCAGTTTGGGCCCCACCTGAAGGCGCTGGCCCAGGCGCTGCACTTCGGGGCCAACGTCACCGAAGCCAAGCTGGTCGAGTTGTTCCGGCACGCCGGGGTGGTCGTGTCCCACGGCTTCCTGGCCAGCCTCTTGGTCTCCGATGGGGCCCGGGACGATCCGTTTGTCACCGAAGCTCGCGCGGTGGAGCAGGCCGGGTTGGCGAGTAGTCCCTGGCAGCACCTCGATGCCACCGGCACCCGCGTGGATGGCGAGAACTGGAACTGCCACGTCCTCGGCAACCCGCTCTTCACCGCGTATCACACCACCCCCACCAAGGATCGGTTAGCGGTGCTCGACGTGCTCCAGGGCTGTCCCGCCGAGCGCCGCTCCCAGCTGAACGCCGCGGCCAATGCGTATCTGGATCAGGTGGGGCTGTCGATGACCGCCCGCGCGCGGCTGGCCGATTGGCCGCGCGATCGCGATCTCGACGAGGCCACGGTCACCGAACTGCTGGCCGCCCAGTGACTGGTCCTCGGGTCCCCGCAGCAGACCCGCATCCGCGAGGCACTGGCCGTGGGCGCAGCCCATGCCCGCGACGACTGGCCGCGGATCAGCACGCTGGTGTGCGATGACGCCGCCGCATTCCGGCTGGTGACCGACGATCTGGCCCTGTGCTGGATCCACGAAGGCCGGCACTATAAGAAACTGGTGGCCCACCTGGATATCCACCGCCGTCTGCTGGACACGGTGCGCACAGAATTCTGGACGTATTACCGGGAGCTGCGCGCCTATCAGGAGCAGCCCACCGACCAAGAGCGCGACCGACTGACGGGGCGATTCGAGGCAGTGTTCGGCCAGGTCACCGGCTATCGCCTGCTGGATGAGCGGCTGGCCCGCACGCGCGAGAAGCAGACCTCGCTGCTGCGCGTGCTGGAGCATCCGGAGCTGCCGCTGCACAATAACCCCGCCGAGCTGGCAGCGCGGCGGCGGGTGCGCAAGCGGGATGCCAGCTTTGGTCCCCGCAGTCTGGCGGGCCTGCGCGCCTGGGACACCTTTCACACCTTAGCCGCGACCACGCAGCAATTGGGGGTCAGCTTCCTGGCCTATCTCGTGGATCGTTGGACTCACGCGGGGCAGATTCCGCCGCTCGCGGAGATCCTCACCGCACGCGCCGCGACGCTCCACCTCGGCGATTCCTGGTCTCCCGCCTAACCCGCCCACGGGTTATTGGACAGGTACCTCCCACGGGTTATTGGACAGGTACATCAAAAGCAGTACGCAAGTGGATCAGTCTATTAATTATCTCAGCCTCTTTCTATAGCTCTGAATCATCCGCACATTACCTAGCTAATGACGAAGATAGCTATTTGCACAAACGTCAGGGTGGTTCACATATACGACACGATCCGGTAAACCTAACATTTTCTAATGGTTCTCAAGTATTTGCTCCTGGAGTCTTGAACACATCAGCATGGGTCCACATGAGTCATCATATATCCGGTTTAAATATTGGCGTCGGTGTTCCTTTGAGCAGCACGAGTATAAGCACAGCACCGCTCGATTTTTATATGCATTCTTCTTACAAGACTCCATCCATTGAAATCAATAATGGTCCATTCTTCACAGACAGATATCACGGTCGGTTTATTACCGGTCATGAATCAGACGCCGTATTTGGGAACCACATGTTTGGTGCTGTTCACTGGGACAGTTTGTGTAGTAATTTTGTTGGCCATAGATGCTGGCTATATGATGAAGCTCGGGATGATTTTACTAATTTGATGACAGTTCCGAACTCTGGGCATAGTATTGGTGTA
>JBJXFJ010000005.1:0-8860 GCA_046154735.1 Chloroflexota bacterium | reverse complement strand
CATACTCACGCCTGCCAGGGCGCCTGTGTGCAGTACGCCCGCTTCAGAAGTTTAGGTTGCCGACTTAAATGTGTATGTGTGTGTCCACGTCCCTGTGATGTTGCCTGAGTAGCTGTAGCTCTTCACTACCTTGGAATTGACGGACCCAAGCGCTGGTAGCCAGAAGAGGGGTACCGTGGGGTGCTTGGTGTACATCAGCTCTCCGACCCTTTTCCAGGCTTC
Organism: Chloroflexota bacterium; assembly: GCA_046154735.1. GTDB lineage: Bacteria > Chloroflexota > UBA6077 > UBA6077 > JACCZL01 > CAVXYC01. The sequence goes on along the minus strand of JBJXFJ010000005.1, from coordinate 8,638 downwards.
TTCCTGTTTGGCCTCATCGAACGTGCTGACCGCATCCAATGAGAATTTTTCGATCTCAAAGTCCTCATAGCCATTGTTTCGCCCGCCTAGCATGAGGAAGTAGCCCGTCATGCCCGTGAACAGACTGGAATTGGTGGATTGCATGCGGACATGGTTGGGGTACTGCCGTTGGCGCTGTTTGGTGACGATCTCGGTTGGGTCGGTCTGAGCGAGCTCGGCTTGAACGCCGATGGATTTCCAGTATCCGCCGATCGCCTCCAGCACGTCTTCCGCGGGTCCAATAGAAGGCAACGGCTGCACCAGCACGGTAATGGAATACGGCTTTGAAGCACTGTATCCGGCTTCAGCGAGGAGCGCCCGAGCTGCCGCAGGGTCGTAACCATACTCATCTTGCCAACGAGCAGCCCATGACGGGTCCCAGCCCTGTCGCGAAGGGTGGTGCATGGGCAAGTTCATGATCTCGCCCTTGCTTTCAAAGAAGGCCTTATTCATCTCTTCACGGTTGATGGCCTTGTTCAGGGCTCGACGAACTCGTACATCCCAGAGCGGGCTCTCAGGATAGAGTGGGCCAGCGGCGGGGTCCTTGGGATCCTTCATGCTGCAGCAGAAATAGCTCAGGAACGTACGGAGCCCAGCCTGCGTGCTGGAGGTGGTGCCGAAGCCCTTCTTTTCCGCTTCAACTCGAAGGTCGGACGGAAGTACGGTAAAGTGCACTTCGCCCGATTGAAGCGAAGCCAGCCGAGATGACGCCTCACGCTGGAAGCGGATCTCAAGCTCCGGGAAGTCCGGCATCTCACGCCAGTGCTGGAATGGCACTCGCTCAAAGCGGATGTGCTGGCCCTGGGCGCGTTCCTTAAACTGGTAGGCCCCAGTGCCCGCGTACGGTTTCCCCTCGAGCGTGGGAACGCCGAGTGCATCGAACGACGCCTTGCTCCGAATCTCGAAGCCGTTTTCGGCTTCGGAGATAATGTTGAGCAGACTGGTGTCTTCTCGATCCATCCGGATGATGACTTCGTAGTCGTTGATCACTTCAACGTCTTTAATGACATTCTGATAGAACGTCAGCCAACCATTGATGGTGCCTTCCTGTTTCTGGTCTTGCCAGGTGAACACGACATCCTTGGCCGTGAACTCACCGAATCCACCATGGAACTGGACACCCTTACGCAGCATGAAGCGTAAGGACTTCCCGTCCGGCTCCACCTTCCACTCGGTGGCGAGCTGAGGAATGTACTTGCCCGTAACTGGGTCTTGCCCCACCAGGTATTCGTACATGGGGCGAATGGCCCATAGGTCAGTATTACCGGTGACTCGGATGTCGTTCGTTTCACGCTGCGGTGGAACGAGTGACATGACCAGGCGGTTCACGGTAGGCTTGGCCACGGCTGGAGCGGCACCGGCCGGGGCAGACGGCTTGCCAGCTTCGGCTTTTGGAGACTCGGTCTTGGGTGCTTCGGCCCTGGGCGCCTCCGCTTTTTGAGCTGGTGGGCTGGTGGCCGGCGCGCAGGCTACAACCACGAGTAGCGCCGCGGTCACGGCCCCGAGATACCTCATTGGCAACACGCTCTTATTCCCGGACATCGACTCCTCCTGTGTCTCTCAAGGCGGCCTAGCTTGCCGTCGTTCCTCTTGGATGATGCGGGTACCGGATTCCGACGCTCCTATGGATTGGGCAACGCACAACATCACTGAGTATGGGACATTGATTCATGGGCACGGAACTATTTCTCAGCGGCTCACTCAAGCAAGTTCCAATGTTTGATGTTATATATCGAAGATGCCAGGAATTGCCGCTCACTGACCCTGCGACTCCACATTCGGCGAAGTTCATGATCGCCATCTTGGTCTATGATCCATGCACTGTGGATGATAAGCGGGGGAGCGGCGCATGATTACTGGTGCACAGGCTGTGGTTCGCGGATTGCTGCGCGAGTCGATCGATCATGTCTTTGGAATACCTGGGACTATGAATCTGCCGATTCTCGACGTGTTGCGGGATACACCGCAGATCCGATTCGTTCTTACGCGCCACGAGCAGGGCGCCGCGTTTATGGCCTACGGCTTTGCACGTGCTCTCCATAAGCCTACCATCGTTACCGCCACGGAAGGTCCCGGGGTCACCAACCTGGCCACCGGCATCGGCGCGGCCTTCAAGGGCTATGTGCCGGTTATTAGCATCAGCGGTGCCCAGGAAATGCATGTGCGCGAGCGCGAGGCGAGCCAGGACATTGACCAGGTCACCATGTACCGGCCAATCACAAAGTGGGCGTACTCTATTCCAAATGTACACAAAGTGCAGGAAGCGGTACGCAAGGCGTTTCGAATTGCTTTGGCTGATCCGTTCGGCCCCGTCCATCTCGATGCCTCGCGCGACATCCTGATTGAGCAGATTGAGGAAGATCAATGGCCGCCTAAGAGTTACCGAGTGATTGGGCGCCCGGCCTGCGCACCGGCGGATCTTGATGCCTGCGCGCAGATCATTAGTCAATCTCAGCGCCCGGTCTTCCTCGTGGGCGGTGGCGTACTGGATGATGGCGCGACGCAGGCCATGGTCAATTTGGCGGAGGCCACGGGAATCCCTGTGGCCACGCTCCAGTATCACCCGGATGCGTTTCCCACGAGCCACCCTCTGGCACTGGGGCCGTTGGGCCGTAACGGCTGGTCCAGCGCCAACAAGGCCATGCCGCAAGTGGATCTGGTGATAGCCGTGGGCGCTCATCTGGATATCTTCTCCACGCAGTTTCGCTACGGCATCATTTCCAAGGGTGCCCAGATCATTCACCACAGCCAATCGTCGTCCGATGTGGGCATTGTCTTCCCGGTCACCCACGGCCTCGTCGGCTCCAGCTCCAGCTTCATTGACGGGCTGATCACTCGCCTCACCGCGGCGGGCAAGCGCTGGACATGGACCAGCGTGACTGAGCTTCGCGCGGAGTGGGAGACCGAGCGCCAGGCTATGGTGGATCATTCGGCTCACCCCATTCTGCCGCCCGTGGTGGCGCATGCGATGCGTGATGCATTGCCTGAAAACGGGGCGATGATTCTGGACGCGGGCAATGCTGGCAAGCACATGCGCACATTTATGGATACCTATCAGCCAGACACGTTCATGTACATCAGCGACTGGGGCTCGGTGGGTGCGGGGCTCCCGATTGCGATGGGCGTAAAGGTGGCTCGACCCGACCGTCCAGTGATGGCCACGGTGGGCGACATGGGCATGATGTGTAATATTGGCGAGCTCGAGACTGCGGTCCGGGAGAACATCCCGGTCGTGTGCGTTGTATTCAATGATCGTGGACTCGGCAATGAGCGCGCCTTCCAGAATGAGCTCTATGGTGGTCGAACCTTCGCGGTTGACTACAGTGACGTGGATTTCGCGGCGCTGGCTCGGGTGATGGGCGCGCATGGTGAGCGTGTCGATCATGCCGAGGATGTGCTGCCAGCCGTGCAGCGCGCACTTGCCAGCGGTCGGCCCGCGGTTGTTGACGTGGCGATAGATCAGGCAACTCATGCCCCGGTGGTCTTTCGGCCTTGATAGCCCGCGGTTCACGCTGCCCAACCGTTTGGCGTTGGGTGTTGCGGAATATGAATGCCTAGGCTTCGTTTCCTGGTGGCGCTGGGGTTGCTGTTGCTGCACCTGGTGGTTAATCACCAGTGGTGGTTGGGCGCCATGGGTGATTATCTCGTGGCCCGCGAGGAGTTGCGGCCGAGTGACGTCATCATCGTCCTGGCAGGCAACTCGATTTACCGATCTCAGCATGGCGCTGTCCTCTATCAGCGCGGACTAGCACCCCGGGTCATTGTGAGTAATGAACCGGTCCGCACTCACGGGTTTGACTCCACCTGGCTGGAGCTGCACCGGAAGGGACTGGTCAAACTGGACATTGCCGATGCTGCAATTGTGCCCATCCCAGCGGTCTCGGGGAGCACCCATGAGGAGGCACTTCATAGCCGCGACATCATGCTCCGCGAGGGATGGCAAACGGCCATCCTGGTCACCGATCCATTTCACACGCGGCGAGCATTGCTCACCTTCCAGTCCGTGTTCTCGCCAGCCGGGCTTACGGTGATCCCCGCTCCCGCGGAAGGCAGCAAGTATCAGACGGACGGCTGGTGGCGTGATCCGGACCGAGGCATCCGCGTGATCCAGGAGTACATCAAGCTCCCCTATTACCTGGTGAAGCGGCAGATTTAGAACGGTAGCGCCGTGGTCGCGGCATTGCTACAGCGGCAGTCCTTCAGATGCGGAGATTCCCGGTGAGTACGAGAATCGCGAGCAGGATGCCCAATGGTGACTAGCTTCCACGCCCATAGCGACCGTGTCCCCAGCCACCACCGAGCAATGACAGCACCAACAGAACGATGAGAATTGTCAGCAACATCAGTGAGCTCCCACTAAGATCGTATCGCGAGGCTCTTCGCGGGTTACGCCGGCGGGTTGACGGTTCCCGGCGAAGACCACACATTTCTGATTCGCCCGACCCCGTTACGCACTACCCGACGCCCCGATGTCAGGTAACGCAGTGTCGGAGATGAAGCGGCTCACGTCAGGCCGCCGTTCTAGCCGGCTTGCTCCGCTTTCCCGTGCAGTTTCTTGGCCGTGCCCTCGGCCTGCGTGACCTCGTTCCCGGTTAGTTTGCCAAAGCCTTCCTTCACCGCGCCGTCGGCTTCCCGCAGGGCCCCCTTGGTCTTGCGCTTAGCCTTGGCCACGTCCGACTGAACCTCGCCCTCGACCCCCATCTGCTCGTTCCCAATCAGGCCGCCGAGGCCCTTCTTCACGTCGCCCTTAAGCTCGTCAATGCGGTCACTCATTTCGACCTCCTTTTACCGTGGCGATATTTCCGTTGATTCCGTAACGTGCCGGCCTTCTATTCCGTCTGACGAGCCGAAACCGCTTGCGGGATAACTCCCATTAGGCTGGCACCGATGAAGGCCACGACATCGAGGCGCTTGGAGCGATCAGGACGGGCGCGTCCCGGCCAGGCGGGCTTTTGAGATTTATTCTTAGGGAACCAACCAGGACGCGAAGGCGACGCCAATGCCGAGCATGGAAACGTTTGCGGGTCCAATCTGGATTCCAAACGCGCCCAGAAGAATCAGGATCTGAAGCTACTTCGGTTTGGTGGACAGTGTGATTATGCGGCCAAGGTGGTTTGAGCGAGGCTCAAACGGGAGTTGCTGCAGATGAGTCGCGTACGTGCTCCCTGGCGAGACGTGCTGAACGTGCTGCTCCGTCGCGATGCGCCGATTATGGACGAGCGAATGCTCCCCTAGTTTCAGGACATCTATGACCACATCATTCGCGTCATGGATACGGTGGACCTGAAGTGCGACCAGTTCAGCGGGCTCATGGAAGCGCATCTTTCGGTCGTGTCCAATCGGCTTGCCTACGTGGTGAAGCGTATGACGGAGCTCGCGACCGTTCTGATGAGGGTCAACCTGATCGCCAGTAATTCCGGCATAAGCTTTGACAATATGCCGGAGCTTCGGTGGGAGAACGGGTACTTCTTCACGCTCGGGTTGATGACGACCGTTGCCCTCACGCTCGTGACCGTCTTCATGCGCATCGACTGGCTCTGACGCAGACGTCCCCCGAGACACTGTGAGGTCGGTCCTGCGACCGGCGAATCGCTGACCGATGCGGCGAGTACCGCAGCGGGGTTGGCCACGAGCATAGCTGGTCCCGGGACTTGTCTTGACAACAGCACAGGCGCGGAAGCTTATGCCCGTACGCCGCACTAGAAGCTCAACAACTTCGAGAGTAACCAGAATCAAGATGGCAACGGCCAGGCCAGTCGTGACGGCGCGGGCATCGTCTCCGCATCACTAGGCCAGCCCAGGTTCGCGTGAAATAGTTCTGATGCTATAGTGCCATGATGGTTGATCGACGATTCCTCACTCGATTCGCCTGGCTTTCTATAGCGGCTGCCTGCATGACTATCGGGCTCAAGACCGGTGCCTATTTCGTTACAGGCTCCGTTGGCCTGCTCTCTGACGCTCTCGAGTCGCTCGTCAACCTTGTGGCGGCCATCGTGGCGCTGATGGCCCTAACGATAGCCGCCCGGGAGCCACGTGATGAGCACGCCTACGGTTATGAGAAGGTCGAGTATTTCTCGAGTGGCATCGAGGGAGGATTGATCTTCATTGCCGCTGCGAGCATTGTTGTGACGGCTACGGACCGGTTGCTGCACCCGGCGCCGCTTGGCCAGATAGGTTGGGGGATGGCGATTTCAGCGGTCGCATCGGTGATCAACATGGGTGTGGCACTGCGGCTGCGACAGGTCGGGCGCGAGTATGATTCGATGACGCTCGAGGCCGACGCGCAGCATCTCTTGACCGACGTCTGGACCTCGGCCGGGGTCATCGTTGGGGTCGCACTCGTCGCCCTCACCGGCTGGCTGTGGCTGGACCCACTGGTCGCGCTTGCGGTGGCCGCAAACATCCTCGGAACGGGCGTGCGTCTGATGAGTCGCTCCGCCCGCGGCTTGCTCGATGCTGCGATTCCACTGTCTGAACGGACCGCGGTGCAAGCTATCCTGGAGCGGTATCGGGCGCAGGGCGTTCAGTGGCATGGCCTGCGGACGCGGCAGTCCGGGTCCCGCCGATTCGTCTCGATGCATGTCCTGGTGCCGGGTGACTGGACAGTGCAGCACGGTCACGACCTGCTGGAGTGTGTGGAGCACGATATTCGCGCCGCTTTACCGAGGACAAGGTCTTCACCCATCTGGAGCCACTGGAGGATCCGCTAGCCTTGGCTGACATCGGGCTTGACCGAGAGACCGGCGCGGAGGAGGCGGATGCTCGATCACGAGGAGTCTAGCTTCTCGCGCGTGCAGCTCCCAATCTGGGCGTGAGGTGTACGAATGACTCAGCAATCGCCGGCCAACTCCCATTCGGAAGGTGCTGATTCAACTCCGCTTCTTCCGCGTAGCGAGCCGGCCGGTAGCACCGGTTCCCTCGAAGCCGCGCTGGAGCGCGAACCAAACCGTATCAAGCGCTTCTTGAAGGTCCTGGGGCCAGGCGTGATCACGGGCGCCTCCGACGACGACCCGTCAGGCATTGCCACCTACGCGATGGTGGGCGCGCAGCTAGGCTACGCTACTCTGTGGACGGCGCCGGTGACCTTCCCGTTGATGGCGGCGGTGCAATACATCTGTGCCAAGATCGGCATGGTTTGCGGCACGGGCCTGGCCGGGGTTCTTCGGCAGTACTACGGCAAGAAGCTCCTCTACCCGGCCGTGCTGGGAATGTTCATCGCCAACACCATCAACGCCGGCGCGGACATCGCCGCCATCGCCGCGGCTGTCAACCTGCTGGCGCCGGCGTTGCCAATATGGCTGCTCATCGCGCCGGTCGCGGCAGTGATCCTGGCGCTGCAGCTCTGGGGCTCGTACCGGCTGATCGCGAGTACCTTCCGATGGCTCACGCTGGCCCTGCTGGCGTACATCGGCTCAGGGTTTCTGTCCCAGCCGGACTGGAGCGAGGTGCTGCGCAGCACGGTCACTCCGAACATCACCTTTGACCGCGCCTTCCTGACGGCGCTGATCGCCATTCTGGGCACCACCATTTCGCCGTACCTGTTCTTCTGGCAGGCAAGCCAGGAGGTCGAGGAAGAGGTCTCGATGGGCCGGGCCCGGCTCTGGCAGCGCGAGGGGGCAACCAAGAACGAGCTCAGATACGCTGCCTGGGATGTGAACACCGGCATGCTCTTCGCCAACATTGTGTTCTACTTCGTGATCCTCGCGGCCGCTGCGACCCTCAATAAGGCAGGACAGACCGACATCAGCTCGGCCGCTGACGCCGCCCAGGCGCTCCGCCCCCTGGCCGGGGACCTTGCCGGGCTCCTATTCGCCCTCGGGATTATCGGAGCTGGTTTCTTGGCAGTACCGATCCTCACCGGATCAGCGGCGTACGCTGTGTCAGAGGCGTTCGGCTGGAGGTACGGCCTGGGCGAAAAGCCCTGGCGGGCCAAACAGTTCTACGGCGTGATTGCTGTCGCCACGCTGCTGGGTGTAGCGCTCGACTTCGTAGGCATCAACCCCATCCAGGCACTGTTCTGGACGGCCGTTATCAATGGCGTCCTGGCCGGTCCGCTCCTGGTCCTGGTCATGTTGATCGCCAATAATCGGGTCATCATGGGCGCGCGCGTGAACAACGTTTGGACCAATCTCCTCGGATGGACCGCTACTCTCTCCATGTTGGCCGCGGCCGTGGGCCTCGTCCTTACCTGGGGAGGTGGCTAATCATGTCGAAGCGTTGCGCGCGCCGCTGCTCCCGCACTGGCTCGGATATAGAGTCAACACCACCTTGTTGGCCCATCGGTGAAGCGCGAGAACACCAAGAGCTCGCGCGCTCCTCGGCCTCGCCGGGCAGGATGACTCCGCACTGTTCTTCTAAAGTTTTCCTTGCAGATGCGTGTTGACTGCGCTCGCGCATCTTTATCCGCTGCATCTCAAAGCTCTTGCTCGGCCGCGCTCCTAGATGGGCGCTTGGGGGACCCGGATTCTGGAACCGTGATCCGGCCTTCCCGGCTATCGGCCGCGAGAGAACCACGGCCAGCGCATGCGCCGGATGGCGATATCCAAGGGTAGAAGTACCAGTGCACTGCCCACAAGCCATGGCCACAGCGGCTCAGCCC
>JBJXFJ010000628.1:0-12159 GCA_046154735.1 Chloroflexota bacterium | reverse complement strand
GAGACATCCGTTCCGACAGAGACCCAGGTGCCGCGGCGGCCGATTGTTCCCAACCCACAGGCCCGGGCAACGGTGCTTAAGGCTCCCGCTGTCCCCGTAGTGGAATCAGCAGCCGCTGATGCCAGCGGGGACGATGATCTTCAGCCGGAAGCTCCGTTGGCGGAGCCGCTTACGCTTGATCGAGTGCGAGGCTCCTGGGACTCAGTGGTTGGCGCAGTGGGCAGCCAAAACGGGCCACTCGGAGCTGTGCTTGCAGCCGCCCAACCGATGACCGTGGACGGTGCAACAATCATTCTCGGCGTCCCCTACGCATTTCACGTGCGGCTTATTCAGGAGCAGGCGAAGCGCCGCACGATTGAAGATGTCTGGTCGAGAATTCTGGGCTCAAGAGTGAGACTGGAATGTCGTCCCGCGCAGGAAGAGCAACGTGCGCATCCTTCAGCCGTGGCGATTGACGATCCGGTAGTGCGTGCAGCACTTGAAATTTTCGGAGGTGAAGCCACGGTTATTCAAGACGAAGACTGAGGCACTCCTGTCGCGCGAGCTTACCTTTGTTTGCCTAACCAGGAGCCTCTGCAGGATGCTGTCGACCGGTATTTAGCCTGGTTCTCACCGGAACGCTCGACGTGCACCGGGAGGGCCGGCCTGCCGCCAGAGGCCATCCGAGTTATGATGAACTTTGTAGTGTTACCGGAGGATTCTGCACCATGATGCCCAATGCCAACATGATGCGCCAGATGCAAGCGCGTCTTAACAAAATTCAAGAAGAGCTGGAAGCCAAGACCGTGGAGGCGTCCGCGGGTGGCGGCGCGGTCACAGTGACGGCCAACGGCCAACTTCGGATTATGGCCGTGACCATTGACCCTGAGGTTGTGGACCCTGAGGACGTGGAGATGCTGCAGGATCTGGTGACGGCCGCGGTGAATGAAGCACTGGGCAAGGCTCAGGAGCTAGCGGCGCAGCAGCTCGGCGCCATCACGGGCGGCATGAAACTCCCGGGCATGTAGCTCGGAGTCTTCATGACCGTCACCGTTGAGCCGATTGCACGGCTCATTGAGGAGTTTGCGCGGCTCCCGGGCATAGGGCCGAAAACAGCCCAACGCCTGACGTTCTTCCTCCTGCGCCAGCCAAAAGAAACGGTCCTGCGCCTGTCTGATGCCATTGTGCACATGAAGGAGCGGACCATGCTCTGCTCCGTGTGTCTGAACCTGACGGACGTGGATCCCTGTCCCGTGTGTCGGGATGATCGGCGTGACGCGTCAATGATCTGTGTCGTTGAGGAGCCGCTGGATATTCTCGCGGTCGAACGAAGCCGTGAGTTTCGAGGTAAGTACCATGTGCTCCACGGAGCGATCTCTCCAATGGAAGGGATCGGCCCGGACGACTTGAAGATCAGCGAGCTGCTGCGTAGGCTGGGCGATGGTGTGGTTCAGGAGGTCATTCTGGCCACCAATCCCAACGTTGAGGGTGAGGCCACGGCAACCTACCTCGCGCGCCTGCTCAGGCCTCTTGGACTCCGGGTTAGTCGGATTGCCCGCGGTTTACCAGCGGGTGGTGACCTGGAATACGCGGATGATGTGACCCTCGCGAGCGCGCTCGAGGGGCGCCGTCTGATGTAGTTTCCGGGTGCCCTGGCAGCTCCCCCTTTGCTGCTTGACGCGGTTCATTTCGGGTTGCGTTATTGCATAGTCTCTTGCCATTCAGCACCTGAAAGGTATAATTCAGAACATCCTTCGATATTGTGAGTAGATGTGCCCATGGATTCGGGCGATACCGCCTTCGTTCCCTCCGATCAGGACGCCGCTATCGATAACGGCTCAGACATGAAGGACTTGCTCGCCGAGAGCGAGCGGCCGTTCCGCGGTCTCCGCCGAGGAGAAGTTGTTGAAGGCGTCGTCGTGCAGGTCAATCGCGACGAAATTCTCGTTGACATCGGCGCCAAAGCAGAAGCCGTGATACCGATCGCTGAAGTTCCACACGGCGATGGGGAGGCTCCTGAGCTGCCCATCGTTGGTGAGAGAATCACCGCTTCAGTCATTTCTCCCGAGAACCGTGAAGGGCACGCTGTGCTCTCACTTTCGCGCGCTCAGGCGGAGCACGGCTGGCGAGAGCTCCAGCAAGTATTCGAGTCGGGACAGTCCATCGAGGGCGAGGTTGTCAATCACAACCGCGGCGGCCTTGTGGTCAATGTGTTCGGTGTTCGAGGGTTCGTGCCGCTTTCGCAGATCTCTGATGTCAAACGCGTTGGCTCAGAAGCGGAAGCTGATGAGCAGCTCACCGCGATGCACGGCAACAAGATGTTGCTCCGAGTGCTCGAGCTGCAGCGTCGACGTAACCGCTTGATTCTCTCCGAGCGTGCCACAGTGCAGGAGCGCCGGGCCCGGGACAAGGAACGCTTGCTCCAGGAGCTTCAGCAAGGCGATGAGCGGGAAGGTATCGTGAGCAGCGTGTGCGACTTTGGTGCCTTCGTGGACCTTGGTGGCGCAGACGGTCTCGTGCACCTTTCTGAGCTTTCGTGGGGCCAGGTGGCCCATCCAAGTCACCTCGTCAAAGTGGGTGACAAGGTCAAGGTCCATGTCCTCTCGGTGGATCGAGACGGCAAGAAGATTGCGCTCAGCATGAAACGGTTGCAGCCGGAGCCGTGGGCTCTGCTGGCCGAGAACTATGAGGTAGGCCAGGAGATCCGCGTGAAGATCACCAAGCTTGCCCCATTTGGCGCATTTGCCGAGGTGGAACCAGGCATCGAGGGGCTCATTCACATCTCGGAGCTCTCCGAAGAGCGAATTGCTCATCCCAAGCAGGTGGTTCGTGAGACTGAGACCGTGCCGGTGCGCATCATCCGTATCGACGCGGCCCGTCATCGGCTCGGCTTGAGCCTCCGTCAGTCAACGGGAGAGTTTGATGTTGATGATGAGCCCGTTGCGGTCATGGCGACGCCTGCCTCGGCTGTTGCCGTAGCAGATCCTCCCGCTGAAGCTCAGATCAACCTGGCCGACACCTCAGACCATGATGCGTCGGATGTAGCGCCTCCTGTCGAAGAGCCCGTTGCTAAGGCGGAACCGATCGTTCCACTTGATGCGCCAGTGGAACAGGTAACCCAAGAGGCCCTCACCACGGAGCCCGAAGCGCAGACTGTTGCGGCAGCGACCGTGGAGTCTGGTCCCGCCGCGGATGCCGAGGCGACACCCGTTGCAGTACAGGATGCAGGGGCAGAACCTGCCACCACCGAGGAAACGAATGTAGCGGCGGGCGCCAATGAGACTGCCGAGGCTCGGGCCGTGGCAGCGGCAGAGGCACAGGCTGAAACGAATGCAGCGCCAAAGCCGCAGGCCGCTGCGGGCGTGGCGGACACCTAGACGTTCTTCCTCCCGCCCCGCGCCCGCATCTCATACGTCTGGCGGCCGAAAGTCTAATCGGTACAGCACGTGCGTATGTATAATTGGAAGAACTCTCGACCCACGTCGATAATGCGGTCGGTGGCTCGTTTAGCGCAGGATAGAGAGGCCAACTAATGCCTGACCGATTTGATAAGTTCACGGAACGTGCGCGCAAGGTCCTCCAGCTCGCGCAGGAGGAAGCGCAGCGTTTCAACCATAACTACATTGGGACTGAGCACCTCTTGCTCGGGCTCGTGCGTGAGGGCGAAGGCGTTGCCGCAAAGGTGCTCGCCAACCTCGGTGTTGAGCTGAACAAGGTGCGCAGCGCCGTTGAGTTCATCATCGGTCGGGGTGATCGCACGGTCACGGGTGACATTGGCCTCACGCCGCGGGCCAAGAAGGTCATTGAGTTATCCGTGGACGAAGCCCGGCGACTCAATCATCACTACATTGGGACTGAGCATCTTCTGCTTGGGCTTGTGCGCGAGGGCGAAGGCATTGCCGCCGGCGTGCTTGAGAGTCTTGGCGTCTCGCTGGATAAGGTACGCAGCCAGGTCATTTACGTCCTGAATCAGTCTGCCGCTTACTCGCAGCAGGAGTCACGGCATTCCAGCAAGACACCCGTGATTGATCAGCTTGGCATGGATCTGACCGCCGCTTCGCGTGCGGGCAAACTTGATCCGGTGGTTGGCCGGGCAAAGGAGATTGAGCGGGTCATTCAGATCCTCTCTCGTCGGACGAAGAATAACCCGGCGCTCATTGGCGAGCCTGGCGTTGGCAAGACCGCCATTGTTGAAGGATTGGCTCAGCGGATTGCGAGCGGTGATGTCCCAGAAACACTGCTTGGCAAGCGTCTCCTCACGCTCGATATTGGCTCACTGGTTGCGGGCACGAAATATCGTGGTGAATTCGAGGAGCGCCTCAAGAAAATCATCGAGGAGGTGAAGAACTCAGGCAACTGCATTCTCTTCATCGATGAGCTTCATACGCTTGTTGGAGCTGGCGCCGCTGAAGGTGCCGTGGACGCGGCCAATATTCTAAAGCCGTCACTAGCTCGGGGTGAGCTGCAGACCATCGGCGCGACGACACTGGATGAGTTCCGGAAATACATTGAGCGCGACGCGGCGCTTGAGAGACGCTTCCAGCCAGTGCTCGTGGAAGAACCCACGGTTGAAGAGACAGTAGATATTCTTCGTGGTATCAAAGAACGTTACGAGCAGCACCACCGCCTGGAAATCAGCGACGATGCGCTGAAGGCGGCGGCAGAACTGGCGGCGCGCTACGTGCCTGACCGTTTCTTGCCCGACAAAGCGATTGACCTCGTGGATGAGGCGGCATCCCGCGTGCGCATGCAACGCGCAAGTGCGCCGCCCACCATGCGCGATGTCTATCGCAGCCTTGAGGCGGTGAAGAACGAGAAGGAATCCGCGATCTCGGCCCAGCAGTACGAGCTTGCCGCAGAGTACCGCGATCAGGAATCCAAACTGCGGACCAAGCTCGAGAAGCTTGAGACGGGCTGGCAGGCCCAGCAGAATACCGAGAAAGCGGTGGTGACCCCTGAAGACATTGCTCATGTGGTGGCAATGTGGACAGGCATCCCGGTGATGCGCATCGCTGAAGAAGAGTCCGTTCGCCTCCTGCAGATGGAAGATGCGCTTCGAGGCCGCGTCAAAGGCCAAGAAGAAGCCATCTCCACTGTGGCCAAGGCGGTCAGACGAGCACGCGCCGGCCTGAAGGATCCACGGCGACCCATTGGCTCCTTCATTTTCCTGGGCCCCACCGGCGTCGGTAAGACGGAGCTCGTTCGCGCACTGGCTGAATTCATGTTCGGCAGCGAAGAGTCCATGGTCAAGATCGATATGTCAGAGTTCATGGAACGACATTCGGTTGCGCGTTTGGTCGGTGCGCCTCCTGGGTACATCGGGTACGAGGAAGGCGGTCAGCTTACCGAGGCGGTTCGCCGGAAGTCATACTCCGTCATCCTGCTGGACGAGATTGAGAAGGCTCATCCCGAGGTATTCAATATCCTGCTTCAGATCATGGATGACGGTCGCTTGACGGATGCCAAGGGTCGCAAGGTTGACTTCCGCAACACCATTATCATCATGACCTCAAACGTTGGGGCAGATCTCATTCGTCGTGAGAGCGTCCTAGGTTTTGAAGTGCCAAGAGACCAGAGCAAGCAGGAATCCGACCAGTATGAGCGGATGAAGGACAAGGTTCTCTCGGAGATGAAGAAGCTTTTCCGTCCCGAGTTCTTGAATCGAATTGACGCATCAGTCGTCTTCCGAGCGTTGGGCGTTGAGCAGATCCGGGCTATCGTGGACCTCTTGCTTGTACGGGTACAGAATCAGCTCACTGAGCAGCAGATGACTCTTGAGGTGACGGATGCCGCAAAGGACTTCCTCGTGGAGAAGGGCTTCGATCCCATTTATGGGGCTCGGCCGATGCGTCGAGCAATCCAGAACCACATCGAGGACCCGCTTTCCGAGGGGCTCCTGCACGGGCAGTACAAACCCGGTCAGACGGTTGTTGTTGATAAGGGTGAGGCTGGGCTGGTCATGGAAGCCAAGGGCGAGCTCGTCGAGAGCGCCTGAGGTCCTCCTTCATCGCGTTTTAGTGAACGGGCTCGCCACTACGGCGGGCCCGTTTTGCTTGATGCTGAGCTGAGCGGCCGCTCTCGTGACTCAGCCGGGAGGCCCCTCATCCAGGGGTGAGGGGCGCCCCGGCAAGAGTGCCGAGCCTACCCTCGCTGGCTGAGAAGCTGTGAGCTGAAAGATTGGAAGGACCGTGGCTCGAACGCGCACCGAGTATATTTGCCAGCAGTGCGGTGCCAGGGCAACTAAGTGGATGGGACGCTGCGTGGACTGCGGCGAGTGGAACACGCTCGTTGAGCAGGTGGAGCAGTCCTCAACGCCAGCCCGGCGGGCATCCGTTGCCAGGCGCGTAACGCCGCGGCCGCTTCGGGATATCGATGAGGCGGAGGAAGATCGCATCCTTCTCGACATGCCTGAGGTGAATCGCGTCCTGGGTGGTGGGCTGGTGCGGGGCTCTATGGTGCTCGTTGGTGGTGACCCGGGGATTGGGAAGTCCACACTGCTCATGCAGATTGCCTCGGATGTCGCACAGCGTGCGGGACCGGTGCTGTATATCTCCGGTGAGGAGTCGCCGCGCCAGGTGGCCATGCGTGCCCGACGCCTTGGACTGGACGCGAAAGACTTGCTATTTCTCGGGGAGACGGATCTCGATAGCATGATCGCCGGCGCGGAGCAGTCTTCGCCGACACTCATGGTTGTCGATTCAATCCAGAGCACCGCGTCGGCTGAGCTTGACTCATCGCCTGGCGCCGTTGGCCAGCTCCGCGAGTGTACTCAGCGGCTCACGCGGTTTGCCAAGGAGAGCGGCACCGCCGTGGTGCTCATCGGCCATGTCACCAAAGAGGGTGCTATAGCGGGACCCAAGGTGCTGGAGCACATGGTTGACGCGGTCCTGTATCTCGAGGGGGAGCGGTTTCAGGCCTATCGTCTGCTTAGGTCGACGAAGAACCGTTTTGGCGCCACCAATGAGGTAGGCGTCTTTGAGATGCGCGGCGAGGGGATGGTGGAAGTCGGCAACCCATCCGCGGCGTTTCTGGCAGAGCGCGATGCCAGAAGTCCTGGTACGGCCGTGGTGGCTACCATGGAGGGATCTCGCCCTGTGCTCATCGAGGTCCAGGCGTTGGTGGCCAAGAGCGCGCTGGCGGTACCCCGGCGTACCGGCAACGGCATTGACTTTAATCGACTCCTGGTGATAATGGCCGTTCTCAGCCGCCGCCTTGGGCTGCCGGTGCATGATCAGGATGTCTACGTAAATGTGATTGGCGGGATGCGCGTTGATGAGCCGGCCGCGGACCTTGGGGTGGCACTGGCCGTGGTGTCCAGTCTACGCGATCTGCCGCTGGATCCGGAGCTTGTCGTTGCGGGCGAGGTCGGGCTCTCCGGGGAACTTCGCTCGGTCGGTCAGATTGAGCGGCGTCTTCGTGAGGCGGCCAATCTTGGATTCACACGCGCTGTTGTCTCCCGCGGCTCGCTACGAAATCAGCCGGCCGTGATGCCTCTAGAGACGATTCCCGTCACGACGCTTCGAGAAGCGGTGCAGGTGGCGCTTGTCCGCGTGCCGGCCACATGACGGCGCTGCCAGAACGCGTTGGCGCGGTGATTGTGGCCGCGGGACGCTCGGAGCGCATGGGCTTTGACAAGCTCTGGGCTGACTTAGCGGGGCGTCCTGTGCTGGCCTGGTCCATCGCGGCAATTGTCGCCGCCCGGCTGGATGAGCTGGTGATTGTTGCGTCCGTCGATGCTCTGGAACGCGTCAAAGCGTTAGCACTCACACTCCAGGTCTCGGCGCTTGTCGTGCCGGGCGGGGCGCGCCGCCGTGACTCCGTCAGCGCCGGGCTCGCGGCTCTCCCCAATGTGCAGTGGGTGGCCGTACATGATGCCGCGCGGCCATTGGTGACGTCGGCGATTCTGCGTGATGGCCTGGCGGCGGCCCGAGATTCTGGCGTGGCCGTGCCGGCACTGCCCGTGCCGGACACCGTGAAGCTGGTGGACGGCACTCGCGTGGTGCAAACGCTGCCGCGCGCGCCACTTCGGCTCATCCAAACGCCCCAGATTTTTCGACGAGATATCCTCGCTTGGGCGTTGACGGTCAGTGAGGCGGACGTGACCGACGAAGCGGGACTGATTGAGTCGCTTGGCGGCGTCGTCACAACATTTCCGGGGCAGACGGAGAATTTTAAGCTGACCTACCCAGCCGACCTGGCACTCATGCACGAGATCGTTCGACGGCGAGAAGCTGAGCGCAAAGCAACGGCGCATGATTGACTTACGCATTGGCTCCGGTCTCGATGTCCATGCGTTCGCGACCGGCCGGAGGCTGGTCATTGCCGGCGTGGAGATCCCGCATCCGCGCGGACTCGAGGGGCATTCTGACGGGGACCCGGCCATTCATGCGCTCATCGATGCCCTTCTGGGCGCCGCGTCGTTGCCCGATATTGGTCAGCGCTTCCCGTCATCTGAGCCGCGCTATGCGGGGGCTAATAGCCTGGATCTCCTGGCGGAGGTGGCCCGAGATCTGGAGCAGCGCCAGTGGCGGCTGGTCAATGCAGATATCACGATCATTGCCCAGGAGCCCCGTTTGAGCACGTATGTGCCACGTATGAAGCAAGTTCTCACCGAGCGACTTCAGGTTGATCTGGACCAGATTGGTATAAAGGCAACAACTACCGATCATCTCGGCGCGCTGGGGCGCGCCGAGGGGGTGGGCGCCCTGGCCGTGGCGCTGCTACAACGAGGAGAACCTGGCTAATGCTACGCGTCTACAGCACGCTCTCAAAGACAAAGGAAGAGTTCCGTCCCCGCGCCAGTCAGGTCAGCATGTACGTGTGTGGAATGACACCAAAGTTTCATCCCCATCTCGGGCATGCGCGCATCTTCCTTGCGGCCGACATCATGCGTCGCTATCTTGAATATCGCGGCTACCAGGTGAAACACGTTCAGAATTTCACCGATGTGGATGACAAGATTATCGCTCGAGCGGGTCAGGAGGGGGCCAGCGCGGAGGAGGTTGCCCGGCGCTATAGTGACTCCTATTTCGGAGTCATGGATGCCCTGGGCATCGTGCGGGCGCATGAATATCCAACGGTGAGCGGCTACATGCCTCAGATCATTGAGTTCATCCATGGGCTCATTGATAAGGGCTATGGATATGTGTCAAATGGAGATGTCTGGTACGACGTAAGCAAGTTCGATGAGTATGGCAAGCTAAGTGGTCGTTTGGAAGAGAGCGGCCGGACTGGGGTTCGCGTGGACCTGGAGCCCGGCAAGCGCGATCCGCGCGATTTTGCCCTGTGGAAGGCAGCCAAGCCAGGGGAGCCAAGCTGGGAGTCTCCGTGGGGCGCGGGACGACCCGGCTGGCATATTGAATGCTCAGCGATGTCACGCGCCACACTGGGTGATCAAATTGACATTCACTCCGGCGGTGCGGACCTCATCTTTCCGCATCATGAGAACGAGATCGCCCAGAGCGAGGCGTTAACCGGCAAAGCGCCCTTTGCTGCCTATTGGCCGCATGTGGGCTTGGTCACCACGGGTGGGGAGAAAGTCTCCCACTCGCTGGAGAATTTCACCACGGTAGAAGATACTCTCAAGCTCTATGAGCCAATGGTGGTGCGGCTCTACCTGCTTTCAACCCACTATCGCTCAGCGCTCTTATTCGGTGAGGATGGACTGGTAGCTGCTACCCGCAATCTCGAGCGATTCCGCGCCACCGTTGCTGGAGTGACGTTCGCCGAGCCGCCTCCCTGGAGCGCTCCGCGTGCGCGCTCCGCCCAGGAAGCATTTGAGGCGGCAATGGATGACGACTTCAATTCCGCAGCCGCGATCGGCCATCTCTTTGATCTCTCACGCGATATCAATCGCATGCGCGAAGAGGGAGATGACGATTCTGGCGTGCTGGAGTGCCAGGGGGCGCTCGTTTATCTGGCGGGCGTCCTGGGCATCGATCTCCTGGCCGCGCCTCGAGTCAGCCGAGACTTGATGGAGAGCGCCGCCTTTATCAATCTCCTGCTCGAAGTACGGCGATCTCTGCGCGCAGCGCGGCAATTTGAGCTCTCGGACACGATTCGTGATCGCCTCAAGGAGCTGGGCATCATCGTTGAAGATGCTACGGAAGGCTCCACCTGGCGACACGCCCGACCAGGCGAATGAGCTTCGATTGGATCTACGGACGGAATGCTATCCGTGAGGCGCTTACCTCCGGAGCGCCGGTTACGCGGGTACTCGTTTCGCGAAGCGCCCATGGCGTACCGATTGACGAGATTGTGAGGCTTGCTCACGATCAGAACGTCAATGTAGAGCTGGTGGACCGCACCGTGCTTGATCAAAGGACCGGCAATCATCAGGGTGTGATCGCGGAGCTTCAGCCCGTGCGTCTTCTGACCATCGGTGATCTCGTGCAACTACTAGAAACGCCCACGGCAGAGGACCGAGTGCTGATGCTTGATTCGGTGCAGGATCCGGGAAATCTCGGAGCACTCATCCGCACGGCCGTGGCCACAGGAGTGCGGGCGGTGATTATTCCTGAGCATCGCGCGGCGGGGATCACACCCACCGTGGTCAAGGCCTCCGCCGGCGCCGCGCTCCGCGTGCCCATTGTTCAGACACCCAATTTGCGCCAGGCCCTGGCCACGCTCAAACAGATTGGTTTCTGGGTGGTGGGGTTGGATGGACAGGTGCGTGACCCCTATGACAAGGCCAATCTCACCGGACCGCTGGTCATTCTCGTTGGTGCGGAAGGTCGCGGACTGGGCGATCTCCTTCGTCGAGAATGCGATATTCTAGTGCGCCTGCCCATGGAAAGCACCGTTGAGTCACTCAACGCTTCCGTAGCAGGATCCATCCTCATGTACCACGTCTACCGCCTGAGCAAGCCGAGCCGCATCCCGTAAGGGCACGGTTCCTCCTACCGTGTTCCTAGTCACCGGTTGTGACCTTGGACCCCGGTACCGAGCCGCGACCGTCAGCGAGCGGTTCCTGAGGCAGATTCTCCCATCCGTGAATGGTGGATTCGCTCCGGGAAACTTGATTCAATGTCATGATTCTCCGACGAGGGAGTCTGCGTCAGGAACCGCTCGCTGACGGTCGCGGCTCGGAGGTGGTGGTGACGATACATCCGGTGGCCGGGGATTTCGGACGAGGACCCGCACCCTCACGGGATGCGGCTCTGCCGCGGCGCGGGGCAGTGCAAGCCCCGGGGCCCCTATCGATGGGTCAATGGTAGTATCGGATCGTGCGACGTGGTCGCGTGGGAGAAGCAAGGTATGCAGATAGGAATCGGATTACCATCGGCCGTTGCAGGTGTCACGGGTAACCGGCTTGTAGAGTGGGCAGCGACGGCGGACCAGGGGCCGTTCTCTAGCCTGGGCGTGGTGGACCGGGTGGTGCAGCAGAATTGGGAGCCAATGGTCACGCTTGCGGCGGCCGCGGCGGTGACGAAGCGCGTGCGACTCATGCCCACCGTGCTACTGCTCCCCCTGCGCGGTGCTGGCATGCTGGCGAAGCAGGCAGCGAGTGTGGATGCGCTATCACATGGTCGACTCTCTCTCGGACTCGGTATTGGCGGTCGCGAGGATGACTATTTGGCCACGCCAACTGAGTTTCGCCAGCGCGGCGCCAAGTTCGAGCACGGTCTAGAGCTCATGAAGCGGATCTGGAACGGTGAGCCACCGGTGGCCGGCATTGACCCGGTGGGACCGAAGCCTGTTCAACCCGGCGGCCCCGAGATCATCCTTGGCGCGTCCAGTCCGGTAGCACTTCAGCGCATCGGTCGGCTCGGCTACGCATTCATGTCGGGTGGTGGCGGACCCTCTCGCGCCAAGACCAATTTCGACATCGTCATGGAGCATCGGCAAGCCGCTGGACATCCCGGTAAGCCGCGCTTCGTGGCGCTGAGTTACTTCGGCATTGACCAAGCCGCCATAGATTCAACGGTGGCCGGGCTAAAAATCTGGTATCGGTTCATGGGCCCCATAGCGGACACCATGGCACAGTCGTTCCCGAACACGCCCGACGCGATAAGGGAGATTATCAAGCAGTTCGAAGAGACCGGAGTGGATGAGTTAGTGTTCTACTCCGGGTCCGATGACATCCACGAAATGGATCGATTGTCAGATCTGATCGGGACAATATAAGAGAGCGACGTTTCGCTGTTGATCGGCTGGAGTCTCGGAGTGCAGCGATCATCG